>CBDUVN010000207.1:0-1501 GCA_965370685.1 uncultured bacterium | reverse complement strand
CTCCCATTCGTCCGTGGCCGGATAGCGGATCAGCTTGTAGCGGCTCGTGGCCACACCGTAGTGCTCCGCAACGGCGTGCGGCCCCTCGGACTCGTAGTAGTGGTAGTAGAAGCTCGTCCGCCAGTCGGGCGGCACTTCGCCAACCAGCAGCGGAACCAGGCTGCGTCCCTGCATCGCGGCCGGCGCATCCACTCCCGCCAGCTCGAGGAACGTCGGGGCGAAATCCAGATTCGAGACGATGGCTGGCGAGGTGCTCCCCGGTGCCGAGGCGCCCGGCCACCGCACGATCAGCGGTGTGCGAAATGATTCCTCGTACATCCAGCGCTTGTCGTACCAGCCGTGCTCGCCGAGGTAGAAACCCTGGTCTGACGAGTAGACGACCACCGTGTTCTCGGACAGGCCCGTCTCGTCGAGCCAGTCCAGCATACGGCCGAGGTTGTCGTCGACGGAGGCGATCGTGCGCAGATAGTCCTTGATGTACCGCTGGTATTTCCACCGGGTCAGCTCGTCTCCCTCGAGCCCTGCCTGGCGGAAGGCCGCATTCCTCGGGTCGTAGGCCGCGTCCCAGGCGGCTCGCTGCTCTGCCGACAGACGCTGGAGCGCGGTCGCCTGCCACTCGGGAAGGTCGTTCCCGGCTAGCGGCCGGAGCTTCAGGTCGTACGCGTCGAACATGTGACGCGCGATCGTCATCTCCTGAGCGGCGGCCGGGGAGGCCCTCCCCTCGTAGTCGTCGAACAGGGTTTCCGGCTCTGGAATCGCCTCCCCGTCGAACGTCGTCAGGTGATCCGGGCCCGGCATCCAGTTCCGGTGCGGGGCCTTGTGCTGGACCATGAGCAGGAACGGACGGTCCGGATCGCGCCCGTCACGCAGCCAGTCGAGGGCCAGGTCCGCGATGATGTCCGTGACGTATCCTTCCCGCCGATGTCTGGATGTCGTGTCCGCCTCCGGAACCAGCATGTCCGGGTTGTAGTAAGCGCCCTGGCCGGGCAGCACCTCCCAGTGATCGAAGCCGGTGGGCGTACTCTTGAGATGCCACTTCCCTATCATCGCCGTCTGATAACCCGCCTCCTGCAACAGCTTCGGAAACGTGGTCTGGCCGTCGTCGAACACGTCCGAGTTGTCGCGGACGCCGTTGAGATGGCTGTAAAGACCCGTGAGGATGACCGCCCGTGACGGAGCGCAGATCGAGTTGGTGACCACGGCTCGATCGAATCGCATGCCTTCCGCAGCCAGCCGATCGATGTTCGGCGTCTGGTTGATGACCGATCCGTAGGCGCCAATGGCCTGGTATGCATGGTCGTCCGCGAACACGAACAGGATGTTGGGGCGCGATTCCCGGAGATCGCCGAGGCCGGATTCGCCGCCGCAGGCCGCGAGCGTGACCAGGACATACGGTAGAACGCGCTCGGCACGACGAAACAGGCTTCGGGTCGGGTACGTGGTCGCCTCCCTGCCGGGTGCACACCGGTCTCGCTGCCGCTCCGGGGTGCGACAGCCGGAC
>CBDUVN010000206.1:0-1507 GCA_965370685.1 uncultured bacterium | reverse complement strand
CGATGTCGCGGGACTCGACGATCCGGGCCCGGTTCCTCCAGGACGCTCAGGACTATCTGGTGATATTCACCGACACGACCGGTCGGAGCGAGATCGACGGGACGGACATCCTGTCTACGATGCATGATGTGGCGGCTGACCTCCAGGCGGCGCCGAATCGGAAGGCCGTCCTGTACGTGTTCTCCGACATGCTTCAGTCGAATCGCTCGATCGACATGGAAGGTCTACGCCGGATGCCGTCCTCTTCCTGGGTCAGCCAGGAGAGCGGCAAGGGAACTCTGCCGGATCTCGCCGGGCTTTGCATCGTGGTGATCGGAGCCAGAGTTGACACCGACGCTTCTCAGCGCGTGAAGCACTTCTGGGATCAGTACTACGAGGCGACCGGCGCGACCCTGATCAATCGAAACTATACGCTGCGGCCGGTCACGTTGCCGGAGCACCCCTGCGACTGATCACTTCGACGGGGTCGCCGAGACGCAGATGTCCGGCGGCTTCGTGGATCAGGTTCATTCCGAACCACACCTTTCCGTCGTGTTTCCGGAACGTTGCCAGTGTGGCCAGCGGCTCGCCCGCCGCGTCCCGCATTCCCATCGCCTGATCGACCGTAGTAACGACACAGCGCGGGCACGGCTTCACGACGCGGAATTCAAGCGATCCGATCCGCACGCGCTGCCACTCGTCCTCCTCGAACGGCTCCGTGTCCGACACGACGAGATTCGGCCGGAACCGGTCCATCGGAATCGGCCGTTCGAGCCGGTCGTTGAGCGCGGTGAGTGATCCTTCACCGATCAGCAGGAATGGAAACCCGTCGGTGTAAGCCGTGCGGTCATGCTGAAGGCCCCATGGGGCAGCGACCGGTCTCGCCATCTGCGAAGGAAGATGGAGAAGCCTGCACGGTGTCTCGAGGAAGTCGGTGAACCAGTCCGCCGCGCCCGGGGCGGCGAGCCGTCCCCCGGTGGAGCGCCTCAACAGCTCTGTCTGCACTACTGGCGCATCTGGCCCGGGCACATCGATCTGCAGCGCCGGCATTCCCGTGGCGACGATTTCCAGTCCACCATCCGGCGCCGGAATCGCGTGGACCCGTGCCAGCCTCGGCTGCTCCCGCTGGGTGAGAGCCCCACCTTCCGCGTCGACCAGCATCCAGCGCCGATCCCCCACCAGGCCGATCGCGTCCACATCTGCCTGGTGCGTTGAAAAGGCCGCGGCCGACTTCAACGGATACAGGTGAAGGCCCGTCAGCTGAGAACTCACCGCGAGTCAGCCTGCGTGTGCCGGGCCGGGAATCAGAACGGCTTGTACAGGCCGGCCCATGCAGCGAGCAGGCCGAGCGCCGGACCGAGGATCCACAGCAGGCGTGAGGCTTCCGGTTTCCGGTAGGGGAGTGCGAGCAGTCCTCCAATCACGATCCACAGGGCCAGCTTGAACCAGACCCACCCCGGCAGGCCGCCCTGGACGATGTCCAGCCGCGCGAGCATTCCGAATCCGCCCAGCAGGATGAGCAACAGGC
>CBDUVN010000205.1:0-1728 GCA_965370685.1 uncultured bacterium | reverse complement strand
CCGGGCGGGGCTTCCGGCGCACTCCCGGCCTTCGGGCATCGCGGCGCGAGCGGAACGGTCGGAATGGCGATCCCCGACGCGAACGCGATCGTCATCTATCTGACGAACTCGCAGGAGACCGACGTGGTGGAAGAGGTGATCGTAGCGGCGCTGGAGTTGTTCGGAGGCTGAAGCCGGGCGGCGCGATCGATGCCCGGTAACCGCGCGAGGCTGGAGTTTAAGGTCGTCAAAGGGGTCCGATGTGCATGAACAGACGGGCTCCCAGGGTGAAAATCGGGCCCTCGTACAGTCCCGCCCTGACCTCGACGCCGAGTCCGAATGCGTCCGGAGTACCTGACACGCCCACGCTGCCGGCGAGTCCCATGATCACGTTCGCATCGCCGATCGAGCCTGCGTAGGGGACAAAGAGCAGACCTGCGAGTCCCCCCGAGAGGTACCAGGCTCGATCGCTCGTCCGATCAAACTGCCAGACGAGTCCCGCATCGAAAGCAAAGTCGTCTCCTGAAACCAGCCAGCTACCGGTGAGCCGACCGCCGAGCCCGGTCCCGGCGATAAACTCCACGCCTCCACCCGCCTCCCAACTCGTCCCCGCTCCCCCGTCGTTGCCGAGGGAGCCAAGCAATTGACCGCCCCCGAATGCCAGGAGATTCCACGAGTTACCAACGGCTTCAGCGGCAGGAGTCTCCGTCCCGTCTGCGGGGGAACCTGGATCCTGGGCCTGCACGGCGGGTGGGGCGATGAGCGTGGCAGGGACGCCAAAGAACAGCAATGGGACGAGTCTGGACCGACGGCGGACGGAGGAAACGGCCCGGCAAGGAAAGGCAGCGAACCACATGATCGACGCTCCCGTCAGGACTCGGGCACTCCCAGTGGCAGACCCATTTCCTCCAGGATTCGAACGACCCGCGGATCTGACCGCACCGTTGCATAGCGCGGATCCGTGCCGACGAAGATCACGTTGGGGTCGCGGTCCGCATATGCGGTCTCGAGCAACTCGATCGCGTGCTCCATTTCGTCCAGCTCCGCCCACAGCTGAACCCATACAATCGGCCGGACACGGTCTTCCGCCTCGAGCTGTCGGAGGACTCCACGCGAAACCGTGCGACTGGCCGGGTTCTCGATTCCCGCTACGACGGTTCTGATTCTGTCGGGCTCATCGAATCCCTCCAGCCGCAACCACGACTCGAAGGCCTGGATGGCATCATCATACCGGCCCGCTGACAGAAGAACACCGGCCTTTTCCCAGCTCAATACCTGTAGATTCGGCGCGAGCTCAATACCTCTATCGAATGACGCAATCGCATCATCCGTGAATCCGGCGACCGAAAGAGCGGCCGCCCGAGCGAAGTGACTCTGCATGAACAGTGGATCGAGTTCGACCGCCCGGTTACAAAGGGTCAGGGCATCCTCAATCTCTCCGATCGCAGTCAGTAATGCGCACTCCCAGGTCAGCCCCTGCGCGTAGTCTGGATCGGCCACGCGCATGTCCTCGAACGCTGCTGCTGCCCCGTCCCAGTCCCAGTCGAACTCGTACAGGATCACCCCGAGCGCGGCGTGCGCCTCCGCCAGGGACGGGTCGAGTGCGATAGCCGTCCGCGCCGCCTGCTTCCCCTTCTCCGCGCCTTCGTCGGACGGGAAATCCGTATACCACGGCAGCGCGTCATACACTGCTGCGAGTCCGGCCCACGCTGGTGCGAAAGAGGAGTCTCGCTCGATCGCTGCCTCGAA
>CBDUVN010000204.1:0-1866 GCA_965370685.1 uncultured bacterium | reverse complement strand
ACCTCCTCAGACCAATCCGTGTCCGCCTACCTCGACAACTCCGGCCGGACGGACCTGCTGGCCGGCGGGATTCGGATGATCCCGATCGAGACGCCGAAGGGCACTTTCCGGGTGTGGACCAAGCGGGTGGGCAACAACCCGACGATCAAGATCCTGCTGCTGCATGGCGGGCCCGGCGTTACCCACGAGTACTTCGAGGCGTTCGATTCGTATTTTCCGGGAGCGGGCATCGAATACTACTACTACGACCAGCTCGGCTCGTATTACTCAGACCAGCCCGATGACACGGATCTGTGGGAAGTGGAGCGCTTCGTGGACGAGGTCGAGCAGGTGCGCGTCGCCCTCGACCTGGGCCCGGAAAATTTCTATCTGCTCGGCCAGTCCTGGGGCGGGATCCTGGCGCTGGAATACGCCCTCCAGCACCAGGACAAGCTCAAGGGGCTCATCATTTCGAACATGATGGCGAGTATTCCCGCATATAATGAGTACGCGCGAACGGTCCTGATGCCGGAGATGGACCCGCAGGCGCTGTCCGAGATCCAGGCGCTCGAGAAGGCGGGAGACTACGCCAATCCCGCGTACCTGGAACTGCTCGTCGAGCACCACTACGTAGACCACGTTCTGCGCATGCCGCCCGCCGACTGGCCGGATCCGGTGAACCGGGCATTCGATCACCTCAATCCTGACGTCTACGTCCTCATGCAGGGACCGAGCGAGCTTGGCGCCAGCGGCAGGCTGCTGGAGTGGGACCGCACGGCCGACCTGGAGCGGATCCGGGTTCCCACTCTGATGATCGGTGCGAAGTACGACACGATGGATCCGCGGCATATCGAGTGGATGGCGGGTGCCGTGCAGAATGGCCGCTACCTGTACTGCCCGGAAGGAAGCCACCTGTCGATGTACGATGACCAGGCCACGTACTTCGAAGGGCTCATCGAGTTCATCCAGGACGTGGATTCGGGCGATCTCGAGTAGGACTTACTCCGGGAACACGTCTGTCTGCCCGGACTCGAGCTCGAGCAGGCGGCGCTTCCGCCACAGTCCGCCGCCGTATCCTGTCAGAGTACCGTCGGACCCGATCACCCGGTGGCAGGGGATCACGATTGCGATCCGGTTGTCTCCGTTCGCCCGAGCCACAGCGCGCACCGCGGTTGGCCGGCCGATGCTTCGCGCCACGTCTCCGTATGAAGCGGTCGTACTGTACGGGATTTCTCGGAGTGCCTCCCACACCGTCTGCTGAAATTCCGTTCCCGGTGTCTCCAGCGGCAGGCTGAACTCGCTCAGGTCGCGCGCGAAGTATGCCGCGAGCTCATCCTCCGCGGCTCTGGTCACGCGATTCGAGCCGGGAATCAGCACGGCGCCCAGCCGGTCCCGCAGTCGTTTGAGCTGCCTCTCGAGCATCCGTCGGTCGATGAACTCGAGCAGACACAGGGCGTCGTCGGTTGCTCCCACGAGCATCGGACCGAGCGGCGTGAGGATCCGGGTCACTCGAACGGTGCGTGCATCGCGCAGCCCCGTGGGCGGGGCCCCGAGGAGTTTCCGGAACGCTTCCTGGAATCCACTCAACGACTCGTATCCCTGGGCGTAGGCGGCGCGTGACACTTCCTCTCCCTGCCGGATCCGCCCGAGCGCCTCGCCCAGACGTCGTGCCCGGCTGTATGCGTGAAATGTGATTCCGTGCTGACGCTGAAACCAGCGCCGCACGCGTTCGGGACTCAGGCCGCGCTGTTCGAGGTCACGGTCGGTCCACCGGCGTGACGGCTCGGCTTCCAGCTCCCGGACCAGGTCGCGGAGCCAGTCCGGCGGAGTGCCCCGGGGCTCCATCGGACGGCAGCGCAGACAGGGCCGGAACCCGGCCTCGAGGGC
>CBDUVN010000203.1:0-1957 GCA_965370685.1 uncultured bacterium | reverse complement strand
AGTCTACGCTACAGCGCCGTGCGGGCGCCAAGCGAAGCCGGCCGCCATGAGGTCGGCCGCTCGCTCAAGCCCTGACTCCAGTTCACGGAGCTGGCTCGGACGAGTGAAGTCTTGCAGGCAGGAGACATGAAAATGGAGATGCCGACTCTCGGAGCCGCGCATTTCAAGCTCGAGAAGCTCGTGGGTCTCTGGATGGGCGAGGAACGTGTCCACCCGAGCCCGTGGGATCCGAAGGGCGGCGATGCGGTCGGCAGGGTGCGAAATCGCATGGCGCTCGACGGGTTCGTTCTCGTTCACGAGTACGAGCAGGAGCGCAACGGCAAGGTCGCGCTCAGGGGGCATGCGGTGCTTCGCTGGGACGCCGCGGCCGAGAGGTACGTCCTGCTGTGGTTCGATTCGATGGGGATGCCGCCGACCGAATTCCATGGCGATCTCGACGGGGACGTGCTCACGTTGATCAGCCAGGATCCGCAGGGCTGGATCCGGGCCGTGTGGGACTTCGGGGAGCAGGGGCGCTACAGCTACCTGATGGAGGCGTCTCCCGATGGGGAAGAGTGGGAACCGCTGATGGAGGGGGAGTACCTGCGGGAGGGCTGAACCCGCCCGCAGGCTCACCGTGCGTCAGGCGACCTCGACCAGCTCGATCTCGAATGTGAGAGCCTTCCCGGCAAGCGAATGGTTCGCATCCACCACGACGTTCCCGTCGGCGAGTTCGACGACCTCGACCGGAATCGTCTGGCCATCCTGCGTCTGCATTTGCAGCTGATCTCCCAACTGGACCTCGAGACCACCCGGAAGTTGCGATCGATCGACCGAGACCCGAAGTTTCTCGTCCCTGGGGCCGTAGGCCTGCTCCGCCGGGATTCTCGTACGGACAGACGCTCCGGGCTCGAGGCCGATCACGGCTTCCTCGAACCCGGGGATCACCTGGCCCGTGCCGATGGTGAACTCCAGGGGCTCCCGGTCTCGGGAACTATCGAAAACGGATTCGTCGTCGAGGCTTCCGGTATAATGAACTTTTACCGTGTCGCCGATTACTGCTGCGGCCATCAGTCACTCCTGCATATGTTCAGTTCGCGGGTTGTCAGTTCCCAAGCATTCGGGAGAGTATCCCGGGAATCCCGACGCTGCAATCGCGTGCTTCGATCGTCGGGTCGAGTGCTTGAACGTCTGAAGGAGGGAAGGATGCACACCAGATTCGCCATGTTGCCGCCAGTTACGGCCGCGGTCGCCATGCTGCTGGCTGTCGGGCTCACCACGCCGGATGCAGCTCGTGCCCAGACGCCTGCGGACTCTGCGGCGATACGCGCCACCGCACTGGACTACATCGACGGATTCTACACCGGCGACGCAGCGCGCATGGAGCGGGCCCTGCACACAGACCTGAAGAAGCGGATCGTCCAGCGGAAGCCCGGTGAAGCGGAGACGCTCCAGGAAATGTCCGCCGAGCAGCTCGTGCAGATCACTGCCGGGGGCGGCGGGAAGCAGATGCCTGATGAGCAGAAGCGATCCGACGTGACGATCCTCGACATCTATGGCGGCATGGCCTCCGTGAAGATCATCGCAGGCAGCTGGGTCGACTACATGCACATCGCGAGCGTGGATGGAGAGTGGAAGATCGTGAACGTGCTGTGGGAGATGTCTCCCCGCGGATGAGAATGTTTCAGGAACATATTCCCGCCGGGGCCACGAGCGTCGGACTGCCCACCGCGGCACGGGGAAGTGTCAGGGAGAGCGTGCTGGTGGCGCTCATCATCGTCGTATCGGCCCGGGTTATCCTCGGAGTCTGGGCAGGAGTGATTCCCCAGATCCGCCCGCCAGCGGAACCCGCTGATGCCGTCGGGAGTCCATATCTCGGCGCGCCCCGAATCGACGAGGGAATGGCCGGACTGCTGCTCGGCCCGTGGCAGCGGTTCGACACACAGAGATACGTTCGGATCGCACGTGATGGATACGT
>CBDUVN010000202.1:0-1957 GCA_965370685.1 uncultured bacterium | reverse complement strand
GTCCGCGTACGGGCCGTGAACCTCGGACGGGCACCACCCGACCATGAGCGGTCGGGCGAGCCCGCCTGGCTGTACGTAGACGAGATCATCGTGGAGTGAGGCTCAGACCGTAGCCTTGTGCAATTTCCGTTTCAGGCGATGGATTTTCCGGCGGACTCGCTTGAGCTGCACCGAGTCCTTCGCGGTCAGGGCCTCGTCCCGCTCGACCTTCAGTTCCTTGATCAGCGCCTTGATCGAGGCCTTGTCGACCCCGACCACCTCGTGGTGAACGTGATCCTCGATACCCAGTACGTGGCACAGGGCCGGAACCAGACTCTCCTTGTGCATGGTCAAATAGCCGTGCAACTCGGTTCGATCGCCCTGCTCCTCGGCGATCTCCCGGAGCTTCTTGACCGGCATCTTGTGGAGTTCTTCCCACGTGTAGGCCATTCGCTTCCTCCATGGAACGGGTTCGGCGGGGGCGGCCAACGACCGCCACGTCTGAATATATGCTCGCTGGCCTGTCTTCACACCGCACAGCGGCGACGGCCGGGCTCTGTGTCCGGTCGCAGGCGGTCGGCCCGGGGAATATGTTGCGGCCGCCGTCGGACCCGGCTAACGAGGACCGTTCCGATCCCGCTCGAGAAGGACGCGCGAATCCATGGGTGAGCCGCAGCAATCGCGACCGATCGGATCGGACCTCCGCATCGTCGTGATCGGCGGCGGCGTGATCGGGGTGTGCACCGCGTACTACCTGGCACGGCGAGGAGCGAACGTCACCGTCCTCCAGCGGGGCGAAGTGGCGGACGGCGCCTCCCGGGGCAACGCCGGCATGATCTCGCCGGGTCATCCACCGATCAACGGTCCAGGGCGGTCCGGACAGGCAATCCGCTCGCTGAAAGACCCGCTGAGCCCCCTGTATGTCGCTCCCCGGTGGGACCCAAAGCTCTTCCGCTGGCTGTGGTCGTTTTCGCGCTGGTGTTCCGAGCAGCACCTCGAATACAGCATGGCAGCGCTGGCGCCACTGGGCCTCGCCACCCCGGCACTGTTCGACGAGCTCGTGCAGTCAGAACGGCTCGACTGCGATTACCGGAAGTCGGGATACCTGGAAGTATGTCGCACGCGGGGGGGGCTCGAGGCGGTGCGGAAGGAGGCGCGGCTGATCGAGCGGCACGGCTTCGAGACGCGGGAGCTGACCGTCGGGGAGCTGCGGGAGCGAGAGCCGGCAATCCGATCGGACGTGGCGGGTGGCTTCGAGCACGCCGAGGGATCGACGGTGAACCCGGCCCGCTTCGTGACCGAGCTGGCTGCGGCGGCGATCCGCAAAGACGCGGTGATCCGCTCGAATACCTCGGTCGAACGGATCGAGGTCGAAGGCGGCCGGGTGGTCGCGGTCCGGGTCGAGGGGGGCGAGCGGGTCGAGGCCGACGTTGTCATCGTCGCGACGGGATCCTACAGCGGCGGATTGCTGGAAGACCTGGGCTGCGGCCTGCCGATCCAGCCGGCGAAGGGATACCACGAAGATCGTGCCCCCGGACGTGACGGAACGCCGCCGCTGGGCCTTCCCTGCCTGCTGGTGGAGTCCTCCGTGTTCTGCACTCCAATGGATGAATTCGTTCGCTTCGCCGGAACACTCGAGTTCTCGGGATTGAACCACGACGTGCGGCAGGATCGCCTCGATCAGCTGATGCGCTCGGCGTCACTGTATTTCGAAGGGGTCACGCGGGCCGAGGCACTCGATGTCTGGGTTGGACTGCGGCCATGCACCGACGACGGCCTGCCTGCGATCGGTCCGCTGCCGGACATTCAGGGGTTGTACGCCGCCACGGGACACGGAATGCTGGGCCTGACGCTCGGACCGGTCACCGGAATACTGTTGTCGGAACAGATTCTCGACGGATCCCCGTCGCTGCCGCTGGGACCATTCGATCCGGGCAGGTTTCTGCGCTGATCAGCAGAAGCCCCGCGTGTCGCTGGC
>CBDUVN010000201.1:0-2028 GCA_965370685.1 uncultured bacterium | reverse complement strand
GGCCACCTCCTGTCGCTGCAGATGCACGAAGTGAAGCACGAGACGCTGTTTCTGCAGTCGGGTCGGATGCTGTTCACACGCGGTGAAGAGGTGTTCGAGTGGAGCCCCGGCGAGGCGATCGAGATCCCTCCCGGGACGATTCACCGGATGGAAGCGATCGAGGACAGCGTCATCCTGGAAGTCAGCACTCCACACCTCGACGATGTAGTTCGGCTCGAGGATCGATACGGGAGGACCACGGATTGAGCTCTCGTCTGATCGAGATCCCACGTCGGGAATACCCGCAGACGTGGTGGCTGCTGGATGTCGTGGACCGGAACCCCCGCCTCGTGGGTGAGGAGATCGTCGACCTGTCTCCCGGAGCGATCGAGTTACGGCACGTGGCGAGGGAGTTACGTGGGTGGGCCGAAGTCCGGGACCGATGGCTGAATCCGGGAGATGAAAGTCCGATTCCGGGGCTGGAAGCGGGCCACCTTCGCACGCTGTCATTCGGTCCCCGGGTCGCGTACCTGGTCGAGCACGACCCGAGCGGACGAATGAACGGTGGACGCCCCTTCCGTCACCTGCGCATCAGGCACGGCGTGCGGCTGCTCACGCCCGCGACGTCGGCCGAGATCGGCCTGTACTTCTATGGCCGTCGACCGGCCGCTTTCGCGTACACCGCGCCGGACACCGCGCACGGGTTCGTGGGTTTCGATTGGGAGGCGCTGCCGGAAAAGGATGTGAGAAGGCTTCTCAGCCGGGAGATGACGGCTCCGCGGGACTGACCGTCGCAGATCCGGACTCGATCGAGGCGGCTCTTACGGAACCGATTTGCGGGCTGGGACTTGAAGCTCTATTCTCCTGCCGGTCGCGGCCCACGGCTGACGTGGTCTCTGGCCGACATATACGAGAAGACCCCCTCGGCCACGGATCGACTGCGGGGATAGGATCCAAGGTAGGTCCCGTGGCTCCGGGGGCTCTCTCATCTTCTAACACACCCGGAACCCCGCAGGGTTCCCGATCGGGCCGGCACGCTCGCCGCAGACCACGAGGTGTGATATGTCCTCGACCGGATCCGGCCCCTCTTTCGATCAGCTTCCGATTCTGTATGCGGCCCTCGCAGCGGGAGTTGTGCTCTATGCGGCGGTGCTGCTGCTGGCTCTCGAGCCGACCGGGAGCATCGGGAATCCGGCCCCGATTCGAATCGCCTGGCTGGTCGTGGCGATAGGAGTTACGCTGGTAACGGGAGTCATCCAGGCGCGCGTTCGGTCGGGACGCGTGGACGACCGCGGCCGCGTGACGAGCGCGATTCTCATCTGGGGACTCGCGGAAGGTCAGGCTCTGCTGGGTCTTACGGGTTATCTGCTGTCGGGAGATCGCATGCTGGTCATTCTCTCCCTGGCCCTGTTCGCGTATCTGTATCTCCGCAATCCCCCTGCCGCCTTCCGGCCCGGCCGCTAGGACCCGGTCGCGGGGTCGATCCCGCGCTCCAGCACCACGAACGCCACGGCCTGCCCGCCCTCGTGTGTGAAGCTCAGGTAGATCTCGCCTCCGCCCCGGGAGCGAAATGCTTCCTCGGCCGCCCCTGAAAGAATGATGCGCGGGCGGCCATTCTGTTCCGTCCGGATTTCGATATCGGTCCAGCTCATTCCCTCTCGCAGACCGCACCCAAGTGCCTTGACGAACGCCTCCTTCGCCGCGAATCGTGCAGCAAAGCACTCGTCGCGTCTCTGGCGGGACTCGCACGTCTCTCGTTCTCGCGTCGTGAACAGTCGCCGGGCCGCTTTTTCCGGGCGCTCGCTCAGCAGCTTCTGAATCCTCCCGACCTCGACCTGGTCGACCCCGATTCCGAGTATCATCGGCAGTTCACTCTCAGTCCTGGAGCATGAGTTTGGTCTGGTACGCTTCGAGGATGTCCGCCCGGCTCAGCAGGCCTATGAGACGCATGGAATCCTCGCTGTCCACGACCGGAATGTAGTCCAGGTCGCGAAGCCCCATCTTGCGTGACGCATCGAGCAGCGATTCGCGCGGCATCACGACCTCTAT
>CBDUVN010000200.1:0-2175 GCA_965370685.1 uncultured bacterium | reverse complement strand
TGTGGCGCCTGTGGGACGAGGCCCGGAAGGCCCTGCAGGTCAGCGAGATCGTCGAGCGCGAGATCGTGTTCGAAACGGAGGTGCGGGAGCGGCTCGTGGATCCGTTCGACACCACGATCGGGTCTGAGAACACGGACTTCATTACCGCGGCGGGGCGCAGCCCGTTTGGCGTTTCATCCGCAGAGGAACTGCAGGAGAGGGGATTCGTGCGGGACTCGGCGCAAGGCCGACTCGCGTTCTACGGACCCGACGCTTCGGTCCTGCTGTCAGACACGTTCCAGGAGTCACACTGTTTCCACGCTGTCAGGGGTGCCGATGGGCTCGTCGGCCTGGCGTTCGAGCCCGCGCAGGCGCCGCTCAGGGTGGACATCCGTGGCACGTTGTGGCTCGATGCCGCGACTTCGGAGTTGCGTACGATCTACTTTGAATACGCCGGTCTGCGGGAGCGCAGGGAACTGGGCATGGGTCCGGAAGCGTCTGGCCTGGTGGTGTACGACCAGATTGAAAATGGTGGGTGGATCGTCCGGATGTGGAGAATCCGGGTCCCGATCGACAGTGCCCTGTACGGCGGCCGCCGGTACAAGATCTACCAGGAGCGATCGGGCCGGGTAACCGGCACCCGTGAATACGAGCGAAAACCCAGGCAGCAGCAGAGGGTTCCGAGTGTATACGACTACGGGCCCCGCCGGGACACGACGAGCCCCTGAGTCGCGCGTGATCGCGCCGCGCGACGTCTGATCAGTTCTGGAACCGGTCCCCGATCGGAAGGCGGCGGATCGGCTCGCCGGTGATCGCGAACAGGGCGTTGCACACGGCAGGGGCGATGCATGGCAGCCCTACCTCACCGATCCCTCCCACGGGATCGCCTTCCGCGATGATGTGCGTCTCGACCTCGGGCATGTCACGCATACGCAGGATCGGGTAGCGGTCGAAGTTTCCTTCGATGGCCCCTCCATGCTCGATCGAGATCTGACCGTACAGGGCGGCCGACAACCCGTACGCGATCCCGCTTTCCATCTGCGCTTCGATCGTGTCGGGGTTCACGACCGTGCCGCAGTCGATCACGCATACGACGCGAGGAACGCGGACTTCGCCATTCACGAGCTCGACCTCCGCCACCTGCGCCACCACACTGCCGAAGCACTCCGCCACGGCGCAGCCGAGCGCCCGCCCGTTCGCTGTACGGGTCGACCAGTTCGCCTTCTCGGCCGCCAACCGCAGCGCGCGGGCCCGTCGCGGGTGCTCTCCCAGAAGCGACAGACGAAGCTCTACCGGGTCGCGACCACCGGCGGCGGCCAGCTCGTCGAGGAAGCACTCGGTGAGGTAAATGTTCTGCGAATTCCCCACGGAGCGCCAGAAATGAACGCTTACGGGAAGATCCGGGTCGGCGTACGTGACGTGAATGTTCGGGATCGCGTAGCCCAGATCGCCGGCATTCTCCGTCGAGGTCGGGTCGATGCCGTCCCGTAGCCGGGCGCCGATGCTCAGAAGGATGGACGGGCTGACGATCCTGTGTTCCCAGGCTACCGGATTCCCGCTCTCGTCCACGGCGCCGACGAATCTGTTGTACGCCACCGGTCGGTACGAGCCCGCTCGCATGTCGTCCTCGCGGGTGTACACGATCTTGATGGGGGTCCCGAGGGCCTTCGAAGCGTGCACGGCCTCGGCGACGAAATCGTTGCGGGACCTGCGACCGAATCCGCCTCCGAGCATCTGCGTGTGCACATTGATCTGCTCGACCGGAAGCCCGGTAATCTCGGCCGCGATGTCCTGGGCAGATGTCTGCGCCTGCGTACCGGTCCAGATATCACACCCGTCGTCGCGAACATCTGCCACGCAGTTGACCGGTTCCATCGTCGCGTGTGCGAGGAACGGGACGTCGTACTCCGCTTCGACTCTCGTCTTCGCTCGCGCGGTTGCCTTCGCCGCGTCGCCATCGTCCCTGACGACGGCTCCTTTGTCGGCGAGCTTCTGGCACAGCTTCCGGATGCTGTCGTCCGACTCCTCTCCGAACTTACCCGCCTTCCATTCGACCGTGAGCGCGTCACGGCCCTTCTTCGCGGCCCAGAAGCCATCGGCTGCCACCACGATGCCTGTCGGAATCTCGACCACCTGGCGGACGCCCGGTACGGCGAGCGCGGCTGCCGCATCGAAACTCCGTACGGAACCGCCGAA
>CBDUVN010000199.1:0-2291 GCA_965370685.1 uncultured bacterium | reverse complement strand
GTCCTGAACTCACGGTCCTTGGGCGTGAATACGACCTGCGTCCCGTCCGGCGACAGATCGGCGCCGCCGCTCTCGGGGATCGCCAGCGGTGTCTCGAGGCCGCCCGCCACCGGCACCTGGTACGGCCGGCCCACGCGAACACCCCACGGGAGGCGGTTCGCGCGGAACACCACGTTCGAGCCATCGGGAGTCCAGCCGTAAATCCGGTAGTCGGTTCCCCCGCGAGGCGGCATCGGCCCCACGTCGTTATAGAACGTGAGCTGCGTCGGAGTCCCGCCCTCGGCGGGCATGACATAGACCTGCCGCGTTCCGTCGTATTCGCCGGAGAACGCGATCCACCTGCCGTCCGGGGAGAACTTCGGATACAGCTCCATCCCCTCGTGCGAGGTGAGCCGTCGCGCCAGCCCTCCCCCGCTCGGGACACTCCAGATATCGCCCGCGTAGACGAAGGCGATCCGGTCCCGGTGGATGTCCGGGTACCGGAGAAGTCGGGTCAGCGTCGAATCGTCCGCCGTCGGCTGCGCCTGCAGCGTCGGGACGGGAGCTGTGAGCATGACGATCAGGGCGAGAGCAACAGCTGCGAAGGGCCGACGCATGGTGTCTCCGACTGCAGGTTCGAGTGTTCGATTGCGGACGTGGGAGAAGATCCCGCTGCAACTCGCGAGCGGCAAGCGCGGGAAGGCCTCCTGACGGGTCCGCGCCGGGGTGCGTCAGTCGGATCCGAGCCCTCCGTCAGATAGGCCCGCCCGATACGCCATACTGCCATTCGGAAGTCCGAGATCGCGCAGGATCTCCTGGTATCTCGGATTCTCGCGCAGGCCGTCGTACTGGACAAACACGGCAGCCATCCCCTGCCAGGGATTCCGAGCCGCGACACCGTCCTCGACAACCCGGATTGCGTCGGATTCCGAGCCCGCCCAGTCGTACATACCCGCCAGGTAGTAGAGGCCGCCGCCGGTCTCCCGCTCGAACTCGCGCACGGCCTCGATCGCCTGCTCGGACGGCTCCGAGCCCGGGTACGCCTGCGCCACCGCCCGCAGGGAGGCAGGATTCGAGAATCCCTCGTTTCGACCGAGTGCCTCGAGGTTGTCCGCCGCCTCGTCAGCCCGCCCGGACGCCAGCAGGAGGCCGGCGCTGAGGAAGTGCGCCAGGGATACGTCCGGCTCCAGGTCCAGCGTCCGTTCGATCCGGGCCAACGCATCCTCGGCCCGCCCCAGGCCGGCGAGCGGTACCGACAGCAGGAGATTCGGGATCAGGCCGACCGGGTCCAGTTCCAGGGCCTTTTCGCACGCCGGTAGCGCCAGGTCGTCTCGTCCACTGATTTCCAGCGTTTCGCAGTACCACGCATGTGCCTGCGCATAATTCGGGTTGAGCTCGATCGCCCGGGCGAGCAAGCGCTCTCCCATCTCGAGGTCGAACTCGTATTCCGTCGCGACGATGCCACGCGCGGCGTTCGCTTCGGCGAGATCCGGCGCGAGTGCCAGGGCCCGGTCAGCGGCGCGCACGGCCTGCGGATATGCCTCCCGCCCCGTCAGCGTCCGATCGTAGAACGGGAGAACTCCCCAGGCGTCGGCCAGCCCGGCCCACGCGAGAGCGAAGCCGGAATCCCGTGCGATCGCCTGCTCGTAATACCCGATCGCTTCACGCACGGCGCCTACGTCACGGGTCGCCCAACGGTGCCGGCCGAGGAGGTAGAGGTCGTATGCCTCGAGGTCCTCCGTTCGCCGGTCCGAGAATCCCGTGATCACCTCGGGACGCAACTCCCGCGTCAGCGCCCCGGCAATGTCCGACGTGATCTCGTCCTGGATCGCGAACACGTTGGCGGCGGTCAGCTCGCGCTCCCACGTGTTCGACCACAGCCGGAACCCATCCGATGTGCGGCTGAGCTGCGCGGAAATCCGCACGGTGCCCCCGGACCGACGAACACTTCCCTCCACGACAGACGCGACTCCGAGCTCCTCGCCGATCTGCCGCACGTCCACGTCGCGATCCTTGAATGCGAACGCCGAACTGCGAGCTGCGACCTGCAACCCCTCGATCTGTGACAGTGCGTTTCCGAGTTCCTCCGCCAGCCCTTCGCTGAACGGCTCGTCCTCGGGATTGCCTCCGATGTTGACGAACGGCAGGACGGCAACCGACTCGACGAGTTCTTCCGCTGTAGTGACTGGAGCTGTGTCCGTGTCACCCTCCGAGCTTCTCAGGCCGACGAACCAGCTTCCTGCCATCAGCAGACCGATTCCCACGAGAGCGAGGATTCCGGCCGGCCAGCGCTGGGATCGCGGCTGCGATGT
>CBDUVN010000198.1:0-2326 GCA_965370685.1 uncultured bacterium | reverse complement strand
ACGCAGCGGCGGCAAGTGGATCCGGACTACGTTGATTCGATAGTAGAGATCCGACCGGAATCCGCCGGACTGAACTTCCGATTCGAGATCACGGGCCGTCGCGGCGATGATGCGGACATTCACCTTCAGCGGCTTCGACTCCCCCACCCGTCGGATCTCCCCCTCCTGGAGAGCGCGCAGGAGCTTGACCTGCAGCGACTGCGGAAGCTCGCCCACTTCATCCAGAAACAGGGTGCCCCCGTCCGCTTCTTCGAACAGTCCCGTCCGGTCGGCCGTCGCGCCGGTGAACGATCCCTTCACGTGACCGAACAGCTCGGACTCGAGCAGGTTCTCGGGTATCGCGCCGCAGTTCACCGGCACGAATGTCCCGGCTCGACTCGACGCATCGTGGATCAGGCGGGCGATCAACTCCTTCCCGGTCCCACTCTCGCCCGTTATGAGCGCCGTCGTCGGGTGCCGGGCCACGCGTTCGGCCAGTTCGATGGCACTCGTCATCCCCGCGCTGCTCGCGATGATCCCGCCATGCCGTTTCTCGACCCGGACCTCGCGCCGCAGTCGGTGGATCTCACGGTCCTTCTTCGATGATTCTTCCGCGATCCGGATACGCAGCAGCAGGGAGTCCGGGGTGAATGGCTTGTCGATGTAGTCCCAGGCGCCTTTTCGGATCGCGTCGATCGCGACGTCTGAGTTGCCATAGGCCGTCATCACGATGACGCGGGCGCCGGCTCCGTTTTCCTGGTATTGCTCCAGCAGGCCGATGCCATCGAGACCGGGCATCCGGACGTCGGTCAGGATGAGATCCGGTTCTCCATCCGTGGCCTTCTGCAAGCCTTCATCGCCGTCCGCGGCAGTCTCGACATCGTGCCCCTCGTCTTCGAGGAGGAGGGACACTGTACGTCTGAGACCCGCATCATCGTCCACTACCAGAATTCTCATTCCGCCGTATCCCCGCTCGCGGTAGGCAGAAGCAGACGCAGGACCGCACCCCCGCCATCAGCCGGGAGTGCTTCGATTGTCCCACCCATGCCCTCAATCATCCGCGCAGAAACGGCAAGTCCGAGGCCGGTTCCCCGCCCCGGCTCCTTGGTCGTGAAGAATGGCTCGAACACCCGTCCCCGATCGCCGTCCGGGATGCCCGGTCCGTCGTCCCGGACCAGGAGCTCGACAGCCGGGTCTCCCGGCTTCAGGCGGCGCGCGGGTCCCGGGTCCCGGGTCTGATCGAGCCGCCGCAGGTGCGAGTAATCGATACCCGAGTGATCGTCCTGCCGACGGATGACGGCGGCGGTCTCTTCCGACTCCACCTGGACTTCCCGGGTCAGAATCTCTACGTGCCCCTCTTCAGGTCCGTCATCGATCGCGTCGGTAGCGTTGAGCAGCAGGTTCACGAGGATCTGTTCGAGCTGGTGGGCATCACCGCGCACGAGAGGAAGTTCGGGGTCCAGCGACAGGCTGACCTTCGTCCGGCGGAACCGACCTTGAAGTCGCAGCATCTCATCTGTTCGTCGCACGGTCTCGTTCAGATCCACAGCGCGGCCCGCTGCTTCCTTCGGTCTGGCGTACTCGAGCAGGCCGCGCACGATCCTGTCGATCCGCCGGGTCTCGTACCCGATTCCGTCCACCCACTCGCCGTCCGCGCCCCGACGCTTGCCCAGCTCCAGGTAGCCCATGATGGCGCCGAGAGGATTGCCGATTTCATGAGCCACCCCGGCCGACAGGCGACCGATCGAAGCCAGCTTTTCGGCCCGGACCAGGCGAGTGCGAGCCTCCGACAGCTCGCGATTGGTGGCGTCGAGCGAACGTACATTGGCGGCGAGCTCCTCCTGGTTGTGCAACAACGTCGCGGCCATGGCGTTCACCGCGGACGAGAGTCGCTGGATCTCGATCGTGTCCGCCTCGGGAAGTCGGTGCTCGCTGTCTCCGCCGGCGATCTGCTCGGCTCCCCCGACCATCGCATCGACCGGCTCGAGCACCAGCTCCCGGAGTCGATAGCTGGCGAACACGCCGAGCGACAGCAGGTCTCCGACGATGACGACGGTCAGGATGCCCGCCGACAGGCCGAGTGGAAGCGCCAGACGAAACGCGATGTAGACCGTGATGGCGACCGTGAACAACGCTACGAACAGCAGGGTGAGGAGCCCTCCCAGCAGCCGGAACCGCAGAGATGGAAGCCAGGGCTCGGAGTGGACCTCTGCGTTGGTTTTGCCGGAATCGGGCGGCAGTTCGAGTGTTTTCATGCAGGAAACTGCGCTGACGTTTCTGATCCCGCCACAGGGGGATTGAAGCCCTGTGTTCCGTACGCGAGATTTTTTGTGAGAGGTGCGCGTCG
>CBDUVN010000197.1:0-2335 GCA_965370685.1 uncultured bacterium | reverse complement strand
AACGGGGACGAGGTGGCGATCATGCTCCGCACGGCCGACGGCGGATTCGCCGTGCCGTTCGGTATTCCTGCCGTCAGACCCTTCGAGGTCCGGGTCGGAGACCTGGACGTCGACGGCAGAGCAGACCTCGTTATCGCCACTGAGCCGGGCCCGGTCCTTGTCCTGAGCGGCCTGGGGGACGGGACCTTTCGGAACAAGCCCTTCTTCGAGGATCGCTGGGACTCGGGTGCGAAGGCCGTCGCGATCGGCGATTTCGATGGTGACGCAATCGACGATGCTGCGATCACGAACTGGAACTCCCACGACGTGCTCGTTCTGTTCGGCGGGCCCGACGGCGTCAGGACCGCTCGGGTGCCCGGCGGCGAGAATCCGTGGGGCGTGGGGGCGGCCGATCTCACAGGAGACGGACGCGCCGAGCTGCTGGTTCTCGACAACACCGGCGACGCGTTGCGCGTCTACACCTGCAGCGCCAGAGACTGAGAACTGCGGAGCCGTGTGGAGCTTCGTCAGTCTCGCCGGCGCTCCCGGTCGTACTCATGCTCGGGTGGATCCAGCCACTCTGCCCCCGGGTCCGGGCTCGGATTCCGTTTCATGGACAGGCTGAGCCGGTCGCTGACGGCTTTCCGGTCGTGGCCGCTCGACTTTGGAGGCTCCGCCCAGCGGTTGTACTCTCCACGGCTCAACGCCTGGCGCAGAGCCCATTTGGTCCGGCCCTGCCCCGTCTGACTTGAGGCCGCGGGGCTCGCCACGTGCTTTGCACCATGGATCATCACCACCCGGTCACATCCCCTCTCCCAGGCCGTCTCGACGACATCGCGCGCAACGTACAACGCCGTTTCCGTCGAATAGCCGTGCAGATCCAGCTGTACCTCGCGGCCGTTTTTCCGCAGGCTGATGATGGACTTCGAGCGGCTCACGATTCCCCCTTCTCCGACTCGTCGGTTTCCGGCTCGGGCAGTGGCAGTTCCACCTCCTCGTCCCAGATGTACTTCGCGAACCACTGCCAGTTGTGCCACACGGCGGCGTGCCTCTCTTTCGGCTTCGAGATTCCGTGCCCGAAATCCTCGTACACGATCAGCTTCGTTTCCACCCCGACGTCCTGCAGCCCCTGGTACAGCTCGTAGGCATTGGGAATCGGCACCCTGCGGTCGTTCTCGCCGTGCTGGATCAGTGTGGGCGTCCGCGCGTCGAGGATGTGCGTCATCGGTGACGTCTTCGCGTACACCTCGGGATCGTCCCACGGAGTCCCCTTCAGGTACTGCCTGGTGAACGGATGGATGTCCGTGTTCACGTAGTACGTCATCCAGTTCGAGATCCCGGCCCCGACGGAGATCGCGGCGAACCGGTCCGTCGTGGTAGTGAGGAATGCCGAAATGTATCCACCCTGGCTCCAGCCCATCGCGCCGATCCGGTCCTCATCCACGATCCCCTGCTGGACTAGGTGATCGACGCCCGACATCACATCCCAGGCGTCGCCGACGCCCAGGTTCCGCACGTTCAGCGCCCGGAAGGCCTCGCCGTAGCCGGCCGAGCCACGGTAATTCGGGCGAAGCACCAGGGCGCCCTTCGCCAGCCACTGCGTCACCGGATAGACGTAGCCGAGAACGGGAGTCGGCGTATCGATCCCGGTGGGCCCTCCGTGGATCACCACGAGCAGCGGGTACTGCTTCGACGCGTCGAAGTCCGCCGGCTTGTGCAGTACGCCCTCGATCTCGGTTCCGTCCTCGCTGGCCCAGCGGATGACCTCGCTCGTCCCGACTTCCCAGTCGGCGATCTGGTCTGAGAAGTGAGTGATTCGCACGGGATCGTAACGGGATACCTCCGTCAGGTAGAGCTCCGGGAGAGTGGTTCCGGTCGAAGCATCCAGCGCCATCGTGAGTCCGTCACCCGAGAAGTCGAGGCCCCAGATTCGCTCGGGAACATCGGCGAATTCGCTGTAGTCTCCCGTATCCGGGTCGATTTCGAAGATCCGGCGCTCGGTTCCCTGCCAGGCAACTGCAAAGATGCCATGCTCCGTCCACCAGTAGCTGCCGATCGATTCGTCGAGCTCGGCGGCGAGCGGGACGGGATCACCTGCTCCCGTCGCACGCACCTTCCACAGCCGGCGGTTCAGGTAGTAGTCGGAGGTCGTGTCCGCGCCGGCCGAGGAGTACAGGAGCCATTCCCCGTCAGGAGACCACTCGAACCTCCCTTCCGATCCCGGGCCGGTGACGACGGGCGTGATCTTCCGGGTCTCGAGATCCAGCACGGAGATGTCGCCGCGAGCGGTGATCGAACCGTCTGATTGATGCCCGAAGCCGATCCGGCTGCCATCTGGCGACCAGTCGAAGCCGTT
>CBDUVN010000196.1:0-2388 GCA_965370685.1 uncultured bacterium | reverse complement strand
GCCGTGCTGGCCGAGATCACCGACAGCGTGTACACGATCGAGGTCGTGGAACCGCTCGGTCGGGAAGCAGCGCAACGACTGGCCGAGCTCGGCTATGAGAGCGTGCAAACCCTGATCGGGGACGGCTACTTCGGGTGGCCGGAACATCCACCGTTCGATGGAATCGTCGTCACGGCGGCGGCGAGCCACATCCCGCCTCCGCTCCTCGAGCAGCTCAAGCCCGGTGGGCGGATGGTGATCCCGATCGGTGCGCCGTTCCAGGTCCAGTCTCTGATGCTGGTGGAGAAGCGGCTCGACGGGACCCTGGTTCAGCGGAACATGGGGGCCGTCCGGTTCGTCCCGCTGACCGGCGGTGATTGACCCGGACGCACGGGTCGAACCTCCCGGCGACCGCGATCGCCAGATCATTCGGCGGTTAGAGCCCGCCATCCTGCTTATCGGCGCTACCGGAATCGCATTCGAGGTCGCGCTCGTCCGCGTATTCTCCATCGCTCAGTGGCACCACTTCGCCTACATGATCATCAGCATGGCCTTGCTCGGCTTCGCCGTGAGCGGAACCGCACTCGGCCTGCTGGGCGCCCGGATTCGCGGACGTGAGCCGCAGCTCTTGAGGATCGGAGCCTTCCTGCTGCCGGTCTCACTGATCGTCTGCTATGAGGCCAGCCAGGCCATTCCGTTCGAGACGCTGCAGCTCACCACGCGTCCCGGCCAGTGGGGCCTGCTCGTCGTCCTGTACCTCACCTTGTCGGCGCCGTTCTTCCTGGTGTCATGGTGCATCGCGACGGCCCTCCTGATCCGGCCCGACAGGGTGGGTCGTGTGTACTTCGCCAATATGATCGGTTCCGGTCTCGGAGCCGCGGGAGTGGTAGGCGCCCTGTTCCTCCTCCCCGCGGATGCGGTTCCGTACGTGCTGGCACTCGTGGCGCTCTGCGCTTTCCTCCTGGTCGGGGGAAGTGATACACGATGGCTTGCCGCCGGCACGCTGCTCGCCGTGGCCGTCGGCACGTTGCTGGCCGTGCGCGGACCGGCTCCGATCCGCGTTTCCGAGTACAAGGGGCTGTCCTATGCAATGCGGCTCCCGGATGCCCGGATCGTGGCGCAGAGTGAGTCCCCGCTGTCGCGGCTCACTGCCGTGCGATCGTCCATGATCCGTGAGACGCCTGGCCAGGTCTCCGGCTATCCGATGGGGCGGCTCGGGGTGTTTCCCGAACAGGTGGCGCTGTTCTTCGACGGAGGCGGCGTCTCCCCGGTCCACAGGTTCGATGGCTCGCTGGACAGCTTCGCATTCCTCGACTACGTGACGTCGGCGCTGCCCTACCAGCTGGTGCGGGACCCGCGGGTACTGGTGATCGGCGCCGGTGGTGGCACCGAAGTCCTGAGCGCGTTGGCCCACGGGGCGACCCTGGTCACTGCGGTCGAGCTCGACCCCGGCGTTCCGGATATCGTCGATCGACTGGGCTCGTTCTCCGGAGAGCTGTACGGGCGACCGGACGTGGATCTCGTGATCGGGGAGGGGCGAGGATTCCTCGAGGCACGTCCCGACTTCCGAGTTGACGTTCTCCAGATCGCCCTGCTGGATGCCTTCAACGCCTCTTCGG
The DNA here is from genome assembly GCA_965370685.1 of uncultured bacterium. Classification (GTDB taxonomy): domain Bacteria; phylum Gemmatimonadota; class Gemmatimonadetes; order Palauibacterales; family Palauibacteraceae; genus Carthagonibacter. Next base: position 790 of record CBDUVN010000196.1, on the reverse strand, counting down.
CCGGCGTGCATGCGCTGAGCGAGAGCTATCTGTACACCGTGGAGGCGCTCGCCCTCTATGTGAACCGGTTGAGCGACGACGGGGTCCTGTCCATCACCCGCTGGCTGAAAACGCCGCCCCGGGATGCCATCAAGCTGTTCGCCACGGCGGTCGAGGCGGCCCGTGTGGCCGGCATCGAAGATCCCGGTGATCATCTCGCCCTCATCCGCTCCTGGAACACGGCGACTCTCGTCATCTCCCGTGCGCCGCTCGACGCCTCGCGTACGGCCGCGATCCGCAGGTTCGCCGAATCGCGCGGGTTCGACGTGAGCTGGTTGCCGGGCCTCGAAGCGAGCGAGACGAACAGGTTCACCGTTCTCGACGAGGCGATCTACTACGAGAGCGCCAGGGCGATCCTCTCGCCCGATGCGGAGGGCTTCTTTCGGCGCTACCCGTTCCACGTCCGTCCGGCGACCGACGATCGCCCGTACTTCTTCCGCTTCTTCCGGTGGCGGAGCCTGCCGACGCTCGTGTCCTCGGCGGGCAGGGACTGGGTGAACTACGTCGAGTGGGGTTACCTGGTCCTCGCGGCCACTGTCGCTCAGGCCCTCGCGGCGGCCCTGCTGCTGGTGCTGCTGCCCCTCACTCTGTTCCGGCGGGTCGGCAGGGCCGAGGGTCTGGACGGCGCCCGGGAGCCGCTTGCAAGGGGCTCGCTGGTGGCCTGCTTCGCCGGTCTCGGCCTCGCCTTCATGTTCCTCGAGATCGCGTTCATCCAGAAGTTGATGCTGTTCCTGCACCACCCGGTGTACGC
>CBDUVN010000195.1:0-2481 GCA_965370685.1 uncultured bacterium | reverse complement strand
CCCTGATCCGCCAGGCCCTGTACGGACAGCGGGACTTCGAACGTGCTTTCGGGCGACGAGCGAGGGTAGCCTGGGCGCCGGCCGCGCGAGGCGCCGCGTGGACGCTGCCGCAGATTCTGCTGGGCTCCGGATTCGACAGCTTCATCACCGGCGCCGTTCCGTGGAATGCCGAAACCGACTACCCGTACAACGAGTTCTACTGGGAAGGAAACGACGGCTCCCGGATCTTCACGTACCGCCCGTACCTGTTCCCCGACGACCTGGACCCGAAGACCCTGGCCGGGAAGCTCGAGAACCAGGTGGTCGACCGCGCCGACCGCCACGTGATCGCGCTGGCCGACGCGGGAGACCCCGGAACGGATCGCACGGAGCAGGCGCTTCGCAGCGTCATCGGTGCGGAGCCGAGTCGGCTGTTCCCCGTTGTTCGCTTCTCGGCACCGTGGGAGGCGATCGACGCCGTGCGCCTGGGCATACCCGCGGACTCCGTCACGGTGTGGCGGGACGAGCTGGCGTTCGAGGACCGCGGCGGACCCTCCGCGAGGCAGTCGGGGGTCGGAGTGCGCAGCCGGGCTGCCGAGGTCGGCCTTCAGACAGCGGAAGCTCTCGCCGCGATCGCGTCGGGACTCCCCCGCACGCCGGCATATCCGCACGAGCGCCTCGACCGCACCTGGCGGCAGACCCTGACCGACGCGCACGCGAGGTACGACTCGGCGGTGGCGACGATCGACTCGGTGGTGCAGGAAAACTTCACCACGCTACGTGCCCGGATGGACACCCGCGGTGAGAGCGGCGCTGCTTACATCCTGTTCAACCCGCTCGGTCACGCCAGGGTCGGGCCGGCCCTGATCGAGATCAGCAATCCGACCCTGGATGGCGAGCCGGAATCCGCCAGGCGGAGCCACAGCCTGGCGCTCGTCAGCGTGCCTGAAGTCCCCGCGCTCGGGGCCGTGGTCATCCCGATCGGAATGGACGGGCTGCCAGGCGTCCCGGCGTCCGGGCTCGCTCCACCCGCCGCCGGTGACACGTGGATGGAAAACTCCTTCCTGCGGGTCGAGATCGATCTTCGCAGCGGCGCAATCACTCAACTCCTGGACAAGTCGAACGCGCGCCAGGCACTGCGGGCCGGGGGCCGGGCGAACGTCCTGTGGGTGCACGAAGAGCTGGCCGCGCGGCCCGAGGGCCGGGAGACGGTCCCGCGGGACGGACCGCAGGAGATCACGAAGCTGCTGTCGCTGTCCTCCTCCGTCACCGCCCGAGCCGCCACGATGACGATTCTCAGGCAGTGGGGATCGTCCACGGTTCGGCAGGAATTGGTGCTCGGCCGTTCCGCCCCGTTCCTCGAGATCCGCAGCGAAGTCGAATGGAACGAGGACCGGCGAGCGCTGACGGTAGCGTTCGAGCCGGTGGTCGCGCCGGATTCGGCCACGTTCGAGATCCCGTACGGCACGATCGCTCGGTCAGGTCGGCCGCCAGCGGACCCGGGAGGCCCGGATTCCGGACTGCCCGGACAGCGTTGGGCGGACGTCTCGGCGCACGGATACGGATTCTCGGTGCTCACCGACAGCGGGCACGGCTGGGAGTACCGGAACGGAACGCTCCGGCTGACCCTGTTGCGCTCGCCGGACCCTCTCGGAGCCGGCAGTCGCCACACCTTCCGGTACGCGATCTACCCACATGCCGGCGACTGGCTGCAGGCGGGCACGCATCGCCTCGCCGCCGAATACAACGTCCCCCTGATCGTCGGCATCGAGCCGTCACACGACGGGCAGCTCGGGAAGCGCTTCTCGCTCCTCTCCACCGATCACCCGACGGTCGGAGTGGAATGGGTCAAGCGCGCCGAGGACAGCGAAGCGCTCGTCATGCGAGTCGTGGAGTGGGGAGGCGAGGCCACCGAGGCCGAGATCGCGACCGCCTGTCCGGAGATCACGGCCCGCCGCGCGAACCACCTGGAGGACCCGGGAGACCTGCTGCCATCGAGCCGGGGCGGTTTCCGCATACATTTACGGCCGCACGAGATCGCGACGGTGATCGTGGAGTGTCGATCGCATCCGTGAATGCCGGCCGGATCTGGAGCCCTTTCCGACCGATTGAACAGAACACCGGGAGCTGACCAGATGCGCCTCGATGGAAAAACCGCCGCCATCACTGGCGGAAACAGCGGGATCGGCCTCGCGATCGCGCGTACATTTCGACGCGAGGGAGCGCGCATCGCGGTCCTCGGTCGAGATCCCGATACGCTTGCGGCCGCCGCGGATGAATTGGGGTCCGGCACGCTGGCCGTCCGTGGCGATGTCGCCCGGCCCGATGACCTTGAGCGGTTCTTCTCGGAGGTCGAGTCAGCGTTCGGCGGCCTCGATGTCCTCGTTGCCAACGCCGGTGTCTATACCTCGGCACCGCTCGAAGAGTCCACGCCCGAGCTCTTCGATACGATGAGCGACGTCAACTTCCGCGGTACCTTCTTCACCGTTCAACGCGCACTTC
>CBDUVN010000194.1:0-2525 GCA_965370685.1 uncultured bacterium | reverse complement strand
AACTCGGCGAACGGGATGTTCGCGGCGGCCAGTTGACCCGCCCAGGCCGCGGCCAGCATCGGGACAGCCAGCTTCATGACTCCCGTCATCAGGAAAAGGACTCCCAGTACGACTCGAATCCCTCTCGCGATCCCGTCCGGCCGGGTACTGCGAACACGCTCCCAATTCATCGTTGTAGACCTCTGAGCTGTTTCCACACCGTAGCTGATGTCCGAACCCCGAAGCAGCTGGGTACGAGCCAGCTACCTTTTGACGTAGCGGCGTAACAACAGACTTAACCAACATTGGCTTCGAGAGGATCCCGTGGCGTTGTTGGGTCGTACTCCAGACGGTAGCCTGACAGTCGGCACTTCGTTGCCTTGCTCGTGTTCCAGCGGTTCCGAACTGACGCAGTTGAGGAAGGAAGAAGAGGGGATGATGAGGAGAGTGTTAAACACAGCCGCGATGCTCGCTGCTGCCGCGGTGTTCACGCTGACGACGGCCCACAACGCCGCCGCCCAGCACTGGATCCAGCAGGACGACGATGCGCGGACGAACAAATCCATGTTCCGGGCGCTCGAGGACTGGCCGGCGCCGAACGAGTACCGTGCGGGAAGCGGGATGCCCGGTGCGGAGTACTGGCAGCAGAGGGCGGATTACGTGATCGAGACGTCCCTCGACACGGTGAACCATCGGGTGTCGGGCACCGAGCGGATCACGTACCACAACAACTCGCCCGACGTCCTCCGCTTCCTGTGGATCCAGCTCGACCAGAATGTGCGCTCGCTGGAACACAGCCGGACATACGAGTCGCGGGGCGCTCTGCCGGAAAACATCGGGCAGATGCCGGCAATGGTGCAGCAGTTCCTCGGCGCCATCCCGTTCGACGGGGGACATGACATCACACGCGTGCAGCTCGCTGCCCGCGGCGGCGCGATCGGCAGCGGCACCCTCACGGACGCCGACTACCGGATCAACAATACGATCATGCGGGTCAATCTCCCCGAGCCCCTCGAGCCGGGCGGCGTGCAGGAGCTCGAGATCGACTGGGCGTTCAACGTGCATGAAAACGGAATGCGCGGCGGCAGGGAGCAGGTGAGCGACGGGTGGATCTACGAGATGGCGCAGTGGTTCCCGCGCATGTCCGTGTACGACGACGTGAACGGCTGGCAGACGGACCAGTTCTTCGGGCGCGGCGAGTTCTACCTCGAGTTCGGGAACTACGACGTCCGGATCACCGTGCCCGCCAACCACATCCTCGAGGCGACAGGCGTGCTGCAGAATCCCCGGGACGTCCTCACCGGCGAGCAGATGGACCGGCTGGAGCGGGCGTACCAGGGCGAGACCCCGGTGTACATCGTGGAACCGGACGAGGTGATGACGGCGGCCAGCCGGCCTGCGCAGAGCGGCATGCTCACGTGGCACTTCATCGCGGACGACGTGCGCGACTTCGCATGGGCCTCTTCGAAGACCTTCGTGTGGGACGCGGCGGGTTTCAGCTATCCGGGCGAGGACCGGGTCATCGCGGCGCACTCGATGTACCCGCGCGACGCGATGCCGCTGTGGGACGACATCTCCACCGCGGCCGTGATTCAGACCCTGAAGACGTACGGGCAGATGGCGTTCGAGTATCCGTATCCGAAGGCGTCGAACGTGAACGGACCGGCCGGCGGGATGGAATATCCGATGCTCGCGTTCTGCGGGGCGCGTCCCCAGCCGGCCGCGGATGACGCCAGCCCCGAGGAAATCGCGCAGGGCTACTCCGACGGCGTGAAGTACGCCCTGATGATGGTCACCATCCACGAGGTGGGGCACAACTGGTTCCCGATGATCGTCGCCTCCGACGAGCGGAAGTGGACCTGGCTGGACGAAGGCCTCAACACCTTCCTCCAGCACTACGCCCTGGTCGAGATGGACCCCGAGTACCCCGGCTGGTGGGGGTCTCCCGCCAACGTCCGCGACTACATGCGGGACACCGATCAGGTCCCGATCATGACCCACTCCGACCTGATCCATAAGGACTTTCTGCAGAACGGCTACATGAAGCCCGCGTCAGGCCTCACCATGCTGCGGGAGGTCATTCTCGGTCCCGAGGCGTTCGACGAGGCGTTCACGGGATACGCGCAGGCGTGGATGTTCAAGAAGCCGCAGCCGTCCGACTTCTTCCGCTCGATGGACGAGGGCGCCGGCGAGGATCTCGCCTGGATGTGGCGTGGCTGGTTCTACACCACGCACTGGAACGACCAGGCGCTGACGGGTGTCGAGCGCCAGGACACCGAGGAGCTGCTCGGGTCCGACGACCGCGGGCGCTATTACTACCGCATCACGATCGAGAACAAGGGCGGCCTCGTGCTGCCCATTCGGATGAACGTGGTGTTCGAGGACGGGAGCGAGGAGTTCATCCAGCTTCCCGTCGATGTATGGCGCCATAACGAGAAGGAGTTCACGTACGGCCTGTTCGCCAACGACGAGGTGGTCAGCATCACCCTCGACCCGGACCACATGCTCGCCGACATCGACGACGAGAACAACGTGTGGACGGCACC
>CBDUVN010000193.1:0-2545 GCA_965370685.1 uncultured bacterium | reverse complement strand
GGGCCTACGAGGTCGGCGGCGGTGCGCACGATACGCTGTCGTTCGAGGCCGACGTGGCCGCACCCCTCCAGTGGACAGCCGAGACGCCGAACCTGTACCGCCTTCTGCTCACCCACCGGGATGCAGACGGCGGAGTCCGGGAGGTGATCACCGCGCGAACCGGATTCCGGCGCGTCGAGATCGCCGGGGGACTGCTGCGGGTCAACGGTGTCCCGGTGGTACTTCGCGGCGTGAATCGGCACGAGCACGACCCGGAAACGGGCCAGACGGTGTCGGAAGAGACAATGCTGAAGGACATCGCGCTGATGAAGCAGCACAACATCAACGCGGTCCGCGCATCTCACTACCCGAACGTTCCACGGTGGTACGAGCTGACGGACGAACACGGGCTGTACGTGGTGGATGAAGCCAACATCGAGTCGCACGGAATCGACTGCGACCCCGAACTCACCCTCGCCGAGAAGCCGGAGTGGCTGGCGGCGCATCTGGACCGGACGGTCCGCATGGTGGAGCGGGACAAGAATCATCCGTCGATCATCCTGTGGTCGCTCGGCAACGAGGCCTGCGACGGCGACAATTTCGTTGCCACCTCCGCCTGGATCCACGAGCGGGATCCGTCGCGACCCGTGATGTACGAGCCGGCGGGACAGGGCGATCACGTGGATCTCGTCACCCCGATGTACGCCCGCGACTACATGCTCGAGGCATACGCCCGCGAGCACGACGACCGGCCGTACATCATGTGCGAGTACGCGCATGCGATGGGCAACAGCGTGGGGAATCTCGCCGAGTACTGGGACATCATCTACGCGCACGACATCCTGCAGGGTGGCTTCATCTGGGACTGGGTGGACCAGGGCCTGTGGCGCACGGCAGAGGACGGCACCCGCTACTTCGTGTACGGAGGCGATTTCGGGCCAGCCGGCACCGAGAGCGATCGCAACTTCCTGCTCAACGGACTCGTCACGGCCGACCGCAGACCGCAACCGCATCTGTACGAGGTGAAGAAGGTCTACCAGCCCGTCGCAATCCGCGCGGCCGACCTGGCGGCCGGCGTGATCGAGGTCGAGAACCGCTTCGGGTTCACATCTCTCTCGTCCCTGGTGGGGACCTGGGATGTTTCGGCCGACGGCCGGATCGTGGCCAGCGGCGGGATCCCCGCCCTGGACATCGCACCGTACGAGATCAGGCGCGTGACACTCGATCTGCCGGATCTGCGCCCGAGCCCGGGCGTTGAGCACGTTCTTACTGTTCGGTTCCGTACGCGGGAGGCCGAGCCCCTGGTGCCGGCCGGGCACGAGGTGGCGTGGGAGCAGTTCTCGATTCTCGGCCCGCCGTGGCCACAGGTGGCCGACGCCAGCAGTCGCCCGGCTGCCCGCTGGACGGAGCAGGGTGACGAAATCGTGGTCTCCGGGCCTGAGTTCTCGCTGTCGTTCGACAGGGCGCGTGGCGAGATCGCCTCGTTCCGCTTCCGGGAGCGTGACCTGCTCCGCACCGGACCCGTGCCCGAGTTCTGGCGAGCCGCGACCGACAACGACTTCGGATCGGATCAGCAGCTCCGGAGCCGGATGTGGCGGGGCGCCGGAGCGGCGCGGACAGTCGATTCGGTCCGAGTGTCGGAGGCCGACGGCGAAGGACCGACGGCCGTTCTCATCGAATCATTCTCCACCCTATTCGGCGCCGGCAGCTCACGCGTGGAGACACGGTATACGGTGTTCGGCAGCGGAGATGTCCTGGTCGAGAACCGATTCGAGCCCGGTTCGGAAGACCTTCCCGAGATTCCGCGCTTCGGGATGAGCCTGACCCTGCCCGAGGAGATGGACCGGGTGGAGTGGTACGGCCGCGGACCGCATGAGAGCTACTGGGATCGGCGCACCGGGGCGGCCGTGGGCCGCTGGTCGATGGCGGTGGATTCACTGTACTACCCGTACGCCCGTCCACAGGAAAACGGGAACCGCAGCGACACGCGCTGGGTCGCGTTCACCGACGAGTCTGGTCTCGGCCTTCTCGCGGTCGGGCTTCCGACCGTGGACTTCAGCGCCCACTTCTACACGCTGGACGACTTCGACGAGGGCGAAGAAAAGCGGAACCGGCACACGATCGATCTCGTGCGGCGTGACTTCGTCACCGTCCACCTCGACTTGCGCCAGACCGGTGTTGGAGGCGACAACAGCTGGGGTGCCGTGACCCACCGGGAGTACACACTGCTGCCGCAGGTGCTCGAGCACGCGTACCTGCTGAGGCCGTTCGAGTCAGGAGCTGACGCACCCGAGCTCGACGAGCTTGCCAGGTCCGGCCTGTGGACCGCGGAGATCGCCTCCGCAGTCTGGCGACGCTCCCTGAGGCTCGAGACTTTTTCCGAGCGTAATCTCGTAAATCACCTGGCACGCGGTGCGCCGCTGAACGTAGTGACGCCGGCCAGCTCTCCGTACTCTCGTGGTGGGGATCCGGGCTTGGTGGACGGCGTGACGGGCTCGATCGACCGCCGGGGCGGCGACTGGCAGGGGTACGAAGAACACGACCTGGAAGTCGTGGTCGATCTCGG
>CBDUVN010000192.1:0-2633 GCA_965370685.1 uncultured bacterium | reverse complement strand
GCTTCCACCGGCCGGCGGACGATGCCAGATCGTCTGCCCGTGACTGCCGATCGCCGCCACTTCCGATGCTGCGACGTCGGCGTCCGCCAGCAACGCGAGCGCTACGTCCGAGAACCTCTCCCCGAGTTCGAACGCCAGGTCACACAGATCCTGGGCCCCGGCCCGGCCGGAAACAGCTTCTGACAGCCGAGAAGCGAGGTCCTGCTCGTAGGGATCCGTCCGGAACGAGACCAACCGAGCCGAATCCGGTCGTTCGGCTTCGCCGTCGAATTCGACCAGGGCCGCGTCGACGCCGTCAAGCGAAGTACCCGACATCAGGGCCAGGTACAGATCGCTCACGCTTCTGCCTCGCCGGGTGCACTGGAAGAAAAGCGCTCCAGGCAGTCGGAAAGGAATCCGTCGCACAACTCGAGTCGTTGCTCCGCCACAGGTCGAACTACACCCATCCCGTGCATGGCAAGCGCCGTCTTAACGCTCCCGTCCGCGGCGGCGAGCAATTCCTCGGCCGCGGGCCTGCCGAGCCCGGTCAGGGCCTCGATGATCCTCAGGCTCCGGTCCTCGAGCTTCCGACTCGTGGCCCGAAGATCCACCATCAGGTTTCCGTAGACCTTTCCGAGCCGGATCATCGCGGTGGTGGTGATCGTGTTGAGGACGAGCTTGGTCGCGGTCCCGGCCTTCAGACGCGTGGAGCCGACGATCGCTTCCGGACCAGTTCGGACGGTGATCCGGTGATCGACGCGCGCGGCCAGGTCGGACGGAGGCTCGGAGCAGGTCAGCAACCCCGTCCCAGAACCGACCTCGAGGGCCTGTTCCAGGGCGGCGCGGACGAAGGGGGTGGTGCCGGAAGCGGCGATGCCGAGCACGAAGTCTGCCTCGCATACAGCGGCCTCCGTGATCGCTGCGCTCCCCGCATCCTCGTCGTCCTCTGCGCCCTCCGCCGCCCGCATCAGGGCTGGGGGACCGCCGGCGATGATCCCCTGCACCATGGCCGGATCCGTACCGAAGGTGGGGGGGCACTCGGCGGCATCCAGCACTCCGAGCCGACCGCTCGTGCCGGCGCCTACGTAGAACAGGCGTCCTCCGCGCGACAGCCGTGCGGCCACATCATCGGCCAGCCCCGCAATCTCGTCCGTTACCGCTGCGACGGCGTCAGGAACCGACCTGTCCTCCGCCTGCAGAAGATCCACGATCTCGCGCGTCGTCGCACGGTCGATCGCGGCCGTGCGGGGGTTGAATCGTTCCGTGAGACGTTCATCCCCCAGGTCGACCCGGGGGGCTTCCGGGTGATCCGCGCTCAAGGGCGGGTCGGCCCGATCAGAAGTAGTACCTCAGATCGAATTCCACAGAGACATAGTTGAGATTGTCCTCGTCATCCGCCAGCGGAACGCTCGACCCCGAGATCATGAGACCGATCGTGAAGTCATCCCTGCCGATGTAGCCGATGCGCAGGAAACCCGTGTTCAGACTTCCTACTTCGTCAGTGGGAGCTTCCGGGTAGGAATCCAATCGAATTCCGGCCGCCAGGTTGACGGGAATGTTCAGCCACTGCTCGAAATCGAAGTCCAGCTGTCCCCCGAGGCGATAGAACACCTCGTCGCCCTGTAGCCTGGAAGCCGACTCCGCCAGACCGACGTCGCCATTCGCGACAATCCCGAACAGATCCGAGACCGCGTGCGCCCAGCGCAGACCGGCTCCCACGCGCAACGCTGTGGAGTTGGCCACGAGCGACGGATCATCAATCCCGTCGACTACTTGTTCGACGAAGCGGGCCAGATCGACTGCGGTGTAGCCCTTGTTCGAGACGCTGACATCGAGTGACAGCATGTCGCGATCCGCATTCACCAGGCGTGCCAACCAGCCGATTTCGAACCCGCTGATCGTGTTGATTCCTCGACTGAGGAGCGACTGGACATCGGTTCCCAGACGCGCGTCGATCCGGTATCCGACCCGGAAAGCAAACCAGTCGACGATCTTCTGCTGGTATTCGATCTGCAGGGCTGCGAACAGGAGGTTTCCGGTAAGACCCTGGATGGTGTCACCATCGATAATGATAGGCGCCGTCGAAACATCAAATGCCTGTCCCACGCCCACGTTGGAGACTCCGTAGCTGTTGACCCACGGGTCCGAAACGATCGCATTCGGGCTGAATCGGTGCCCGTCGAGCTGTGGATACGGACCCGTGTTCTGCTGCGCCACGGTGGGAGATGCTCCCGCGAGCAGTGCGACAATCACGCCGGCGATGGACAGGCGAGCAATCCTCGATAGTGTTCCCATGTCGCTCACCTCCCCCCCAGCGGAATCCAGATGCCCGCCAGGAATTCAAAGCCCGAGGAACGGAATCGCGTCGGGATCGGGTTGTCGCCCCCTCGGTCCGCGGACACGTCGGAAATGTTCGTGAGGCTCTGGGTGTAGCGGGCCTCGATCGTCAGCCGGGGCAGTCCAATCGGGAACTGTCCCCCGACCCCGAAGTTGACGGCAATATCGTAGTCCTTCACGAGGTCCTTGACGTCCTCGTCCTCGCCATCACCCTCGACCGGCGACATCGTCGCGTCGAGCAGGAAACCGAAATCGATACCGCTGTTGATGAACACCTTTCCGCCCGCCGTCTCGATCTTCATCAGTATCGGGATCGA
>CBDUVN010000191.1:0-2658 GCA_965370685.1 uncultured bacterium | reverse complement strand
TTCAGCCCGAGTATGAACAGCACCGCCGAGAGCAGGTAGGCGAGCTGCATAGTGAGAACTCTGGTTTCCATCTATCTGCCTCGGTGTTCGCTAGTTCGTGTCGGTGTCCCGCCGGAACATCTGCAACATCCGGTCGGTGACCATGAATCCGCCTACCACATTGATCGTCGCCGCGATCACGGCGACCAGTCCGATGATGTCGAACATCGTGCCCTCTCCCATGCCGGCGATGACCAGCGCGCCGACGATGGAGATTCCGGAGATGGCGTTCGAGCCCGACATCAGGGGGGTGTGCAGAGTGGGCGGAACCTTCGTGATGACCTCGAAACCGACGAACATCGCCAGTACGAAGACGTACACGCTGACGAGAATCGTACCGCTCATGATTCGTACCTCACCGTTCCGTCGTGCGTGACGACGCACGCGCCAGTAATGCTCTCTTCCAGGTCCACCACGAGCTCGCCGTCATCGTTCACGAGGTGGCTGAGTAGATTCGACAGGATTTTCCCGTACATCTGGCTGCCGTGGACGGGAAGTGAGCTTGCCAGGTCCGTCGGTCCCATGATGATCACACCATGCTTCTCGACGGTCTTTCCGGGTTCCGTGATCTCGCAATTCCCGCCCGCTTCGGCGGCCATGTCGAGAATCACTGATCCGGCGCGCATGCCCTTGACCATTTCCTCGGTGATCAGCACGGGCGCCTTACGGCCCGGAACCAGTGCGGTGGTGATCACCAGATCCGACTTGGCGACGTGCTCCGCGAGAAGCTGGCGCTCGTGCTCCTGCTCCTCCTCCGAGACTTCCTTGGCGTAGCCGCCCTCGGTCTCGGTGTCGTGACCGCCTTCCCATTCGACGAACTTCGCGCCAAGACTCTGGACCTGTTCCTTCACCGCAGGTCGGATATCGAACGCTTCCACCACCGCACCGAGGCGCCTCGCAGTGGCGATCGCCTGCAGACCCGCAACTCCGGCGCCGATGATGAACACGTTGGCCGGAGCGATCGTGCCGGCGGCGGTCGTAAGCATCGGGAAGAACTTGCTGCTGGCCTCGGCGCCCCGGATCACCGCCATGTAACCCGCCACCGTGCTGAACGCCGACAGCGAGTCCATCCGCTGGGCGAGCGTCGTGCGGGGCATGAGCTCCAGGGAGAATGATGTCACGCCGCGCTCGGCGAGTCGCTGCAGGATGTCCGCATTCGCGTGAGGCTTGAGCTGTCCGATCAACAGCGCCCCGGGAGGAATGAGATCCACCTCGTCGAGGCCATCCTCGCGCTTCTCTGGTCCGTTGATTTTCAGGACGACGTCGGCGCCTTCGAACAGGGCCTTCGGGTCCGAGACGACCTCGGCCCCCGCTTCGCGGTACTCCTCGTCGGAGTGCGACGCAGCCTGGCCGGCGCCACTCTCGACCACGAACTGCATACTGTCGGAGGCGAGGCGCTTGATCGCCGCCGGTGACATGGCAACACGCCGTTCGCCCGGCGCGCGCTCTTTTGGAACCACGATTCGCATGGTGATCCGCTCTATGTTCAGGGTTCGCTTGTTTCGGGCACCCGGCGCTCGGCCATACAGCCGAACACGTACGGAGCCCCTGAAGCAGCCAGTTCGCTTGACAGTACTCCAGTCCCCAATAGCTTGACCCGGGTCGATAACGGACGCCCGACGCTTCCCGGACCGGGAGGCGTTTTTCGTATCCGCGTGCCGTTTCGCCCGCGAAGAAGGTACTCCGAACGGTCGGCTTGCGTCAGCGAGAACCGTGCCGCCATTCGCCGTTCGGATCGGAGACGCCGTCGCATCCCGGTCCGGTCCCGCGCAGACCCGGAAGATGCGGGAATCACCAGTTGCGATGGCGCTTACGCCCGGCGCGAGTTCACCGCTGGACGAGCCAGGGTTGAGAAACGCGGTCCCATCTTCGAAGTCGACGGGACAGGATAACCCTCGCCGGGACGACTTGACCATAGGGGCGCAGGAAGCCCCGGAAATAGGGGTTCGACGATGTCGTGTGGACACAGACGGGGAGAAGGCTGATGCGCAGGTCAATCTGGATCCTGATCGCGGGCCTCCTGGTCGGGAGCCTGCCGGCCACGGCACAGCAGATCGGCACGGCCGATCAGATCGAAGGTGCGCTGCTCGCGGCGCCGGAGTCCCTGCGTGAAGGGGCAACGGTCCTTGGATCGGGTGGGTCGCCCCGCCCGGGTGACGTATTGACCGTCCTCCGGGACGGCACGAACGACCTCGTCTGCCTGGTCGACGACCCCGAGCGCGAAGACTTCCACGTGGCCTGCTACCACGAGTCGCTGGATCCGTTCATGCGTCTCGGCCGGGTGCTGCGCGCGGAGGGGCTCGACCGGTCGGAAGTGATGGAGTCCCGGTACGCTGCACTCGAGGCCGGGGAGTTTTCGATGCCTGAAGCGGCCGCCCTCTACTCACTGACCGCCGACTCACGACCCGGGCCGGGACGCGAGCCGGAAGCCGAAGGGCTCCGACGGCTCACTGCCGTGTATCTTCCGAACGCGACGCTGAAGGGAAGCGGACTTCCCGGCAGGCCCGCCGGAGGGCTTCCCTGGCTGATGCTCCCGGGAACACCCTGGGCCCACATCATGATCACGCACTGAGGACGATCGTGCCGCAGCTCACACGCCAGCAGATCGGGGGAACACTC
>CBDUVN010000190.1:0-2711 GCA_965370685.1 uncultured bacterium | reverse complement strand
CTGGGCATCCCTCGAGCAGGACCGCGGCTGCCGCAGCCATACTCAATCCCACGAGCGTCGCCTGGGGGAGCCAGTCGCCGCGACGCTGCGAGACCCGGCAATGCGGGCAGAGCTTCGCATCATCCGGAATGATCGACTCGCATTCGCGGCATTGCTTCATTGCATTTCCTCTGTGTCGTTACTGTCCGTCGAAACGGCCTCCAGTATCTCGGTCTCGGTGGCGAGCAGGCGCTGCCCGTCCGCCTCCAGCCAGCGAAACAGAATCGCCCCTCCGACGAAAATTGTGACGTATGCGAGGAAGAACCGCCATATGACCGTATAGGCGACCAGCAGACTCGCCGGCATCAAGCTGGACATGACCGCAGGTGCCAGTACTTCTGCCACGCCGGAGCCTCCGGGGGTCGGCATGAAATAGAGCAGAAATTGAAGCATCGCGTGCAGGGTGACTACGTTCCAGAACCCGGCGTCGATCCCGAACCCTCGCAGGATCGCCCAGCCCATGACGAATCGCGCCCCGAACGGAAGGACGTTGACGAGCGTGGCCAGCACGAGGGCTCCCTTGCCCCTGGCGCTGTAGATCTGGATTGCGCCGTGCAGCTCCTGGAGGAACCGCAGGGCGGTACGTACCCGCGGCCCGGTTCCGAAAAACCGCACGACGATCCGCCGCGGGAGCCGGGGACTCAGAGCGAACAGCAGCACGATGGAAGCGATCGTGCCGAACCCGACGGCGCACCACTTGAACAGGGTCGCCGCGTCGATGTTGGCGACCGGCAGGATGATTCCCTCGATCGACCCGGCCGCTCCGAAGTACCAGGCGCCAAGTCCCGCGAGGGAAAGAAACAGCAGGTTGACCGTCATGCTGGCGAAGTTCACCGCCACCGCTCGACCGAGGGTGGATCCGTGACGGATCAGCCCATACAACTGGGCCGGACCTCCACCCGTTCCGGACGGGGTCAGATACGCCAGGGCGGCTGTCGCCGCCGACGTTTGAACGCAATTCCTGTAGCGGATCCGGGTTCCGATCGGACGCGTCAGGATCCACAGGCGAAGTCCGCCCCCGAACCAGTCCACGGCAGCGAGCCCGAGCGCAGGCAGGATCCAGATCGGCCGGAATTGGCGAAACCCTTCGAGGCTGCCCCTCAGGTCGTGGGTGATGAGAAACAGGGCCACGAATCCGACGAGACTGGCGAGCGCGAACGCCGTGATTCCGACCCGGATCGCTCCCGGAGGAAGCCGCAGGCCTGCAGTGGAGGTTTCGCTCACTCCGAATCCTGTTCCCCGGTTTGAGGATCGTCCCGCGAGTCGGCGAGCGGGAGCGGGACAGCACTTTCGATCCAACTCCCCACGCTGGCAACCGCGTTGAGGGACCTATAGATATTACGCGCCATGGAGGCCTGCCGGGAGTCGGTCCCGGAAACGGGTTGGCGATGCGGAACCGTCGAAGGGGTTGAAGTTGCGAAGATACGATGCGTTCGATCCACCGGAGTACGTGGAATGGAAGGCCGATGCGGAATTGATTCGCGCATTCCGGGAGCGCGTCGACTCTGATCCGGAAAGGCGGAGAGTCGTCGAAAAACTCGACTCCTCGGATCTCCTCTCTCTGTATCGAGGCATGCTCCGGTTTCGCCTGCACGACATCAATCTGCAGCGCTGGGTCAAGCAGGGAGTGATTTCAAAGGCATGGCTCGGAACCGGCGAGGAGGCCGTGACGATCGGAGCTGTCCACGCGTTGCGTCGAGGCACGGGCGAGAGCCCGGACGTGTGTGGACCGATGATCCGCAATGCCGGGGCCTGCCACGAGATGGGGATGCCGTTGCTCACGATGTTCCGAGGCTGTCTCGGCACGCTGGACGGACCCGCGCGTGGCCGGGACCTGCACATCGGGAGTCTTGAGCGCGGGGTGGTCGCGCCCGTCAGCGTAGTCGGCGGTCTGAGTTGTGTGATGAACGGTTACGCACTGGCATTCCGGCTGGCTGGAGAAGACCGTGTCGCCCTGACATGGATCGGCGATGGCTCGACGAAGAGCGGCGAGGTCCACGAGGCGCTGAATTTCGCGGCTGTAAACCGTCTTCCCATCGTCTTTGTGCTCCAGAACAACCAGGTCGCGCTTGGAACCCGACTCGAGCAACACCACCGGGGTGACGGTTTCTCTGCCTGGGGTCAGGCCTATGGGGTGGAGTTGCTCGAAGTCGACGGCAACAACGTGCTCGACATGTTTGCCGCGGCGACTCTCGCTGTGGCTCGATGCAGGCGGGGGGAGGGGCCGGTGTTTCTCTCGGCGGAGACATTCCGCATGGGGGGGCATGCAACGCACGACGTGAGAGAGGCACGTGAGCTTCTGTCGCCGGAGCTGTTCGAGCACTGGGGCAGGCGTGATCCGATCGGTCTGTTCGAGGAGTTCCTCGCGACCGGTCCGGTCGAGCTCGAGACCACGGGGGAGGGAACGCAGGAGCCGGTCGTGGCTGAGCGCGAGCGACGAAATCGTCAAGTCCTCGCCAGGATCGAGACAGAGGTCGTGCGGGAGGTGGACGAGGCGGCGGAGTCTGCGCTGGCGAGCCGACAGAAGGAAGAGACAATACCGTCTCCGCAGGCAGGGGAGGGTGTGTATGCGTATCCATCCGGCACGAGCGGGGGCGAGTGAGCCGATCGGCAGTCAGGCTCTGGCTGTACGGGGACGTGGGGTGCCCGTGGAGCTACCTGGCGCTCGCGCG
>CBDUVN010000189.1:0-2714 GCA_965370685.1 uncultured bacterium | reverse complement strand
AGGAGATCCAGGCGTACCACGACGAGATCGACCGGGCGTTCTCGATCGCAGCAGCAGCGGACGGCACCATCAGCAGCGGCAGCACCGAGCAGGGACGAGAAATCTCGGCGGCTGCCCGCCGCATCCTGCTCGAGGACGTTCTCGTGGCATACGACCGGCTGCTCGGACAGCGCAAGGCGCACGACGGGTTGGATCAGTTCGCCTCGATCGCCCATTCCGAGTTCGGCCGTTGGATTCTGCAGAATGAAGAACTGGCCCAGGCGAGTTACGACGAGGTGTACTGGACCTTCCAGACGCTCGTCCAGATCGCCGAAGAGGTCCGGGAATTTCAGTTGGGCCGCTGGGACGACAGCCGACTCGTGTGGCTGCCGCTGCAGCTCGCGCTGCGTGCCGAGGACCACGACTCAAGCGAGGAAGTCCGGGAGATCATAGAGCTCGGCACGCAGCAGAGATTCTCGAGCGGTAACCGTACCCAGTACGTGATCAACGAGGAGTTCCAGCTCGAGTTCTTCCGCTCCGTCCACGAGGCGCGGGATTACCACGTGCTGTGGATCCACGATTTCCGCGGCAACAACGGCGAGGGCAAGCCCGACGAGATCGCGTTCAAGCAGACGGTGCGGGGATATCTGCGGGCGATGGCCGAGCGGATCGAGGAATACGACCGGACGGGCAAGATCCCGGACTACTTCATCTTTCTCGACCAGAACTACTTCGAGGCGAATAACTCCCGGCTGTTCTTCCGCGTGCTTCTCGACCCGCTGGACTACGAACTCGATCTGCCCGACGGGTACGAGGACTGGGAACAGGAGCTGTCTGAGGCCCAGGACCGGCTCCGGGCTGCGGTCGCCAACTCGAAACTCCTGCGGACCGAAACGGCCCAGTACGGCGAGAAGTGGCTGAAGAAGCGGATCCAGGTGCACATCAACATCACGAACCCGTCCGACTTTTCGTTCACCAGCCTCCACGTCGCGGGCATTCTTCCGATCCCTGACAACCTGATGCGGGACCACCGGAAGATCGCGTTTTACGACATCACGGAAGAGGATCCGTACCGGGGGCTCGCGATGTTCACGGGGATGGGGATCGGAGAACACTATGTGGGACCGCACTGGGAGGACCGGGCGGTAATCATCCGGGGACCGGCGGCGCTCCGTGTGAAGACAGCCGCCCGGGAGCTGCTCGAGCAGCAGGGCTTCAAACCCGAAGAGATCCCGTTCCCGCTCCGCCGGCTCGACAAGCCGGACGACTACCAGGCCCGGGTCGACTCGGTGACCGCCATCTTGGAGGAGCAGATCGGACGGTACGATGGGCTGGTGCTCCAGCTGCACAACAAGACGGGATTCGCGGCCAAGCCGATCGACTTCGAGAAGGGGGTTTTCTATACGCTGATGCCGTCAGGGTCCATTCTCAAGGTCCCCGACTCGCTGTGGCAGAGCTATGTGTATGCCTCGATGCTCGCGGGAAGCGCCCTACGCGGCTGCCAGGTCCTTCTCATGGTCCCGTCCCTGCGCTCTGCGCCAAGCTCGGCGTCGGTGACGATGGCCCGCGCGCACGATCTGTTCGCCGCCCTGATCGTGATGAAGAATGGACTGAACGAGGAGATCGAGTCCCGGGGCGGTCGCCTGAAGACAGGTCTGTATGCGCCCAACGTGGGTGTGGGCGACCTCGCCGGTAGGATCAGGCAGGCACGCGACATCGAGGATCCGTGGCTGAGGGAGATTTACGTCCCGAATCCCGCGTTCAAGAGCGCTGTCGACAGCATCGAGCACATTCTCGAGGATGCCGGCTACACCGGGGACTATCTAATCACGTCGGACTCGGAAGAGTTCCCGAAGCTCCACATGAAGGCAAACTTCTTCATCACCGGCCCGATCTGGTACGAGCTGATGGCGCTCCCCGAATGGGGGCCGCTGATGCACCAGTACTATCGGTATCTCGCGCTCCAGATGGGACCACCGGAGGGACGACAAGCCGGCCGGGACGTGCCGGAGGAATTGATCGCGGCCGTGCACGACCTCGCTCGGGCACTCGAGGCGGAGATCACGGAGGAGGAGGCCGAGCATGCCATGTCATTCTTCACCGTGGGCTCAGTCAACATGGACTACCGCAGCATGGTAATGGACGGCGAAGTCCAGATCACGATGACGGGATGGGGCTCCCTCGCCGGACTCATCGACTTCATTCTCATAGTGGGGCTGACCGACTGGGTGGACACGCTGGAAGAGCTGGATGCGCTGCTGCCGCCGCCGGGCGGCATGACACGCACGATGGCCAACTTCATGAAGCTGGCGCTGTAACGATCGCGCGTACGAACCGGTCCAGGGCGACCGGCGATTGACGCAGGTACAGGGAAGGCTCGATGAGCTCCAGTTCGGAGACCAGCGGGCCTCCCTGCGCATCGGGCATCAGGTCGACGCGGGCGTAGAGAGGACGGGCGCCGGATTCGGCCGCGGCAACGGCTACGGTACGCAAAGCCACCTCCCGCTCCGCCGCCGATCCATATGACCGCTCGCTCTCCCGACGTCTCGACTCCCCACTCGTCTGCGCCCGAAGGAGCGTGCCCGCCGGACCCGGTGCAGAGGCAGCCGCTGCAACAAGGACCAGGCAGACCGCGGCTCTCGTCCCGACGCGCATCACCGGGAACGGAAGGTTCGTTCGGCCCCCCGATCCATCCGGGCGACATACATGGAGACCCGAGTCTGCCCGCCCACGTC
>CBDUVN010000188.1:0-2779 GCA_965370685.1 uncultured bacterium | reverse complement strand
AGGACGAAACACCGCTTGCGGTCCCGAAGGGGGCAGGTCTATCGTCGCCGCACCGACCCCGGACTTTCGGGGACACCGACTGAACGATCGGACGACGCAACGTGACGACGAACGGCGCACCGCGGGACACGGCAGTGATCTGGGATTTCGACGGGACGCTCGTCGACTCGAACCGGAAGAACCTGCATGTGAATCGGGTGATCATCGAGAGGCTGACCGGGAATCCGGCTTCGTCGTTTTCGGCACTCTCTTCGATCCGGACCTACGAGCAGGCCGTTGCCCGGGCCCAGAACTGGAGGGACTTCTACGCCCGGGAATTCGATCTTCGAGATTCCGAGGTGGAGCGCGCTGGGCGGTTGTGGCCCGAGCTTCAGCGCTCCGACCCGACTCCGCACGCCCCGTTCGAGGGAGTCCCCGAGGCGCTCGATGCGCTCTCCGACCTGCCGCACGGAATTCTGTCCCAGAACGACAGCCTGGTGATCACCGCGTCGCTGGACGCGAGCGGACTGGCACGGCACTTCAGCGTCGTGCTGGGACACTCCGAGCTCGGACCGGAAGATCAGAAACCTGCCGCCGCCGGACTTCTGCGGTGCATTGATGCACTCGGCATGGAAGAGTCCGCTAAGGTATTCTTCATCGGAGACCACGAGACGGACACGATGTGCGCTCTCAACGCGCGGGCAACTCTGCACGAGGCCGGATCGGCGCTGGAGGTGGTGAGTGTCGGTGCGTTTTTCGGAGATGTTGGAAACGACGGGTGGGACGTAGCTCCAGATCGTGTCGCCCGGACGCCGGCCGAAGTCGTGGAGATCGTTCGAGACAGAAAAGCCGGATGAACGGTTCCGGCGAGGGGCCTCCCGATCCGGGTCAGGAAAGCAGGTAGTCGAGCACGTCGGCCGCCGTGTACGACGACCGCCCGTCCAGGAATTTCCCCAGTACCAGGAGGTCGTCACCACTCGTAAGAAGCGGCTTCTCGGTCACTCCCCCGTCTCGTAACTGACCCAGGTCGAGGTTCGCCATCAGCGCGTTGCACAGGCACTTCCTCCCGACCGTGTCCTCTTCCGAGCCGCCCTTTTTCAAGTAGGTGTCGACCGGCTCGGAAGGGCACCGATAGTCGATCCGGCCCTTCTCCGTCCGGTAGGCCGTGCGCAGGTATCCGAGGTCGCACACGCGCTGACGCTGTTCGTACATCTTCTCATCGGACAGGCTTTGTGGAAGCTCCACGACCTTGAACGGAAAGCCTGTGGGGGAGGCCCGGCCGTCGGTAAGGATCTCTACCTGTCCAGTCACTGATTGCTGGATCACGCGCCGTTTCAGCGTTTCCCCGGTTCCGGCCTCTTCGCAATAGGCGAACAGCGTGCCGACCTGGATTCCGGTAGCGCCCGCAGCCAGGGCGTCCCGCAGCCCGTCCTTGCGGCCGGCTCCGCCAGCGAGCCAGAACGGCAGTCCGAGCTTGCCGATTTTCTCGAAATCTACCTCGTCACGCTCGCCGTACAGGGGTTCGCCCTTCTCGTTCAACCGGCGCTCACCGCGCGGCGGAGCGTTGTGGCCTCCCGCGGTGGGTGCCTCGATGATGAACCCGTCTACCTTGCCGGTTGATTTTCGAGACAGCATCGTGGCGAGAGAGTTCGACGCGATGATCGCGAGGAATCTCGGACGCCTGAGCGCCGGCAGGGGACCGTCGAACTGCTCGGCAGGATCGTATTCCAGGTACTCGCAGTCATAACCGCCCGATTCAGTGACGTCGAACCGGATGCTCGCCTTCTCGTTGCGGGAGAATCTGTCGAGCACGCCCGGGATCTCGCGCGGAATGCCGGCTCCCATCAGCACGTAGTCGACATCCGCGAGCATGGCGCCGTACAGCGATGCCAGGTTCGGCATCTGGATCTTCGTGAGCAGGTTGACTCCGACCGGTCCGTCGTGTCCCTCTTTCGCGAGTGTCACCTCGACGAAGTTCGCGAGCGCCGTGAGCTGGAGCCGGGCCTTCTTCATCTTCTGGCGGAACATCGGCAGGCTGGGGTACGGCTCGCCTTCCGCCCGCCCGCCTGAATTGAAGTAGCGCTCCAGGACCTGGGTCACGACGTCTGGAAAGGGAAACGACTCCATCGCCCGGCGCACGTGTCCACCCTCGTCACCGTCCGCCAGTCGGCGAACCATGACGTGATCCACCACGGTGCCCGAAACGACACCGAGCTGCCCGGTCCTGGCGACTGCGTTCGCCAGGACCCAGTTCGATATGCCTACGCCCATCCCACCCTGGATGATCGTGGGATATGTGGCGGCACGTGTCATTTGAGGCCGATCATTGTCATCAGGCGTCCGGTTGCATCACGAGAGCGACCCGGAGTTTACATATGGCAGGCCCGTCCGGTCAAAGGTTTGTCGAATCGCGATCGACTCCGGATTCGCCCTCAGACAGAGCAACTGCCGAGCGGGAGGCCCGCAGGACTCGGATAGAAGCCGGGGCCAGGTACAGGTTTGAAGCGCATCGTCCCCCGACGAACGCGGCGAACGCCGCCGTCACCCCCACCAGTCCCAGGCCCCACGCGCCAGCGATGAACAGGAGCGCGATCACCGCAACCTCGATCGCCGTAGCCACGGTGATCGGATGTGTCCGCCGGCCCTGGATCAGGATGGCCCGCTGGAACGACAGCAGGACCGAGATCGCCGGCAGAGGTACCAGGACACGCGTCGGTACGATCGCCAGAGTCGACAACTCTGGCGACAGGCCGGAAATGGTTGCATACCATACCGTTGCGAACGGAGTAAAGGCGATCAG
>CBDUVN010000187.1:0-2838 GCA_965370685.1 uncultured bacterium | reverse complement strand
ATCACCTCGTCCGCCAGGTCCGCCACGCCGTTGGGGTGCGTCGTGATGGCGATGAGCTGGCCACCGCGGGCCTTCACTTCCTGCATGTTCGCCTGGACCTTGACGTATGCCCCGTCCCGAGGGGCCACGACGACGACGGGCATGTTCTCGTCGATCAGCGCGATCGGGCCGTGCTTCATCTCGGCGGCCGAAAAACCCTCGGCGTGCACATAGCTGATCTCTTTCAGCTTCAACGCGCCTTCCATAGCTACCGGAAAACTGTATCCGCGCCCGAGATAGAGGAAGTTGTCGTACGCGACGAGTCGCCGGGCCATCGCCTCGATCTCTTCCGCCTGCTCCAGCACGTCCGCTACCTGCCTCGGCAACGCCTGGAGGGCCTCGATCCAGCTCCGGACCTCCGTCGCCGGCATCTCCCCTCGCTTGTCAGCCATGCACAGCGCGAACAGAGCCAGCGCCGTGACCTGAGAGGTGAACGCCTTCGTGGACGCTACGCCGATCTCGGGTCCGCAGTGCAGGTAGACGCCGGCATCGGTCAGGCGCGCGACCGAGCTGCCCACGGTGTTGACGATGCCCAGGGTCGTGCAGCCGCGTTCCTTCGCCATCTCGAGGGCGGCGAGGGTATCGGCGGTCTCCCCCGACTGGGAGATCCCGACCACGATCGTGCCCTCTTCGAGCACCGGGTTCCTGTATCGCCACTCCGAAGCGTACTCGACGGTCGCGGGCAGTCGGCACAGCTCCTCGAGCAGGTAGGCTCCGATTACCGCGGCGTGCCACGAAGTGCCACAGGCCGTGAACACGACGCGCTTCGCATCGCGCAAAGCCGGCGCGACGTCCCGGAGACCGCCGAGACGGACGCTGGTGGACCCGGGCACGATCCTGCCTCGCAGCGTCTGCGCGATCGTTTCCGGCTGCTCGTTGATTTCCTTCAGCATGAAATGGGTGTATCCGCCGCGTTCCGCCTCCTGGAGATCCCATTCGATCTCGTGGACCGGCTTGTCGATCCGGGTCAGGGCCTCCATGCACACGATGTCGCAGCCCGTGGCGTCAAGCACGGCCATCTCGCCGTCATCCAGGTACAGCACGCGCCGGGTGTACGGGAGAATCGCCGACGCGTCCGACGCGGCGTAGATCGCTCCACGGCCCAGCCCGATCATCAGCGGTGAGCCCCGTCGCGCGCAGACGATCCGTCCGGGCTCATTCGCCGAGATCACGGCGATCCCGAAGGTTCCTTCGACCATCCGAAGCGCTCGAGCCACTGCCAGCTGCAGCGGCGGCTCCTTCTGCTCCGCGATCAGGTGCGCGAGAACTTCCGAATCCGTATCGGAGCGGATCTCGTGCCCGCGGCGCCGGAGCTGCTCCCTGAGCAGGTCCGCATTTTCGATGATCCCGTTGTGCACGATGGCGATCTCGCCGGCCGTGTCGATATGCGGGTGGGCGTTCGCTTCGGTGGGCGGACCGTGAGTTGCCCAGCGGGTGTGCGCTATGCCTGCAGACCCGGTTACGGGCTGTTCGAGGACGGCCCGATTGAGTCCCTCGACACGTCCGGCAACTCGCCGGATTTCGAGCCCCTTTCCGTTCTGGATGGCCAGTCCGGCAGAGTCGTAGCCCCGGTATTCGAGTCTTTCCAGTCCTTCGAGAAGTACTGGAGCTGCCTGGCCCGATCCGACATACGCGACGATTCCACACATGATGCTAATGCCCCCGTGATTTCCGATCTGGTTATTCCGATTGCCGGCGACCAGGGGTACAATTGGCGGGCCAGTTCTACGATTTCCCGGGGAACGGAATTCGACATCCCGTCGTTTGGCGCGGACTTCAAGCATGTTCTCCGATGATAAGATGAATCGACGCCCTCCAACTTCAGACGGGCCGGAACGGTCGCTGTTGCGTCTTCACGACAGAACTGGAGCCCGCACGACGCGCCGCCGTGCCTCCAGTACGATCCAGGGACGGTGCCGCGCCGGATCGCGGGAAAGACCCCTGCGGCGTGGATCCGTCGAAACCCGGGCTCCGGATGTGGCGCTTCACCCACAGCCACGGCACCTTAATCGTCGTCATTGCGTATACAGGGTCTCACGACCGGCCCGCTGCGGGCATCTGGAACGGCACCCGTCTTGCGGCAACGGTCCGCGATGGATCGGGCGACCGCCTGGCGGCGGCCCCGGGGGAGTCCCGCGAATGCGAGCTGAATGAAACCCAGGCAGGAATCGAGAGCGTGACTGACGAACGAGAGCCCCAGGGCAGTGTTCCTACCCTTTACGGGCAGCGCCCCTACGAGATCCAATCGGTGGAGCACTATCCGGTCGATCACATGGGAGGCGGGGACGGCCCGGATCCGAGGCGCTTGCTGGAGTCGCTGTGGCGCTGGAAGTGGTGGATCGCGGCGTGCACGACCCTTGGCGTTCTGGGGGGAGTTCTGGCGGGACGCTTCGTCGAACCGGAGTACCAGGTCAACTCCTCGATCTGGATCGAGCAGGAGAACCGCATCAGCGGTCCGATCGGTGGATTCGAGCCGCTCGCCGCCGAAGGCTGGAGCAGTGTGCTCGCCAGCAACACCGTTCTGCGTACCGTCGTGGAGGAGAGCAAGCTGTGGCTCCGGCTCGACGACGTGGATCCGAATGTGGCATCCGCCTTCTCCGGGTTCGAGCTCACGGACGAGGCGCTGATGGGCTCGTACACCCTGGAGGTCGGACGGAACGGGGCCTACGAGTTGACCAGGCGTGACACGACGGCCGTGGAGACCGGAACTCTCGGCGGACCCGTCGGCGCGTCATTCGGATTCGACTGGAGCCCACCGGCCGAGTCGTTCCGGCCAGGCGCAAAGGAACGATTCAACAT
>CBDUVN010000186.1:0-2839 GCA_965370685.1 uncultured bacterium | reverse complement strand
GATTACCGAGGCATACCCGAGAGGGAACAGCCACCTGCACGTCCGGTCGATCCGGTTCCCGAACGCCTGGTCCCCGCGCCTGTCGATCGCTCCGACGGTGAGATTGACGACCACCCCGCCCACGAGCGTCAGGTAGGTGATGAGCATAAAACTGCTGAGGATCGTGAAGTAGGGAATCCGCGGGAGCATGTCGGACACGACGATCTGAAATGCCACGACCGTGAGGATTCCGATGAACGAGATGTCCATCCGGTCCCCGAGCGACTCCGAGTCCATCCAGAACACCGACCAGCTCAATGCCACCAGGATGAGCAGGGGAAGCACGATTACACGGAGCAGGAATCCCGACGCACGGTCGATCGGAAACTGAAACGCCACGGCAGATATCGTTTCTTCACGACCTGAGGAGAACTCCGCTCGATATTGTCGGTCCTCCGCCGTGAGCGACTCTATTTTCCACTGGTTCACGCTGATGCCTTCACCGGCCCCGGTCCGGTCCGGATCCGCCGTGAGCAGAACCTCGGATGTGTCGAAGCCCAGGACCTCGAACACGAGTTCGAACCGTTGCCGGTCGAATGGAATCCGGCGAAGGTCCATCTCCACCTCGGCGATTGCCTGCAGCTCTTCCACGTAGGTAATGCTGCCGTCCGGCAAGATGCGGAGGAGTACCGCCTGCCGCTCATAGTGGCCCGACTCGTTCCGCAGATACAGCTGGGGCCACCAGCCGGTGGCCAGCTCCGAGAACTGGTAGTTGCCCTGGTAGACCTTCTCCTTCGTTCCTGCCTCGACCGGATCAAAGCGCTGCCGGTCGTCGTGCCAGCGAATCGTGAGAACCCCTTCGATTTCAATCGTCTTCTGCTCGTCGTCGACCTCGACGATATCGGTCAGGTAGAAGCCCACATTGACCGGGACGGGCCGCTCCGCTTCCGGCGGTCCGAGCAGATGCACCTGGGCGGTACCCGTCGCCGGGCCGAGGGCCAGTAACAGGCCGGCCACGACGAGAATCCGACAGCGGTATCGGTCAGCAGTCATTTCGATGGTTTCTCCGGTCACTCCAACTCAAGTGCGTGAAACGTCGATCCGACAACTTACTGTCTCGCGCCGCTGTAACGAACAGGGGTGTGATAGAAGCAGGAGCAAAGAAGCGGGACCACGCCCCACTGCAAAGCTGGGCCGGTTTCGCTTATCGTGTACTGCTTCGACAGACGAGCAGGAGAGCTCGTTGATTCTCGTTCCGAAGAAAGCGCGCGAATGGCAGTGACGGCACTCGACCCGGCACCCCGGTCCCGCATCATCGCTCTCGATGCACAGCGGGGCCTGATCATGGTCCTGATGGCAATTGACCATGCCGCGTTCTTCGTCGCCAAGCGGCATCCGGGCGAATACTGGGGCCTTGCGCTTCCGGTGTACCCGGACTGGCTGTCGTTCCTCACGCGGTATGTCACACACCTGTGCGCGCCGGGCTTCTTCTTCCTCATGGGCACGGGGATGGTGCTGTTCGCCGACTCGCGCCGTGAGCGTGGCTGGTCCGAGACCCGGATTGCCCGGCACTTCGCCGTCCGCGGGCTCATCCTGATCTTCGTGCAGCAGTTCATCGAGAACCCCGCGTGGATCATCGGTTCGATCGTCCCGAATGCCGATGCGTGGGTGTTTCCGGGGGGGTTCCCCGGCGGTGGAGGCCAGCTGATCCTGGTCTTCGCGGTGCTGTTCGGGCTCGGCTGCTCGATGATCATCGTCGGGACGCTGCTGCGATTGCCGGGGTGGGCGCTGGCCCTGCTCGGAGTGGCCGCGATCGCCGTATCTCAGGCGATGGTGCCGGACGCCGGGCTGGTCGCGGTGCCATTTCCGCCTGTGTTGCGGCTGGCGTTCGTTCCGGGCCAGACCGGGATCATGACGATCCTCTACTCGGTGGTCCCGTGGCTCGGGGCAACGCTGCTCGGCGCCGCGCTGGGAAAGGCGCTGCAACGCGACCGGGACCGGGTGCTCCGCTGGGCGCCGGTCGCGGGCCTCGCGCTCGTGGCGCTGTTCGTGACGTTGCGCCTGGTCGGCGAATTCGGGAATACCCACCCATGGGACGGTTCCGGCGGGATCGACTTCCTCAACGTCACCAAGTATCCGCCCAGCATCGTGTTCTTCGCGATCACGATCGGCATCAACCTCATCCTGATCGGCCTGTTTCAGCGCGCGACCGCCGTGGTCGAGCGACATGGCGGCTGGCTGCTCACCTTCGGCAGGACCGCGCTGTTCTTCTACATCCTGCACATCTGGCTGTATCTGCTGCTCGGGCTGCCGTTCAGGGACGGGACCGGCTACGGACTCCTGTATCTCATGTGGACGATCGGACTGGTGATCCTGTACCCGCTGTGCACGCGTTACGAGCGATTCAAGGCTGGGAAGCCGACCGAATCCGTGTGGAGATTGTTCTAGAGTCGCGGCACGGCAACACCGCTCCCGATCAGGTTCGCCGGACCCCTTCCGGCCTCCCGGGTCGCCGCGTAAGCTGTCCGAACATCCTCACCCAGCGAGGCAGCATGCATTCGAGACTCCCGTCGGCCCGCGGCTCTGTTCTGACGACATCTACCCTGCCCTTCTTTCTGGCCTTCGTCTGCGCAGGCATGACCGCGTGCAGCGACAAAGCCGAGTCACCCGGTACCTCGACGTACACGCAGGAGGATCCCTACGTGTGGCTCGAGGAGGTGGACGGCGACAGCGCGCTCGCCTGGGTCTCCGAGCAGAACGAGCATTCCCTGGAACGCCTCCAGGCAGACCCCAGATACGAGCCGCTGCGGGAGGAAGCTCTCGCCCTGTACGAAGCTTCCGACCGTATCCCGTACGGCAG
>CBDUVN010000185.1:0-2845 GCA_965370685.1 uncultured bacterium | reverse complement strand
CCGCCCCACACTCCGGGTGGCCCTCGAACTAGACGAACACTGTTTCCCCGGACTCATCGATCTGCACTGACTTCGCCATTACCAGCGACGAAAGCAGGAGGATCGTGAGTGCGGAAAACAGGATGACTCCCGCGACGAAACCCAGAAGGCGGCCCAGGCTCCACTTCTGTATCCTTCGGATCACGGCTGGCTCCTGATGAGTGTCGTCGCTCTCGCTCGGACAAACTGCGCAAGATCAGTTCCGACGGGAAGCTCAGCCACGTGAATCGGAAGATTACGACCGCCCGACGGGGTGATATCATTTGTAAAGCATATCACGTCTCGAGAGTAATCGCCGCCCGCGCGGCGGAGCCAGTTCATCTGCCAGAGGTCCGATCATGCCGATAAGAGCAGCCGTAATGGTCGCACCGCACCAGCCGATCGAGCAGTGGAAAATCGATGACCCGGTAATCGAACCAGGAAGTGTGCTGCTCGAGACCGTGGCGAGCGAAGTCTGTGGCACGGATGTGCACCTGAGCCACGGGCGCCTGGCAGGAGTCCCATACCCGATCATTCCGGGCCACGTGAGCGTCGGTCGGGTGCTCGAGACGGGTGGAGAGGTCCACGAATTCGGTGGTGCGAAACTGGTCCCGGGAGACATCATCACGTTCTACGACGTCCACGAGACGTGTAACGCCTGCTGGTTCTGCCTTGTCGCCGGCCAGCCGAATCGTTGTCCCAGCCGACGCGTGTACGGCATCTCGTACTCGGCCAACGAGGGTCCACTCGGAGGCTGGGCGGAACGGATCTACCTCAAGCCCGGTGTCCACGCGTTCCGACTTCCCGAGTCGCTCGAGCCGGACGACGTGATCGGCGGCGGCTGCGGACTGTTCACCGGTTTCGCGGCAGTCGATCGAAGCGACATGCCGATGGGAGCCACGGTGCTGGTCCAGGGATCCGGCCCGGTGGGACTGTCGGCCGTCGCGATGGCCGCGATCGGCGGGGCCGGCCTCGTGATCAACATTGGCGATCCGATCGAGCGTCTGGACCTGGCCACCCGGCTCGGAGCGGACGTCGTCCTGTCCGTAGACGAGAACCCACCCTCGGAGCGGGATGCGGTGATTCGCGACCTTACCGGGGGGCGTGGGGTGGACATCGCGATCGAAGCCGCCGGGCAGCCGACCGCGGTCGCGGAAGGGCTACGGCTGCTGCGTGATGGCGGAACGTACGTGATCGCCGGTCACTACACGGACACCGGATCGACAGCTGTGAATCCGCATATCGATATCAACCGCAAGCACGCCGACATCAGGGGTCAGTGGGGAACCAGCCTCGGGCACGTGGAGCGCGCGCTTCGGATCCTGGCCCGACACCGGGACCGGCTGCCGATGTCCGAGATCATCGGCGGTCGCTACAAACTCGATGGCGCCGCACGTGCGCTGGCCGATGTCGAGGCGATGCGGATCACCAAGGCGATCATCGAGCCGTGAAGGGAGGATGCGCCCGGAGAGATTCGGCGATGCGCCCGGAGAGATTCGAACTCCCAGCCTCCTGATCCGTAGTCAGGTGCTCTATCCAATTGAGCTACGGGCGCGCGATCGACCCTGGCGGGCCGGCTTCATCCCGGCATGGCGGCCGCCATGCCGGAGAATGGAGAAGGCGCCTCGCGGCGCCTTCGATGCCCAGAAGAGGATTCGAACCTCCACGACCTTGCGGCCACCAGCCCCTCAAGCTGGCGCGTCTGCCAATTCCGCCACCTGGGCAGGCATGCTCGGGGGGGGAGTCGAACCCCCACGGGATATTATTCCCACAGGATCCTGAATCCTGCGCGTCTGCCAATTCCGCCACCCGAGCGTCATGCTCGCTTGCCCCGTCTCGTGACGGCTTCCGCGAACGCCGATCCCCGCCGGTTCGCGGGGGTTCGGTTCGACGGACGGAGTCCGGAGCAGACGTCCCCGTTTCTCACGGGCCGTCAAAGATAACGGCTGGTTCGGTCCGCGCAAGAAGTCTGGAGAGCGGATCGAAGTGACGCCGAAGGCCGCCTGGCTGTATCGTATGCAGTGAAGCGTAGCCGTCGGCGAACCTGACGCTGAGCCACGAGCGACTCGCGAGGAGCATTCCCATGATTCGCCCCGTTTCAGGGTTGATCGCGCTGCTTATCTGCCTGCCGGTTACTGCCGGCGCCCAGCAGGGAGCATCGCTGCGGATTGACGGGTTTGACGGCTTTCCGTGGGGCACGGCCGAGGAGGAGATCCTCGATCGACTCGGCGAGCCGGTCCAGGCCGACACACTCGCGGAAAATGTCGTCGTCCTCGGCTTCCTGAGCACGATCGTGGACACGGCCTCGATTGCCATGTTCGCGTTCCTGCCCGGCGAAGGACTCGTGAAGGGGCAGCATTCGATCACCTTCGATGCGTCGTCGGAAGCTTGCGTTGTTCTGTTCCGGGCCATGCGAAACCACCTGCTCCTGAAGTATCCCATGATCGTTCCCGTGGATCGGAGCAGGAACGACTCGGGCAAGGGCTTCTGCGCCGCTGTCGTGGACGGCGATGCGGCCTGGGTATCCACGTGGGAAGACCTCGAGACGGGTGCACAGGCGATGGTTTCGATCGAGGCCGGACGCCCGCGACTGAACGTAGCTTTCGAGTCGGCCAGGTTCATTGCCTGGGTCAACGACCAGCAACCACCCTCGGTACCCGATCCCTGAACCCCCGGAGACGGAGAGAGACATGTCCCGACAGGCCACACATTTCCTCGCGACTTCCAACCTGAAGCTGCCGTTGACGGGCGCCGTACTCGCAGTCGCCATCTCCGCCTGCAGTGGCTCCCAGCCGTACTCCTCTCCCGTGAGCACCAGCGCCGGGAC
>CBDUVN010000184.1:0-2847 GCA_965370685.1 uncultured bacterium | reverse complement strand
ACCAGCGGAACCACAGCACCGTGATCGCGGTCCACAGGATCGCACCACCTCCGACCTTCATCAGCAGGCCGGCGACCTGTTGATCCTCGTGGGCCGAGATCCGCCCGACCGGCGGAGCGAGCTCGAAAATCCCGTAGTACGGGGTCTCTCCGAACGTGAGAAACGCGTATGGCAGGGTGTTGAGCACGGTGGCCAGGAACAGGTAGCCCATCTTCATCGGCGGGCCGAATCTCGTCCGATCAGGCACCGGCGCAATCACCGGCCACCAGAACAACAGGCCTGCGGTCAGCCACAGCACGTCGATGAGGAACGACCCCGACTGCGTCGCCATCAGATTGTCTACGACGGCCGGGAGGTGAGTCCACACGAGCACGACCTGGAACACGGCGAGCGTGACCAGCGGATGGGTCAGGAGCCGGAGAACCGGCAGAGCACGGGAGGCGCCGAGCCGGTTCCACGCGCTGACCGGCACGCCGAGCAGAAGCAGCGCCGGCGCGAGCAGGGAGATCAGCAGATACTGCAGCATATGGACTGACGCCAGGTAGCCACCCCCGAGGGCTCCGATCGGCCAGTCGAGAGCCAGCCACAGCGTGAGCAGTCCCGCGATCGCCCAGCCGCCTCGCCGGCCAGAGTCTCCCGAGCCTCGCGCCAGCAGGAGGTAGACTGCTGCGAGAGCGAGCACGAACAGCCATACGCCGGGATACGGTCGCCACGACCAGCTCCAGGCAGCGGTCTGTGCTGAGCACCACCACTGCAGGCTCATCAGTCCGCCGCGGCCGCGAGCTTCGGAATGTCGTGCTTCCAGTCGGACTGGCGCGTTCCGAACGGATAGATGACGCGAATCGATCCGTCCGGAGAAAACGCCAGGACCTGCGACGCGTGGCCCACGATGTAGAAGCCGCTTTCGTCCGGCGGCTGGTAGATCGACGGAGGAAGGCCCATTGAAAGCTGGATGCTGTCCACCACGGCCTTGCTGCCGGTGAGGCCCACGAAGTCCGGGTCGAAGCTGGCCAGCCATGACCGGATCCGCTCGGGAGTGTCGCGCTCCGGATCCGTGGTGACGAACACGACCTTCATCGACCGCTGCAGCTCGCTCGGCAACTCACGCCGCACGGCCGCGAGGCTCGCCATGTGGACCGGACAGACATCCGGACATGACGTGTAGCCGAAGAACAGGAACGTGGCGTACCCGTCGGTCTCCTTCCGGAAGTCGAACGGTCGCCCGTCCATGTCCTCGAGAGTGAACGACGGCTTTGGAGGCGCGTCCTCCAGCACGATTCCCCGCCACCCCGTCTCGCGGGCACGGATCTCGGCGTCGCGCCGCTCCTGCGGCTCCACACTGCAGCCGGCGACCGACATCACGGTCGCCATGGCGAGAATGGCAGCGAGAAACTGGGCCCGACGCAATTGGTTCATCGGCTCCTGTCCGGGACACTGTGCGACCGCCGGCCGGCGCCGGAGATGCTCGGCGAGCCAATGTATGTCGCGCTCCGGCTGGAACAAGATTGCCTCAACATGCATTATCATGTTCGACCGACCGCGCTCGGTGCTCCCCGGGCGACGGCACACATGACTCCACCACGCGAGGTCCCGAATGGATGAGCGTACTCCGTTGCACGACTGCACCTGGACGGCGCTGAGAATCGTCGCCGGCCTGGTGATCTTCACCGGCGGCACGGCGAAGCTGTTCGGCTGGTTCGGCGGATTCGGAGATGCGGGCACCGCCGAACTGATGTCCCGCTTCGGAGTCGCCGGCGTGCTCGAGACCTTCCTTGGCGCGCTCATCATCGTGGGCCTGTTCACCCGACAGGCCGCGTTTCTGCTGTCGGGAATGCTCGCCGTCGCATACCTCTGGATCCACTCCTGGGGCAACAGCATCTGGTGGTGGGAGAACGGGGGCAAAACCGCGATTGTCTTCTCGTTCCTGTTCCTGTTTTTCGCAGTCTGGGGCGGCGGACCCTACAGCCTCGACGCTCGCCGGTCCGGCACCGACTTCAAGGCGTAGCCCGACTGACGCCGCACGAACGAAGTCCTAGCGCCCGGGGACCACGATCCGTTCCCGGGCCGACTCCGCCCACGCGACGAGCCGTTCCCGATCGGTCGTTGTGAGCTTCGCCTCCCGGTGCAGCAGCAGGTAGTCGCTAAGCGGCATTCCACCCTTCTCGATCTCCTCGGCGATTTCCTCGAACGCCTCATCCAGCTCTTCGGCGTCGTAGCTGTCCCATTCGGTGAAATTGACGTGCTCGCGAGCCATCCAGACGTGCTGCGATACGCGCCACGATACCGGCGCGACATAGGCGTACCAGGGCCACTCCGTCTCGTTGGAGTGACAATTCCAGCACGAGCGCCG
Source organism: uncultured bacterium (assembly GCA_965370685.1). Classification (GTDB taxonomy): domain Bacteria; phylum Gemmatimonadota; class Gemmatimonadetes; order Palauibacterales; family Palauibacteraceae; genus Carthagonibacter. The sequence goes on along the minus strand of CBDUVN010000184.1, from coordinate 497 downwards.
CAGGGTCGTCATCACGTCTTCCGGCGCATCGACGAGGCCGGTCACCGGCGGGTTCGACCGCTCTACCGGAATGAACTGGATCGCGACGAGCGCGATGCCCAGGCCGATCAGCACGTACCGAAGAATGCGAGACATGTCTCTACCTGCTCAGGGTTCGAATTCACGTGGGACGTGCCATCCAAACGTCTCCCGGCGGACGAACGTTATGATGTCGGACGGGGTATCGTTCGGCAATCGGGCGACGGTGGGCGGGAACCAGGAAATGAGATAACTGCTGACATGAGAACGATCGGACTGCTCGGCGGAATGAGCTGGGAATCGACGATTCCTTACTATCGGGAGATCAACCGCTACGTGGCCGAGCGGCTCGGCGGATTCCATTCCGCCCGGATCGCGATGTGGAGTGTCGATTTCCACCGGCTGGAGGCTCTCGCTTCAGCCGGAGACTGGGAGGAGATCGGCAGGATCCTCGCCGATCGCGCCCGCCGCCTGGAGCA
>CBDUVN010000183.1:0-2874 GCA_965370685.1 uncultured bacterium | reverse complement strand
CGGAGATCGTCCCGAGGCATCGCCGCTCAGCGCCGACGGCTGGTTTTCCACGGGTGACCTCGGGACGGTGAATCCGGACGGCTCGGTCTCGATCGACGGTCGGGCCGACGCAATGATCGTCACAGGTGGCGAGAATGTGTCCCCCTCCGAGGTCGAGCGAGTGCTGGAATCCGTTCCCGGCGTCCGCAGGGCCGTCGTCGTAGGGCTCCCGGACCCGGAGTGGGGTGAGACCGTCGCCGCGGCTGTCGAGAAGGAACAGGACCGAGCTCAACCGCAGGATCCCGGTGCGGACCCGAAGGCAGACGAACGAACTGAACAAGATCTGCAAGTAGCTGTCATCCAGCAACTTGCGACGTTCAGGCGTCCGCGGACGATCATCTGGATGGAGCGGCTTCCCGAGACCTCGTCCGGCAAGATCGATCGGGCAGAGGTGCGCCGCAGGATCCTCGACCAGGGAACAGCCGGGAGCCCGCTGGAGCCGCAGCGCGGGGCTTGAGGCGTCCACGGTCCGGAGCTTGCTCTGTGACCTGCGACGCCTGGCCGTCGTCTGTTCATGGTCGGGCTGGTCCGCACCGGACCCGTCCGGGCGACGACTCCATGCGGGAGGACGGGATTGATCGCCACGAACCGACTCGTTTTCGATCCTCGAGGGGAGCTCACATCCCGGCACAGGCTCGTCGTGACGTTTCTGCTCGATCTGGCCGGTTACCTCTCCGTGGATGTCCAACTGCGGGTGATTGACGGCGCGTCGTTCGACCGGAAGCGCGACGGGGCGGGCCTGTTCTGCCGAGCGCTGGCGATGGCGAGCCGTCCGTGTCTCGAGGCCGTTCGCACGGGACTGATGCGGATGCGTGATGAGGCGCGCCACGAACGGGATATTCCAAGAGCGGACGTCCTCGCGGTGTTCCTGGCGGAGGTGGAGCTTCGGCTGTCGCTGTTCCGTGACATGCAGGCCGGGTCTCGGCTCGATTGACCTCCGCCCACCCGAGGACGTAGCCTTCCCGATGTGCAGGGCCGACTCGCGGCCCGAGCCCGTACGCTCCGCCCGGACGGAATCATGCCCGATACGAAATTCGACCAGGCGCAGGAGACTGACCTGACGCTCTGGGCCGACTCGGTGGCCCGGAATCTCGACGAAGAGGGGCATCCCGATCTCGCCATGCTGTTCCGGGCGCTGGTCCGGCGCGATGGAGACGGCGTGCAGGACGCCCTGGATCGCCTGGATTTCGGTGCTCTCGACGGGTTGATCGAGACGCTGGGAGTAGAGATCGACGAACGGCTGGAGGCCGGAGAAGAACGCTTCGCCGAGATCATCGACGAGGTGCTCGAATTCGCCGTCGAAGCGCTCGAACGAGCGATCGACGACGATATCGAGTGGGACGAAGGCGCTTCCTCCGCCTGATTCTCTGCCCTGCGATGGAGCTGCCGCGGGTGTGGCCCGCGGCAGGCTACCTGCAAGGCTACCCTGGCTACTTGCCTACTCGGCTCCGCGTGCGGCTGCCTCGCGCTTGTCAGCCGCCATCTCGCGGATCTCGCTGAGATCCCGCACCATCTCGCTCCAGCCGTACCATAGAGCATAATCGGGGTTGGCGTGGAACACGCCCTGGAACGCGCGCATGCGGTGTTTCAGGTGCATCTCGAACAGGCGCTGCTCGATCACGGTCGGCGCGTCGTGGAACGTGAGCAGGTCCGGGAAGTCGTACGCGTAGCCTTCCGGCCGCGGCAGAATCCCGTCTGCATACAGCCCGGCGATCTCCCGGATCGCTTCGGCCAGGAGGTGGTCTACCTCGCGGATCATGTCGTCACCCCGAGCGAGCTCGCCCCGGGCGAATTTCTCGGAGTGACAGTCGCCGCAGATCCCGATCATTTTGTTGCGCTCGTGATCGAAATCTTCCTGCGTCAGCCGGGCTATGTCGGCGGCCTTCACGAGGTCGAGCCGGGCGGTCGGGTTGCCCTCCGGGTCGAGCACGCCCAGGGCCTGGAGGATCGTGACCTGGTCGGCCTTCCACTGGGGATCCTCGGGTAGCGGAAGCCGAACCGCGAGGAAGCCCCACGCAGTCCGAACTTCGTGGTCACCGTCGGGCATGTGGCAGGTCTGGCAGGTCGGCGCGGCCGTGTCCTCCGACAGCGTACCGTTCTGCTTCAGGAGATAGCGAACGCCGTGTTTCGAGGTGGAGTACATCTCCCACTGCGGGTGATCGAAGCCCATGTGGCAGGTCTGGCACGCCTGCGGCTGACGGGCCTCTATGACCGAGAACGAATGCCGCGTGTGGCAGGCATCGCAGGAGGCGCGGCCGTACCCGGCGCCGGCGGCATTCAACGCGGCGAGATCATCCTCGCTCTTGAGACCGATCTTGTGGCAGCCGCCGCAGCCTTTCATTCCCTCACGCAACGCCACCGGCATGGCGTGAAACGTCGGCATCGAGGTCAGGACCGTCCAGGCAAGGGCATGCTTGCCCGCCGAGAACTGCTCGACGCGCTCGGCGTGACACGTGCCGCACGTTTCCGGCGTGGGCATGTGGAGGTCAGCCAGGTCGGCGGCCGACGTATGGGTGCCGTGGCACACGGAGCAGGTGATTCCGAGCTCGGCGTGCCGGCTCGTCTTCCAATCCAGCACCTGCTGTGGGGTCTCATTCTGGTGGCAGGCGACGCAGGCGTCTGCCGCTTCCTGGGCACGGGTCCCGGCGGGCAGTGCGAGCAATGCCACCGCCAGCAGTGGGACGAGACGTCGAATCATCGGAAGGCGTCCTTGATTTCGAGTCGCGGGAGTGGGGACACACCACTATGCTACCGCGCGAAATCGCAGGAATCAAGGATTTATCATGGGGATGTCCGATTAAGTTGGAGCCAGGGGGGTGAACACCGTGAAACGGG
>CBDUVN010000182.1:0-2911 GCA_965370685.1 uncultured bacterium | reverse complement strand
CCGGGCGCGTGCTGATCCTCGGCGACCTCCTGGCGAGTACTGATCCGTCCTTCCCTCCACCGTCTCCGGTGTTACATTGCCGACCGTCCCGAAAGGGGCCCGCAGGAGGCGGGACCGGTCCGTTCCGCCCGGTCACCTGTAACGGAAGGAAGCACCATGTTCCGGATCGTACGGTCGTGGACGGTTGCGCTCGCGGCCTTATTCGCCCTGGCACCCTCCCCGGCAGCAGCGCAGGAGACGGACGCGGGCACAGTAACGCTGGACCGCCTGTTCTCCGCCGACTTCCGGGGTGGCCGCTTCGGCCCCGCACGCTGGCTGGATGATGGCGACGCCTACACCACGCTCGAGCGCTCGGAAGATGGACAGGGTCGCGACCTGATCCGCTACGATACCAGGAGCGGCGAGCGGTCCCTCCTGATTCGCGCCTCCAGCCTGATCCCGTCGGATGGCAGCGGCCCGATAGCCATCCAGGGATACGAATGGTCCCCCGATGGAAACAAGCTGCTGATTTTCACGAATTCGAAGCGGGTATGGCGCCGCAACACGAAGGGCGACTACTGGGTCTACGACATGGGGACCGGCGCGCTTCGGCAGCTCGGAGGCGGCGCGGACGAGTCGTCGCTGATGTTCGCGAAATTCGATCCTGCCGGGACGCGGGTCGCGTATCGCCGCGGCTATGACCTGTACGTCGAGGACATCGCCACCGGCAATCTGACGCAGCTGACCGATGACGGGTCGCGGACGATCATCAACGGCACGTTCGACTGGGTGTACGAGGAAGAGTTCGACGCGAGGGACGGATTCCGCTGGAGCCCGGACGGTAAGTGGATCGCCTACTGGCAGCTCGATGCCAACGGGATCCGCGAGTTCGACATGATCAACAATACGGACTCCCTGTACTCGTACATTATCCCCGTCCAGTACCCGAAGGCCGGCCAGATGAATTCCGCCGCCAGCGTCGGCGTCGTTCCGGCCACAGGCGGCGAGACCGGCTGGTTCGACGTTCCCGGCGATCTGCGTGACAACTACATCCCGCGCATGGAGTGGGCCGGCAATTCGGACGAGATCGTCATCCAGCGAATGAACCGGCTGCAGAATACGAACACGATCATGCTCGGCGATGTCGCCACGGGTGCGATGACTCCGATCCGTTCGGAGCAGGACGCGGCATGGGTGAACACGGTGGACGACTGGGAGTGGATAGACCGGGCCCAGTCGTTCATCTGGACCAGTGAAACCACTGGCTACCGTCACGTCTACCGCGTGAGCCGGGACGGGAAGGCGATGCAGCCGATCACGTTCGGAGGCTGGGACGTGATCAGCATTCAGCTCGTGGACACCGAGAACGGCTGGCTATGGTTCCTCGCCTCGCCGACGAACGCGACCCAGCGCTATCTGTACCGGGCCCGATTGGATGGCAGCAACCCCGCGGAGCGCGTGACGCCGTCCGGTCAGCCGGGCACGCACCGATACACGATGTCGCCGAACGGCCAGTGGGCGTTTCATACCTGGTCGCAGTTCGGGGTTCCATCGACTACCGAGCTGGTCAGCTTTCCGGACCACCAGACGGTTCGAGCGCTGGTGGACAACGCCGATCTCAAGGCCACGGTGGCAGCGCTCGACAGGGGCGAATCCGAGTTCTTCACGGTCAACGTCAACGGAGTCGAGCTGGACGGCTGGATGATGAAGCCGCTCGACATCGTCCCCGGCCAGCAGTACCCGATCCTGATGTACGGCTACACGGCACCGGCCGGGACGACCGCGACCGACTCCTGGGGAGGGTTCAACTACCTGTGGCACCTGATGCTCACGCAGAAGGGCTACATCGTGGCGACCGTGGACAATCGGGGCACGCCTTCGCCCAAGGGCCGGGAATTCCGCAAGGTGGTCTACAGGCAGACCGGCCAGATCGCTTCCGCGGACCAGTCCGCCGCGGTCAGGGCGCTGCTGGCCGAGCGCAGCTACATCGATCCGAAGCGGGTCGGGGCCTGGGGCTGGAGCGGCGGCGGCGTGTACACGCTGAATCAGCTGTTCCGTTACCCGGAGCTGTACAGCCTGGGCATGGCCGTAGCGCCGGTGACCCACGAGAAGTTCTACGACACGATCTACACGGAACGGTACATGGGGCTGCCGGACGAGAACGCGGACGGGTACGAGCAGTCGGCACCGCTGACGTTCGCCAGCGGCCTGGAGGGAGACCTCCTGATCGTGCACGGGACGGGTGACGACAACGTGCACTACCAGAACACCGAGGCCGTGGTGAACGAGCTGATCAAGCACAACAAGGCGTTCACCATGATGGCGTATCCGAACCGGTCCCACGGGATCTTCGAGGGACAGGGGACACGGCGTCATCTGTGGGAGCTGCTGACCCGCTTCCTGGTGGAAAACATGCCTCCGGGCGGACGGTGAGCCGGAGTCTGGACTGAGCCGACCCAGGTCGGACAGTATGAGAAGACGCGAGGCCCGGCCGGGAATGTCCCCGGCCGGGCCTTCGTGCGTGGCCGGCGTGCGGGTCGCTGCCCGACTACTAGCCCCCCCCGCTCGCCTCCGCCTGCTCAACCACCGCCCGCACCTGCGCGGTGATCGGGGCCGTCGGGTGTGTGGTCTCTAACCGGTCAGCAATCTCCTTCAGACCGGCCAGGTCCTGGCGCCGGGCGTAGTGATCGGCCAGCGCCGCCAGGTAGTCGAGGTTGTCCGGTTCGAGCCCGAGGGCGCCGCGGAACGCCGATTCGGCCTCGTCCAGCCTCCCGAGTTGCTGCTCCGCCAGGGCGAGATTGAAAAACGCACGCGAGCGCCAGGGCATCAGCTCCGTCGCCCGGCGCAGGAGCCCGGCAGCTTCCTCGACGCGTCCCGCCTCGGCCGACAGCAGGGCGAGACTGTAGACCGCCTCCCCGAATTCCGGATCGAC
>CBDUVN010000181.1:0-2931 GCA_965370685.1 uncultured bacterium | reverse complement strand
AGCACGAGTGGCACGCATCGGTCGCTGCATTTCGCTCGAGGCCTGGTCGATGGTGGAGTCGACGTCACCGTGCTCACGCGTTCCGGCGAGTCGATACACAAGGCCGATGAGTCGCTGAACGACGTGTTTCCGTGGCCGGACCGAATCGTGCGCGTTGCCGCCGAGGACACGCTGCTCAGTCGAGTGGTTCCCACGGTCAAGCGGGTGGTCCTTCCACCGGGCCGTGAGGAATCGCGCAGGGGGATGCCCGGCGGAGGCACGATCGCCGCTGCAGAGATGGAGCCTGCGATTCCGGGTGCTCCGTCGCCAACTCAGCACTTCGCGCGCGCCCGCCTGCTGCTGGATCGGTTCGAGAAACACCCGGATGTTCACAAGGGATGGTTCCGACCGGCGATCCGAGCCGGTCGAGAGCTGTTCCACCGCGAACCGTTCGACGTGGTCCTCGCCTCCGGGCCCCCATGGACCTGCCTGCGCGTCGGGGCGGCGCTGGCCACGGAGCATGGAGTGCCATTTGTTGCTGACTTCCGCGATCCATGGACACGACGGAGCGGCCGGGACCACTTCAGTCGTGGAGCAGTATTCGACTGGCTCAGGGAGAGGATGGAAGCCCGGGTGATCGCGAGCTCGGAGCTGGTGTTGACGAACAGTCCCGGCGTCGCGGAGGCGTTCCTGGAGCGCTACGCGAGACTGGGCCCCGCGGGAGTTGCCACGATCCTGAACGGCTCTGACGCTCGACGAAGATCCCGGGAGACGCCCTGGCCGGATTCGCCCGGCCTGGTTGCCCGTCACTTCGGATCACTCTACGGAGGGCGGCGCATCGCTCCGCTGGCCAGGGCCGCCGTGCGTCGAGGGGAGTCTCGGGGAGCCGGCGGCTGGCGCGTGGAGCAGTTCGGGGACGTTCCCCGGCAAGCGGATCTCGAGAGTCTTCCATCGCCGGCTCGAGCAGCATTGTCGGTTCGCCCGGCGGTGCCGTTCACCGCTGCAGTGGAGAGAATGCACGAGCCGGGTCTGCTCGTGGTGATCCAGCCCGCAGCGTTCGAGCGACAGGTCCCGACGAAGTTGTACGACTACCTGTGTACCGGCAATCCGATTCTCGTTCTCGCGCCGGAGAGCAGCGCCACCTGGGCGGTGGCGGAGCGGTTCGAGCGGTGCTTCCGCGCGGACTCCGAGGATGTCGCCGGTATCGCACGAATTCTCGAGACCCTCGAGGAACGGAAGGAAGCAGGGACTCTATCGCAGGTCGCGACCGTCGATGACACGGCCGATCTGACCAAGCGGGCGATCAGCGCCGAGTTCCTCCGCCGCGTGGGGCAGATCGCCGGGTAACTGTCCTGCAACTGTTCTACCGTCCCGGCCGCTTTCCGAGCAACCCAGGAGGTGCGGCATCGCGGACGTTTCGAGCCACGTCCTTGAGTCTCGCTCCCGCCGCTCGTGTTCGCATCGCCCACGAGTCGCCGACGCGGACTTCCAGGATCGTCGGTCCGTCCCCCTCGAGGCCGCGGAGCATATCCCGGGCTCCCGTGGTCTCGTCAAACAGCAGATACTTCGCCCCGATGGCAGTCGCGAAACTCTCATGATCGAAGGGTGCGAGATCGACCCCGAACGACTGGCCGGAGTCTTTCAACTGCTGCAGTCGAATCTGGTTGAGATGACCATCGTTGAACACGATGACCAGGAGCGGGATCCTGTCGCGAACGGCTGTCGTGAGTTCCATGCCGGACATCAACAGGCCCCCGTCGCCCACCAGCACCGCGACCGGTCTGTCGGGTGCGCCGAGCCTGGCGCCGATGCCCGCCGGTATCCCGAAACCCATGGACTGGAAGTCGCTGGGAAGGATGAGGCCTCGTTCCGCCAGTACGTCGAAATGGCGGCGAGCCAGGATCTGGTGCAGGCCCGAATCGGTGGCCAGTATGGTTTCTCTCGGCAGGACGTTCCGGAGCCAGGCGAAGAACTCTGATGCCTTCTTCACACCGGGTCCTCTCACGACCGGGTCGGCCGCCGAGGGAGATGGTTCGCGGAGGCGCCCCCGGAAGTTCGCCAGTTCTTCCTCCGTCCAACCCGTTCGTCTCGTGGAGCTGAATTGCTCTTCCAGGTACGCAAGGACCACTGATGCTTTGGCCTGCAGCGCGAGCGCGGCGGGGTAGTTCGCCTCCAACACGGAGAGTGCCGGATCGACGCGGACAAGGCGGTCCTCCGGCAGACGCAGATTGAAGCCGGCGGAACCGTTATGCCCGAGCTTGCACCCCACCGCGAGGATCAGGTCGGATCGCTGGAACAGCTCGTTCAGCGTATCGAGTCCTCCGCGAAGCACGTCGAAGCCCATCGAAAGGGGATGATCCTCGGGGATGATGCCGCGTGCGGACGGTGTGGTCACGACAGGAATCCTGGCATTGCCGACGATTCTTCGAATGCGTACGGCTTCAGAGGCAGCTCCCTGTCCGACGAGGAAGACCGGCCGTTCGGCCCGGGTCCACCGTGCAGCGAGGTCGTCGAGGAGCTTTTCCGGCAGGGGGTTCAGAGCTGTCGAATCGCGATCTGCTGGAGAATCAGACCGGGACGAGTCGCGCTCTCCAAACTGAACCAGCACGGGACCGGGCTCGCCGCCGATCGCGCAATTGATGGCGTCTCCTACCACTCTGAGCGAATCGTCCCCGGGTCCCAGGTCGAAGCAGGCTTTGACGAGAGGCCGGGCGATCGAGGCCTGATCGATGGCCTGCAACTGGAATCGCTCTCCCGGCGCCGTCGCCGGAGCGCTCACCAGGTGCACCAGCGCAACGGAATCGAGACGGGCCTCGGCAACTCCCGTGAGCGCGTTCGTAAACCCGGGGCCCCCGATCGTGGCCAGTACGGCAGGTTCGCCGCAAGCTCGATAGTAGCCATTGGCCATGAACGCGGCCCCCAGCTCGTGCGAAGCGAGAGTGAACTCCAGGT
>CBDUVN010000180.1:0-2944 GCA_965370685.1 uncultured bacterium | reverse complement strand
GGCTGATGAACGCGTCGCACGCCAGCCTGCGCGACGACTTCGAGGTCAGCGGGCCAGAGCTGGAGCGACTCGTATCGCTGGCGCGTGGCGCGGGAGCGCTCGGCGCGCGTCTCACGGGTGCCGGGATGGGAGGCTGCATTGTGGCGCTGTGCGCGCCGGACCAGGTGGACTCCGTGCTCGAAGCGCTGCGGATCGGGTACTTCGTGAAGCAGCCGGGGGGCGAGGCGCCCGCGGATCTCCATCGGCGGCTGTTCGTGGCGATTCCTTCGGCTGGGGCTTCGGTTCGACGTCTTTGAGGGCCGAAAACGGTTCCGCGGAACCGTTTTCGGAGAGCGCTGGAAGCGCGAGGACGACATCCCGGACCAGATCTACTTCCGGGCAACCGAGGCCCTCGGCTGAGTAGCAGCGAGTTCATCCCCCCCGGACCTTGACGAAACGCCCTCCGATGATAGATTGTCAAATCTGTTTAACAATTTGGTTAATCGACGGGACGAATCCACGGACAGGCCATGACGACCGAGATCGAGACGACCGAGACTGCCGAAAGTACCGGAGCTGCTGAAAGCACCGAGGAACGCATCCTCGAGGCGGCACGGAAGGTGTTCGCGCGGAAGGGGCGCGACGGCGCGCGGATGCAGGAAATCGCTGACGAGGCGGGAATCAACCGGGCTCTCCTCCACTACTATTTCCGCTCCAAGCAGGGACTGTTCGAGGCCGTGTTCGCGAGAATGTTCGAACAGTTCGTGCGCTCGTACGACACGGTCCTGGTGCCCGGGCAACCGTTCTCCGAGACGCTTCGGCGCTTCGTCTATCACTACATCGATTACGTGAGCGAGCACGAGGACATGGCGCGGCTGATCGTGAGCGAGAACCTCCGCGGCGACTCGATGCCGGGAGAGTTGATGGCCCGGGCCACCGGCTCGGAGGGGTCCCCACCGAAGAGGATGGTGAACGCGATCCGCGCGGCGATCGAGAGCGGGGAGATCCGGGACGTGGACCCGAATCAGACGCTTCTCACCGTGATCTCGGCCTGCATTCACTTCATCGTGATGAAGCCGCTGGTGCAGGCGATGAACCCGGAGGCGCAGGCGGACTTTGCGGCGTTCACGGAGGCACGGAAAGAGCATATCACGGACCTGCTGCTGCATGGACTGCGACCGGCGGAGGAATCCTCATGAAGCTGGAAGCTCGCGGCACCCGATCCTCGCGCGCTAGCCGGGTCGCTCCCGTCGCGATGCTGGCCTCGGTCGCGATCGGCCTCGCCTCATGCTCGTTCGCGCCGGAGCCTCGCACGCCGACGGTCGTGGTCGATCTTCCGGCCGAGTATCCGGCCGAGCTTGCCGACAGCACGGGGGCAGCGGCTGCCGCGGCGAACCAGGAGGTCCGTCGGCCTGAACGCTGGTGGACCGTGTTCAACGACCCGGTCCTCGAGGCGCTGGTGGACACGGCGCTGGCCGCGAACCTGGACCTTCGCGAGGCCGTTGCGCGGGTGGAAGAGGTGCGCCAGCGCTACCGGATCGCGCGAGCGGACCTGTTTCCGAGTGTCGGACTGTCGGCGGACGCGACCTACCTGAGTTCGCCGACCAATGCGGGCTTTGCCGGCGAGATCGGCGGCGGAGAGGAAGGTGAGCCCTCCCTGTTCCCGGATCGGTTCAAGTACGACACCTACACCGCGGCGCTCGGCTTCTCGTACGAGATCGACTTCTGGGGCCGGTTCCGCAACAATACGAAAGCCGCGGTCAGCGACTTCCTCGCCTCCGAGGGAGACTACCAGACTGCCCGTCTCGCGGTGATCTCCGCGACGATCTCCACCTATCTCGAAGTCGTCGAGCTCAGGCGCAGCGTCGAGCTCACGAGTCTGAGCGTGGACATCCTCGAGGAGCGGTCCGAGCGCACCAACGAGCGCTACTTCCGCGGCCTGATCACGACCTTCGAGCTGTACACCATCCAGGCGCTGTTCCGGAACACGCAGGCCTCGCTGCCGGTGCTCGAGAGCGCCCTGGAAGAGGCGAAAGGCCGGCTCGCGGTGCTGCTCGGCCAGTACGCGGGAAGCCTGGACGAGATCCTGGCCGATGACGCGGCTCCCGACATCGTGCTCGATCCCGTCCCGGCCGACCTGACGGCGGCGCTGCTGGAAGAGCGACCCGACGTATGGGCTGCGTGGCAGCGCATGGAGGCCGCGAGGTACAGGATCGGAGCCCGGAAGGGCGACATGTATCCGGCCATCCGGCTGGACGCGACGGTGGGACTGCAGTCGGGCGACGTCAGCAGCCTGTTCCGGCCGGACCAGTACTTCCTGAACCTGGTCGGCGGACTCACGCAGCCGTTGTTCCAGGGCGGCCGGCTGAAAGCCAACCTCGGAGTGGCGGAGGCGCAGTTCCAGGCCCAGGCCGCCAGCTACGTGCGTACGGTGCTCACGGCCTACAAGGAAGTCCAGGTGAGCCTGGTGAATCTCGACAAGCAGGCCGAGCGGTACGAATTCCTGCGTCGGCAGCAGATCTCGGCGCAGGGCTCGGTGGACTTCCAGTCCCGGTCGTTCCAGCGGGGCGTGGGTGACTACCTGGCGTACCTGGATTCCAAGCAGAACCTGACGAGCACGCAGAACAACCTTGCCGGAGCGGAGCGCTCCCTCGCGGAGGCGCGGCTCGCCGTGCACAGATCCCTGGGCGGCGCATGGGTTCCGGATGCCGATCCCGCGCGAAGTCTCGAGGAGGAATACGAGCGAATGGACGAGCAGATGTTCCCACTCGAGCTGGACTCCGACCGGGAAACGGATCGGGAGGCGGGACGATGAGCGGCCTCGGACGGGTCAGGTCGGCGTTCGGACGAGTCGGGTCGGCGTTCGGACGACTGGGTCCGGTGGCACGGGTCCTGGCCATCCTCGGCCTGGGCGTAGCGGCGCTCGCCCTGTTGGTGCTTCTCAAGCCAAGTCCCCAGGCGGAAG
>CBDUVN010000179.1:0-2990 GCA_965370685.1 uncultured bacterium | reverse complement strand
TTGTCTCCCACGACATCCCAGTTCACGACGTTCCAGAACGCTGCCAGGTAGTCCGGGCGCCGGTTCTGGTACTTGAGATAGTAGGCGTGCTCCCACACGTCGACCCCCATGATCGGCACATAGCCGTCCATCAGCGGGCTGTCCTGGTTGGCGGTCGAGAACACCTCGAGGTCGCCGAACGAGTTGAGGGCCAGCCAGCCCCAGCCCGACCCGAACCGCGTGCCGGCGGCTGCAGTCAACTTCTCCTTGAACGCGTCCAGCGAACCGAACGTGTCACCGATCAGGTCGGCCAGCTTTCCGTCGGGTGCCGCCGGGCCACCGGGCGCGATGCCCCTGAAGAACAGCTTGTGATTGACGTACCCGCCGCCGTTGTTGCGCACCGCGTTCTGTACCGACGTCGGAACGGAGTCGAAGTGCCACAGCAGCTGCTCGACAGAGAATTTCTGGAGCTTCTCGTGTCCCTCCAGCGCTGCGTTCAGCTTGTTCGTGTAGCCGGCGAAGTGCTTCGAGTAGTGGATCTCCATCGTCTGCGCGTCGATGTACGGCTCGAGCGCGTCGTAGTCGTAGCCCAGCTCGGGAAGCGAGAACGGATAGCCCATATCGAACTCCTGTCTGGATGGCATGGTTCGGGAGGACGGCACGTGGCCGATCGTGCGGTGGTCCCAGTCGGTCGTGTGCGTATGCGATACGACACGGGCCGGCCCATGTTCCACCTTCGGCCTTGGGCCGGACGAATCAGGGGCGACCCGCTGAATTCAGCTGCCGGGCGCCAGGTGGACGTCGAGGCGGCTCCACCCGGTGCCGTCGGGGAACTTGACCGACAGCGTGGTGCGTCCCGTCTCCGGCTGCCTGCCTGTCGCTGTCACAGTACCGGTGGTCGCGCCGCCGGCCGTTTCGACGCCGGAGGGCGTCCGGCCCACGACTCCAGCCACGCGGACAGGCTCTCCGATGACATCGATCTCCGCATCGCTCCCCGAAGGACCTTCGAGCCGAAGCCGCCAGCCGTCCCCCGAGGCACCAAAGTCGAGGACGCGCACGCCGCGGCTTTCCTCTCCGGGCCGCGGGGCGGCGAGTGGGGGGGCGACCTCGAGGCCGCCGTCCCAGGTCACCTCCGCGACGCGCACCGATTCACCCGGCGGAAGAACGATCGTCGCCACGCCGTCGTGCGTGCCCTTGATGACGACAACCTGGATCGGTGTCCCGTTCCGCGTCGCCCGGACGTTCCGCGCTCCCGCGGGGATCGCGCAGGCCCACTCCAGCTCGACGGCGCCGGAGCCCGTGAGTTCGAGTCGGGCAGATCCCGCGGCGCGTTCGAGCCTCACGTCGAGCAGTTCGCTTCCGACCGCCAGCTTCCGAACCTCGATCCGCTCCCACTCCGGAGGGAGCTGCGGGGCCAGGCGGGCCCGTCCAGCCGACGCGTCCGGATCCCAGCCGAGCGTGCCGCGGATGAACATCGACGGCAGGGCGGAGGAGGCGAAGAACTGGTGCGGCACGGTCTCGTCGAGCGGATTGTAGAACCGCCCCGACAGCAGTTCCGGGTGCCGGCCGAGCGCCCAGTCGAACGTGAGCCGCCGCATCGCGTCGACGAACGGATACCCGGACCACGGGCGCCGGTACCGGTACTGCCCGAGGCCCACGAAGCTGGTGACGAACGGCCATACCGTGCCCGAGTTGTAGTGCAGCGGATCGTACAGCGGGCTCGAGCTGGAGAGCATGCGGGCCCCCCAGTCGGTCGCCAGGTCACCTGTCGCCAGCTTCTGCAGCGTCCCTTCCGCCCGCTCGTTCGAGTAGAGACCGAACATCGCACCGACGGCCGACCATGCGGTCAGCTCCCGGTTCTTCCCGCCGTCCCGCAGGAGCGCGAAGGCGTGGTGGCCATCCTCGGGGAGCCAGTACGATTCGTCGATCGCCTGTCGCGCCCGTTTACCGAGGCGCTCCGCGTCTGAAGCGATCTGAACGTCGCCGATCGCCCCGGCCAGCTGAGCGGTCCCTTCGAGCGCCGCCGTTCCGACCGCCGCCAGGTAGATGCCCTGGTGCAGGCCGGCACCGAGCTCGCCTACCTCGACCGCCGCGAGTCCGGCCGTCGTGTTCTCGAGCAGACCGTCGCCGTCCGATTCGTTGGCCAGGAACCAGCTCCACGCCTTCTGGTAGGCCGGCCAGATGTCGCGGACGAAGTCGTCGTCGCCGGTCGCCCGCCAGTATTGCCACACCGCGACCATCCACCACGGTGTCGTGTCCGCGTGGTAGTAGGGGTACGGGTACTCCTCGAACCACGGGATCGAGGCCGCCGCCTGCGAGATCTCGTGCGGCATCTTGCCGTCGTCGCGCTGGTATCGGGCGAGGAACTTCAGCTCCTCGGCCACGAGGTCGGTCTGTCCCGCCACGACCATCGCCGTCGAGGTCATCATCGCGTCACCGCCGAAGAACCAGCCGAATCCGGGTCGGAGACTCGAGCCCGATGGACCCCAGCCGGCGACGAAGCCGCATCCGAGGTCGGGGTTGCACACCCTCTGTTCCGCCAGGTTCACGGCGGCCCAGGTGAACGCGAGGTCGAGCGAATCGTCGGGGGTGTCGATTTCGACCAGGCGGTCGAGCGTCGTCTCCGACCATGCGTGGAGCAGGCCCGGGAGGGCGGCTGCGTTCGCCAGGATCCGATCGTAGGCGGCGGTCGCGGAGTCGCGGCCGGCTGTGGAGCCGGCGATGACGATCGGGATCAGCTCCCGCTCAGCCCGTTCAGGGTCCACGGGGATGACGAAGGTCGCCGGCGCGTCGGCCAGCCGGTGCGCCGGGTGGGCCGTGGCCTCGGCCGCCCACGGAGATCCGATCAGGGCATTCCGCTTGCGCAGGCTCTCGGACAGAATGAACGCCTTCCGCTGCTCACTCCAGCCCAGGTACTGACCTCCGAATCCGCCTGGCCACGCGAGTTGCAGGACCGGCTCGAACTCGACGATCACCTCCAGCGGGCGGGCCGTATCCACCTCCAGCAGGAC
>CBDUVN010000178.1:0-2994 GCA_965370685.1 uncultured bacterium | reverse complement strand
CTGCACTGCGGACACCAGCCGTTCTCATCGAGCGTGGACTGCGGCAGTTCTTCACCGCAGTTCTGACAGCTTCCGCGTGGCTTCTCGGCGGTCGGGGCGACCTCGAGCCGCTTACGTGTCCGCATCGATCCGGGCGATGATCGCATCGGCAAACGCCGTCGTGCTCGCGGTTCCTCCGAGGTCGCCCGTGACTGTCTTCCCCTCCTGAACCACGGTCTTCAGCGCCCGGCGGATCCGCGCCGCCGTCTCATTCTGGCCCAGGTGCTCGAGCATCAGGCAGGCGGCGAGGAGCAGCGCCGAGGGGTTGGCGATCCCCCGTCCGGCGATGTCGGGCGCGGAGCCGTGTACGGCCTCGAAGATCGCGAGATTCTTGCCGATGTTCACCCCCGGCGCGAACCCGAGACCCCGGACGAGACCCGCCGCGAGGTCGGACAGGATGTCCCCGAACATGTTCTCAGTCACGATCACGTCGAACTGGTACGGGTCGAGCACGAGCTGCATCGCCGTGGCATCCACGATCCGGTCCTCGAAGTCGATCGCGTCGGCATAGTTCTTCGCCACTTCGCGGCCCACCTCGAGAAACAGGCCCTGCGTGGTCTTGAGGATGTTGGCCTTGTGGACCAGGGTGACCTTCTTGCGCCCTCTCTCGACCGCGTAATCGAACGCGTATCTGCAGATGCGCTCCGAGGCGAAGCGCGTGATCAGCATCACCGATTCCGCCACCGCCCGCGGATCCTGGCGCATCCCGATGTAGTGCTCGATCCCGGCGTACAGCCCCTCGGTGTTCTCGCGCACGATGACGATGTCGATATTCTCGTACCGGCCACCCGGCACGATCGACTCCACCGGCCTCACGTTCGCATACAGGTCGAAGTGCTTCCGAAGCGCTACGTTGATCGATCGGAACCCCGCGCCGATCGGCGTTGTCAGCGGCCCTTTCAGCGAGCACCGGTTGCGCTCGATCGAGTCCAGCGTCTCCTGCGGCAGCAGGTCATGTCCCTGCTCCACCGCCGCGATACCCGCCTCGTGCCGCTCCCACTCGATCGCTGCGCCGGCCGCATCGAGGATCCGTACCACCTCTTCGGTGATCGCCGGTCCGATTCCGTCTCCCGGGATCAGGGTTACGGTATGCGTCATCGGTCGCTCTTCACGTATCTCGAGCTGTACTCGTGATCCACGAGATCCTCGCCATAGTCGATCAGATCCAGGATGTACGACGGACGTTGGGTGCCCTCCAGCCG
Organism: uncultured bacterium; assembly: GCA_965370685.1. Taxonomy (GTDB): domain Bacteria; phylum Gemmatimonadota; class Gemmatimonadetes; order Palauibacterales; family Palauibacteraceae; genus Carthagonibacter. Next base: position 1,753 of record CBDUVN010000178.1, on the reverse strand, counting down.
GGCACGTCCCGCGAGGCCGATCGCCTTTTTCCACGTGACGCCGTTGAGCGTTCCTCTCTCCAGCATGGCCCGGGCGATCAGCCGTCCTCGCCCGTCCAGCGTGGTCACCTGCACGCCACCGAGACCCGGATAGCTGTCGAACAACTGCTGCGTCTGTGGCGTGAACAGGTAGATGTACGGCCCCACCTTCGCCCATACGGAGCCGCCCCGACGCAGCTGGTCCGCCGGCTGGGTCACCCGCACATCCACGACGTTGCCCTTGAGCTCCACGCCGACCGCCGGGCCGTACACTCCTTCGAGCTCTTCGGGTGTCGGCAGGGTGAGATCGGGCGCGTTCCGGCAGGCGGCGAAACCAAGAACCATGCCCATCGACACGAGAAGAAGCGCCGCGAACCGCACCCGGCAGGTCGTCCGACTCACGACGGCGCCACCTGCTCGGCGAACTTCTCAGCGAGGCTCGCCAGCAGCGCCGGAGAGTCCTCGGCGCCTGGATCGCTCACGATCTGGCCCCACCACACGATCGAGCTCATCCGGATGTCGATCATCGCGAACAGCAGATGAGCGCGGTATCTGCCGGGTGTCGCGGCCGCATCTTCGGGATCGAGCGCCGCATCGTCCGGAGCGCCCGCGTTCGCCGGGTCGTCCTCGGCGGCTTCATCCTCCGGCTCGGGCGGGTCCTCCTCCACGAACAGCGAGATCGGCAGGATCACGTATCGAGTGTCGAACAGCGCTGAGATGGCGCGCAGTTCACTGTGCAGCGGCTCGTAGATCTGCTTGCGTTTGACGGGCTTCTCGAGCAACCCCTGGTAAGCCATGCGGCGGGAGTCCAGCCGCAGAATCGGGTTCCTGTCCACGCGCCTGACGACCTCGGACGGAAGAGCCCAGTCACTCGCGCCGCGACTCTCCGCGAGCACGAACTCGAGTTCCGCGTCCATTATTCGCAGCGCATCTTCCTCGTTCAGCGCTCCGCCCGGCCAGCCACCCTCCGTCAGGGGCTGCACAGACTGCATCGGCATGAGAACCACCGGCGTCCCGAATGGGAACCGCGGCATCTCCGCGTCCTGCCCGGACAGAGTCGCGGGAGTGGCGGCGATCGCGAGCATCAGACCGAATGAAATGATCCGTCGATGCACCAGCACACGTCCGAGATTCACGTCTTTCCCTCCCTGGCATCGCCGGGACCGAATCGGGTCACTGCCCATCGCACATAGCTCGTGATGATACCGCCTGCCCCGCATTCCGCCAGCCATTCCATCGTCTGGACGTCATCCCCCCGTTCCCAGCCGGTCGAACCGGATCCGCACCCCCCCGTGCAGCGACAGCTGCGACAGCTCCGACACGAGACTTCCCTGCCCCTCCGCGAACAGGCTCACGAATCCATGATCGACCACAGGAAACTCGAGACCGAGGATTCCCTCCAGGCCCGGCCGGAAGCCGTTGCGCTTTTCGGCCTCCTCTCCCAGCTGATGAAACCGGGCAGAGATGAAGTGACCACCAGCGCCGAGCCCGCCGTACGCATCCAGGCGACCCAGCGTGACGTTCTTCTTGACCATGATGCTGAGAATCGCATCGTCGATATCCACCAGCCGACCGTCCGGTTGCTCGTCCTCGGACGTCCAGAAACGAAATCCGAACCGGATCGCGGTACCTCTGATCAGCAGGTTCGCGACGTCGACTCCGATCCCATATGAGATGCCGACCTCCGCGTCTTCGGGCAGCACGACACCGAATCCGACATCGAACGAGGCGAACC
>CBDUVN010000177.1:0-2998 GCA_965370685.1 uncultured bacterium | reverse complement strand
GGCTGCGACGAGGAAGCCGTTGCCCGCTACTCCCCGGTGGTCCGGTGGCACGCGGACCGTTACCCGGCCATGAACGTCGAGGACCTGTACAAGCTTCTGCACCAGGCCGTCGCTGGCCCGGCCCACTCGATCGAGGATCCCGACATGGCTCGCCGGTGGCTCGACCGGGAGTGGGACGGCCTGGAAGATCCGCTGGAGCCAGAAGAAATGTTCGAGCCCCTGTCGAGCGACGGGCGACTGGTTCGCGTGAATCTCCGGCCCTGGCGAGCAGCCGGTTACTCTCCCGAGACGGTGCTGAGCGCCTTCGTGCGGACGGCCGGGACACTTCCCCCGGACACCGCGAGGATCCGGATCGAGCTCGATGCGATCTCGGCGTGCAGCGAGCCGATTTCAGACGACTTTCGTCTGTCGGGGCTCGTGATTCAGTCCTTTTTCGGTGATCAGGCGCGCAACGGATACCCGGCGATCCACCACTCCGAGGAGTATTCACGGAGATATCTGCCGGCGTACAGGGTAGTTCTGCGCAGCTACCTCGACTGAACCGGCCCCGGGCCCGGGGCCGACCCCGGCGTCCGTGATGTCAGAACGGATATCCCACGTCGATCGCGACCCTCGGCCACTCGGAAAAATTCTCCCCGGCCACGGTGAGCGCGGCGGACCCGAATCGGCTCCAGGCCCCGAGGGTCAGACCCCAGCCGCCGAAGAACGCGTCGGAATCCCACTCCCATTCTTCGGGCAGCGCCGCCGCGTTTCCGCGGACCTGGGCGAACAGATCGGGCAGGAACTCCCATTGGAGCCCGAGCATTCCTGCCTGCAGGTGTCGCCCCCTGCGCTCGTTCACCCGGAGGCCATAGAACGGGAAGTGCCGGTCCCGGTACAGGTCGTACTGCTGGGCACCTCCAACGAAGAACAGGTAATTGGACGGCAGGTCATCCCCGTCGGTCGTTCCGATCGTCGCGCGACCGAGGATTCCGAACCTGTCCGCGATCGGCACGACTCCCTGCACGTCCAGCAGGTGCTGCGAAAAGTCGCTGCCGCCGATCGACTCATCCGCCCACAGCGTCTTCGCCAGCAGCTGCCAGCCGCGCCTTGGAAACCGTGCGCGATCCCATCGATCGATCGCGGCCAGGCCCGCAAGCGTCGCGAAGTCCTGGTCGCCCGCGGTCCAGTCTTCGGCCAGCGGTGCCGGCTCGCTGTTCACGTCTTCGTAACCGAACTCCAGGCCGAGGAACGCATCATATCCGAAGCCGAGTCCGGCCAGACCCCGGATGCTGGTCGAACGTACACTCGGCTCCGACACCCGCTCACCGTCGACGAATATGTCGAACGGCATGCGCTTGTTGTCGAACCGCAGTGCGAGCATCGGAGCTGCCGCCCACCCCCAGCGCTTGCCGAAGTCCACCGCGAATCGCCCCTGCTCGCCCAACCTCAGATCCGCCCGCAGCAACGACCCCGCCAGCAACAGGTTGCGGAACTGGGTAGTAGCGAGGATGGATGCCTTGAAGCGACCGTCATACCGATACGACGCCCCGAGCTGATTCTGTTTCTTCTCTCTCACATCCACGGCCATCACCACGTCGGGCGAGTCGCCGACGGCGAGGCCGGACGCGACATCCTCCGGGCGGCCGGTCTGCGCATGCTCCAGCCGGTACCACACGTTCTTGTACAGTCCGGTGTCGTACAGGCGGGAGATCGCCCGGTCCAGGTCTGCGGGCGACACGACCCTTCCAGTGTCCAGCTGCATCGCTCTGAGAATCGTGTTGCGCGAGTGCCTGTCGATCCCCTCGATGCGAATCGACGAGAGCCGGACCGACTCGGCCGCGGGCTCCCAGCTCGACTCTGAACGTGCTCGGAATGCAGCGGCAGGCGCGAGCTCGATTCCGGCTGCACTGAGAGAATCGAGGGCAGCCTCGGCCGAGACCCGCCCGTACTCGATGATCTCCTCCGCCTGATCGAACTTCGAGGACATCGCGCTCGGCACCGAGGTTACGATCAGGATATCGCACAGCTCCCGCTGTTCCAGCGTGCGTTCCCACATCCGGTAGGCGACCGTCTGATTCAGGATCGCGGCCAGGGTCTTCAGGCTGTCCTGCGAGGCGAGGGGCTCCGACACGTCGCTGCAGATGATCCAGTCTGCTCCCATCTCGCCGGCATCCTGCGCCGGGAGGTTCCGGGCGATGCCACCGTCGATCAGCAGACGGCCATTGATCTCGACCGGCGCGAATACGCCGGGGATCGCCAGGCTGGCCCGGATCACCTCCGGCAGATACCCACTGCGAAGCGATATCGCCTGTCCCGAGTCGACAGCGGTGGCGACTGCTCCGAACGGCTTGGGAAGCATCGCGAAGTCGGTCACCTGATGAGCGGGCCAGGTGAGACCCGTCAGGAGCTGGGAGATCCGCTGGCCCTCGATGATGCTCGACGGCAGGGTGGGAATCACCCCGTTCATCGGGAGAACGAACAGGACGCGCCCGTCGTCCGATTTCCGTTCGATCGGGAGGTTGCGTCGTTCCGGCTGGTCGCTGAACACGCGTGACCAGTCGAGCTGCAGGCTCACGTCGCGGAGCATCTCCGGCGTGTAGCCCATCGCGTACAGGCCGCCGATGACCGATCCCATGCTCGTGCCCGTGACCAGGTCGACCTGCAGGCCATGCTCTTCCAGCACTTCGATGACACCGACGTGGGCGAAGCCACGCGCCGCTCCGCCGCTGAGGGTCAGACCTACACGCGGCTCATCGGTCTGGGCCTGGCCGAAAGAAGCGGTGGCGAGCAGCAGCAGGATCGCGATCAGGGCCTGGACAGTGACTCGGTCTCGATTGAGCATGGAATCGTCCAGGTTCAGGAAGTTCGCCGCCCGAGCAGGCGGTTCGTGTTCAGTTCGGTGACCTGGGCGGCGGCGGTGCCGGCCTGATGCCGGGCGGGACGGCCGTCATTCCCGATCCGTTGGAGCCGCTGACGCCGGGATTGCCGATGGTGATGTGTGAGCCAGTGCCGTCCC
>CBDUVN010000176.1:0-3000 GCA_965370685.1 uncultured bacterium | reverse complement strand
CCGTGGGCGGACCTCGTGGAGCCGGCATACCAGCACGCCCGCAACGGCTTCGCCCTGTCGTACGCCGCCCATGCCTACATGTCCTTTGCGCACGAATCGGTGTTCGGATGGAACGCGCTCAGCCGTGAAGCGCTGCACCACGCGGATGGCAGCCTCGTCGATCCCGGTGAGACGGTGCGCGTGACGGACCTCGCAGGAAGTCTGCGCCGAATCGCCGACTTCGGCGCGCAGGACTTCTACACGGGCGAGATCGGTCGGCTGATCATTGACGACGTAGAAGCCAACGACGGAATCCTCACCGAGCGGGACCTGGCCGCGTACGAGGTAATCGAACGGGAGCCTCTGACCGTGGAGCTGGACGGGTGGCAGGTCGCGACGAACCCGCCCCCGGCGGTGGGTGGAGCGGTGCTCGCGGCGATGCTGCTGCTGCTGGGTGACCGGCCGGAAGGCCCGTGGACTGCGGATGACCTGGCGCTCATGGCCCGGGCCCAGCAGGCGGCGATCGGCTTCCGCACCGGTACGCTGGATGTGACGCTCGACCCGGTGCGGGAGGTGCGTCGGCTGCTGGAGCAGGTAGTTCCAGGCCCGCTGGGCCGATTCGTCAGCTCACCATCCACGACGCACACTTCGGTGGTGGACTCAGACGGGCTCGCGGTCTCGGTGACGCTGTCGTCGGGTTACGGCTCGGGCGCGATCCCCCCGGGGACCGGCCTGTGGCTCAACAACTGCCTGGGAGAGCTCGAGCTCAACCGGCGGGGAATTCACGCGTGGCCGATCGGCCGCCGGATTCCCTCGAACATGGCGCCCACGGTAGCCAGGCGGCCGGACGGGACGGTCCTGGCGATCGGCTCACCCGGAGCGGACCGGATCACGACGGCGATCCTGCAGACCCTGGTCGGCCACCTTCGCGTCGGCCTGTCCCTGGCCGAGGCGATCGAGCGCCCGCGGCTCCACGTGGCGATCGAAGAAAACGGCCCGGTGGCGCTGTACGAGCCCGGGCTGCCGGTAGGGGAAATCAGGCTCCCGAGGCGTCGGATGCCGGCCGGATCGATGATGTTCGGAGGCGTGGGAGCGGCCCGCTGGAGCCCTGACACGGGGTTCGAGGCGGCGGCGGACCCGAGACGGGCGGGGGGAACCGCGATCGCGCACCGGGCGTGAGGCGAGGTTCTCAGACGCCAGACACGAGCGAACTGCGGTCAGACAGCTCGCCGCAGGACTTCCGCCTCCAGTCGATCCCCAAGACGGTCCCGCTCAACCTCGAGATCGAAGCCGGTCTGGAGATTGAGCCAGAACCTCTCGGACGTACCGAAATAACGTGACAGCCTCAGAGCGGTGTCAGCGGAAACACCTCGCTTGCCGTGAACGATCTCGTTGATGCGACGGGGAGGAACACTGATGTCCTTGGCCAGGCGATACTGGCTGATCTCCATTGGCTCGAGGAACTCCTCGAGCAACACCTCGCCCGGGTGGACCGGCGACAGCTTCCTGGCCGCCATCAGATTCTCCTGCTCCGCTCCCGGGCGACGCGCTCTGCCAGGTAGATCTTGAGAAGACTCTGGTACGGAACATCGCGTTCGTTGGCCAGCGTCTTGAGGTCCTCCAGAAGCGCCTTGGGCAGACGGAGCGAAATGGTCTGGGTCGACGGCTTCAGCGCGGGCAACGAGCCCTGCGCGGACTTCTCCCAGTCGAAGTAGTCGACGACGTTGTGCTCGGCCCAGAATTCCCGTTCCTCGTCCTCTGAGGGGAACCGCGGAATCCGCTCTTTGACCACCGATTTCTTTTTACTCTTCTTACGCGCGTTCATAGACCCTCCGCTCGCGGCGACTCATGAGGCGTGCCGAGATCACGCGGATCGAACTGTCCCTGATCGTGAACACGATCGTGAGTCGCCGACCACCAACCGTCTGCCCGAGGGCTGCATATCGCGGTTCGTTCCAGGAATGCCTGGAGTCCGGCGCGATGCGGAGCGGGCGTTGAAAGAAGACCTGCTCACACTCTGCCGCAGAGACCCGGTGGCGCTCCCAGTTCTTGTCGACGTTCCCGGCATCCCATTCGAAGCCGGTGCACGCCGTGAGTTCCCCGGGAAACTCGTTCATGGCAGAAGTATATGATGAACATATACAACAATCAATGGTCTCTCGGTGCGTCTGACGCGTGTCCGATGACCAGGTCTCCCGACAGACTGATGTCGGGTATCAACCGTGTGTCATCTGCCAGGTGGGTTGGGGGAACCGCGATCGCGCACCGGGCGGGGGGCGAGCGGCCAGACGTGACCACCCGATCGAGCCTGAACTACGAGCCGGAGGGGATCAGGCAGATATCTCTACATAGGAGGACGAACTCTGCGGCTCAGGGACGGGTTGACCCTGCTCCCGGAGGCCGGCGACGTGGAACTCGATCGCCTCTCGCATCCGCTGCTCGACTTCCGACTCCGTCGCACCCGTGGCCACGCACCCCGGGAGGTCCGGTGAGTAGGCCGAATAGCCCGTGCTCGTTCCTTCCATCACAATCAAGTAGCGCTTCGTCACTTCAGCCCTGCCTGCTTGAGAATGCTGCTGAGGGTACCGACAGCAAGATCGTGGCTCGGCTTTCCTGCCACTGTGACCAACCCTCGCTTCACCGGGTGCTTATACTGACGGTGGCTGCCCCGGGTCCGAATAAGATACCATCCACCCGTTTCCCCCTCAGACCCCGAACACCAGCGGCAACAGGAGCCTCGACGCGGCCGTGAGCGCGAGGGGACCGTATCCTGCGGAATCGACGATCACCTCGCCCTCGAAGTGAGCGCTGAGGAACTCGGCGAGCAGGTCGGCTGCCTCCCGCCCCTCGTCGCGCCGGCCGGCGATCGGGCCCGGTCGACCGACGCGCCCCAATCCATGGGGGGTCAGGCTCCATGAGCCTAACCGGAGGGCGGATGGCAGGAGCAGCGGCCCCGCTTGTTCCTGGGAGGATCCGGTCTTTCTCGAGAAGGGCTTTCCACAGCTCACGATGGCCCATCAT
>CBDUVN010000175.1:0-3008 GCA_965370685.1 uncultured bacterium | reverse complement strand
CCGGGAAAGAACCGCCCGTCTGCCGCCACGGTCAGCACGTTGACGTGCGCCGTGCGGTACACATTCCCGGCCAGGGCCCGGATCCGCGCCTCGTTCGGCTCTACGGCGACGAGCGGTCCCCGGTCCTCCATCAGGTCGGCGAGATGTGTGGTCTTGCCACCCGGAGCGGCGCACAGGTCGAGCACCCGCTCGCCTGGATTCGGGTCTAGAATCGGGGCGGCGAGCCCGGTCGAAGCGCGCTGTACGTAGAACAGACCCAGCCAGTGCTCGAGCGTGAGAGCGATCGAGCGGGGCTCGGCCTCGACCCTGAAGAAGTCCGGCTGACCGTCGACGGCAACCAGGCGGTACCCCTGCTGTTCGAGCCGGGGCACCAGGATGTCGGACTCGATCCGGCCGGTTCGAACGCGGATCGTCGTCGTCTCGGGTCGGGAGACGGCATCCATGAACTGATTCCAGTCCGGGATGATCTCCCGATATCGTTCGAATGGCATGTGGAGCAAGAGGCCCGGGGTCGCGCCGCGCCGCAACCCGGCTTGCGGAGTCGGACCTCGATCCGGACTGTGCCAGTCATGGACGAGCACGACCCGCTGACCCCGCGATCGCCTGCCGAGGCCTACCCCCTGCTCAAGGGGGCCGTCGGACCGATTCTCGAGAGGAATGAAGAAGCGCGAGCGGCATTCGACGCGATGCGTGAGCGTGGCCTGTCCGAGGAAGCAGCGCGGGAGGAGATCGCCAGGGTATTGCTCGCGGTGATGTTCCACATCGGAGCCGGCTCCGACCGGCTCACGGCGGCGGGAGGCGGAAACGGGCTTCGGAGTGAAGCCTACCGCAGGCTGGGCGAAGGAGAAACGGCCCGCGAGATCTTCGACGGCTGAATTCCCACCTTCCCACCTGCACCGACCCTGTTTACTCTGGGCGAGCGTCTCCGAGCCCATTCTCCAGCGAAAGTGACACGATGAGATTCTCCCCGTCCCCGCACAGGCCGTCTTACCTGCTAATGGCTCCAGTGCTGGCAGTGATCGCGGCCGTGGTCGCCGCCAGTCCGCTCCTGGCGCAGGACGCCACCCCGCCGCAGGACGCCACTCCGCCGCAGATGGAGAGAATCGTGATGGAGCCGGATTCGATCGTGCTCGCCGTCGGTGAGCGGGTGCCGATCACCGTGACGGCGTACGATGCGTCCGGGAATCGCGTGCTGAACCCTGACATGATGGTGTGGACGCAGGGAGCCGAGGCGTCGGTCGACCAGGCAGCGGGCCTGGTGACCGGGATCCGGCCGGGCGAGACCGTGATCGAGACGCGCATCAGACGCTGGGCGCCGGGGCGGATCGGGTACGAGGACCTGAAGGCCTGGACGCACGTGGTCGTGCGCCACCCGCCGGTCGAGCAGGTCGAGATCGATGCCGGATCCGGAGAGATCTACGTCGGGACACGTGAACGACTCGCCGCCCGTGCGTCGTCATCCGGCGGCATCCGGGAAGATGCAGCCATCCGCTGGTCATCCTCCGATCCGGACGTGCTCGAAGTCGGCCCGGCGGGACTCGTGTACGCGAACCGGACCGGTACGGCCCGCCTTACGGCGGCAGCGGATGGAGCTTCCGGCACGACCGAGATCCGGGTGGTAGAGAACCCGATCCGCAAGCTTGGCGTCGAACCCGGCTCGGCGTCCGTGCGGGTGGGAGACGTACTGCGTCTGACTGCTGTAGCGCTCGACGACGCCGGGCAGCCGGTCGCCGGGGGCAGCGTGCACTGGGGCTGGGAAGCCCTGGAGGACCAGCCGTTCGACGCGCTCCAGGTCGACGCGGATGACGGACGCACTGGCGTGATCGTGCCGAATGAGCCCGGTCTGTATCGCGTCACGGCGCAGATCGGGGGTGTCTGGCACGATGCGCTGGTCCGTGCCCTGCCACGGCCGCCGAGACGTGAGATCAGCCTCGTGGCGCACGGGGTCGTTCCTACGGGCCAGGCGACCACCGATCTGTGGGCTTTCGAGGGGCAGGACGGGCGGGACTACGTATACACCGGCACCTATCACGGAAACCTGATGTACGCCTGGGACATCAGCGATCCCGCGAGCCCGGTCATCGTCGATTCGATCGCCTTCGACGGCAGGCGGGTGAACGACGTGAAGATCAACGACGCCCGCTCCCTGGCCGTTGTGACCAGCGAGCATGCCTCCGACCGGAAGAACGGGATCACGGTGCTGGACATCACCGATCCCGCCCACCCTCGCAAACTCAGTCATTACACCGACGGCCTCACCGGGGGCGTCCACAACACCTGGATCGTGGATGACCTCGTGTACGCGGTCCACTATGGCACGCGAGCCGTTCACATCATCGACGTCTCGAATCCGACCGCTCCCGAAGAGGTCGGGCGTTGGCAACTGCCGAACCCTGACCGGTTCCTGCACGACGTAACCGTGCTCGACGGCTACGCCTACCTGTCGTACTGGAACGACGGCGTCGTGATCATCGACATCGGAGCCGGCACGCACGGTGGCACGCCCACCGAACCCGCGCTTGTGTCGCAGTTCACGTACAGCTATCGGCTCGGCTCCGAGAGCTACGCGAACACGCACCACGCGATCCGGTACGGCGACTACGTGTTCACCGGAGACGAGATCTTCGGCTGCGCCGAGTGCGTCAACGGCCCGCGCGGCTACATTCACGTGATCGACGTCAGCGACATCGACACCCCCCGGAAGGTCGGGTGGTACCGCGTCCCCGAGGCGGGATCGCACAACCTGTGGGCCGAGGACGACAAGCTGTACATCGGATACTACCAGGCCGGTCTGCGGGTAGTGGACATCTCCGGCGAGTTGCGCGGAGACCTGTACCGCCAGGGCCGGGAGATCGCCTGGTACATGACTGAAGACGGTACGGGAAGCTGGCCGAACTCGACCGACACGTGGGGTGCGCAGCCATTCAAGGGAAAGATCTACGCTTCGGACAGCGCGTCCGGACTGTGGATCGTCGAGATGGAGGACGAGCCGCCGCTCGTCCCCTGAT
>CBDUVN010000174.1:0-3072 GCA_965370685.1 uncultured bacterium | reverse complement strand
ACGTGCTCGACGCCGAGTTCCGCCCCGATCTCGCGCACGTCGCGCTCCTGTCCGCGAAACGCGAATGCCGACGTGCGAGCCACGACCTTCAGTCCATCGACCATTACGAGGGCGTTGATCAGCTCCTCGCTGAGGCCGTCGCTGAAGTACTCGTTGTCCGGGTCGCCGCTCATGTTGACGAACGGAAGAACGGCGATCGAGGTCTCATGCGCATCGGCGCGCGCGGGCCTCGTGACCGCCGCATCCGCGCTTGAAGCGGCGGCGGGATTCGTGTCTTCGCCTGCAGCAGGTGCTCCCGAGTCGTCGCTGCGACCCATCACCCACCAGACCCCGGACACCAGAAGAGCGGTGCCGACCACCGCCGCGATCCCAGCCGGCCACCGGCGGCCCGCCGGCTGTGAGACCATCGTCGTGATCTCACCGGTCCCGGCTTCCTGAGTCCGGGTCAGGCCATCGGGCGTACGGTCGAATACCCATGCGAGGGCAATGGCGAGCGGGAACCCGAGCAGCGCGAGAGCCGCGATCGCCGTGATCATCGTTTCAGGCAGGTGAAGAGCCGGAATCAGTACATCAGCGGCCTGGAGCACGCCGAACGCGACGGCTCCGTAGACCGCCATTGCACGGAACACGCGGCGGCGCTTGAGCTCCGCGAAAAAGCGCTGATAGCTGGGAGTCTGGTCTGTCATCGCGGGCAAGATCGCCCGAAGGGGTCGATCGGGGCAACGGGAGGTCGCCAAATTCCGGTCCGACACCCGGGGTTGTCACACCTTCACGTTCTGGTTCATGTTGTTCGATCGTGGAGACTCGACTCTGCAAAACGCACCGCCACACGGGCGCCGGCGGATCCGCGCGATGGTCATCTGTGAACCGGTCGCGGACATAAACGCGCCCTGAGCAAGGAAGGTCGATGGTGAAGCAAAAACTCCTGTGGGCCCTCGCTATCACCGGGCTCCTGGTGGCATACCAGACGCCGGTGGTCGCGCAGGAATCCCTGGACTTTTCTATCGTCAGCGCGGGCACAGCTCCCTCCACTCCGATCCACGTGACGGCGATCGTGAACGGTCAGAAAGTGCAGCTTGGCCGGACCGGGGCAGATGGGACCACGGCGATTGACTTCGACATGCTGAATCTCGGCAAGGGAACACCGGTCGGAGTCCACATGGTTAGTTGCCGGGGCACGACCGAGGTAGTGCTTCTGCCTCCGGGAGAGGTGAGCGACGATTGTGATCGGGCCCGTCAGGATCCGAACTGCGACTGCCGGAAGCTGGGCACGGTGTACTGGCGGGAGACCAGCGCGGCGGTAATCGACTTGTTCGAGGGCGGCTCAATGGCGATCACCGACACGACCGCAGCTGCCCAGACCGCACCTAACGGGTCCACCTGGGACTCAGCCCTGCTCGAAGGGTCTTCGAGAGCGCGACTCGGACTCAGTGTGACCTGGTCGAACTTCACGAACCTCGAGTCGACAGCCTGTGCCCAGGATGGTATCGGGAATTGTTCTGCCGATGATTCGAGCATCGGATTCAGCGCCTACTACGAATTCGGCAACCTGTGGTCCGGACGACCATTCTTCGCCGGGCTCGGAGGAGGATTCAAGTCGGTCAGCGTTACCCAGTCATACCCGACTCAAGGCGCGAGTACTGTCGACCTCGACATCTGGCAGATCGATGTATACGGCGGGTGGCGGTTCCCATTCGCGAGTCGATTCGAAGCATTCCCGATGCTGGGAGTCAGCTGGATGTTCAACAGCGCGGACGTCGCCACCGACTTCTCCACGTCGGCGACCGAGAATCGTTCGGAAAACGGACTGCGCATGATGTTCGGCGGCGGCCTCGACTGGGGGCTGACCGATGACTTCAATCTGCGAGGCACGATTCGATATCTTGTCGGCGGTTCTGACGACGCCGACACGAATTGGGAACTCGGCGCCGGCGTCAACTACAAGCTCTGAGGAGGCGACAATGGAATACACAAGAGGAATCAGGGCTCGCCTCCCCTTCCGGATGCCGGACGCAAAGGCCTTCGGGGGGCGGTTGGTCCATCTGGTGCTCGTGCTCGGAGCCGTGCTGGTACTCCAGGCGTGCGACGGGAAGGAATCCGGTTTCTTCGCCCCGGCAATCACGATCAATATCCCGTCACCGGCAGACCTGGACGGTGCGTGGATCGTCAACTACCGCCTCGTCCCGGCCTCGACTACCTGCGAGGACAGTCCCAGCTCCTTCGCAGTGGACGCGGAGATGAGCACGTTTTCCACTAACGGCACGGTCACGCTGGACGTGCTGATCGAGGAATCGCCCGTACCGATTCGCGGCGCGTACGTGGTCGAGACCGGTGTCTTCGTCGGTGAAACTGGACCGGTGGACGCTGGTAATGGTGAACTTTCCAATCAAACGTGGGACGTTCGCTTTCTCACGGACTCGCGGAATGTACCGACGTTCAGCGGCACGGCCGTCGAAGAGATTTCGTCGGGGGGGGCAACGGTGTGCGAGACGGATTTCGAAATCGCCGGCTCCAAACTGGTGGCAGTTCCCACCTGAACCGAGTTTTTTGGCCCTGGGTCGGTTGAAGAGAGGGGGGCGGTTCGCCGCCCCCCTCTTCACATCGATTGTCCCTGCACTGATTCGGGGGCTGAACCCGGGAACGGTTGGGAACCTCGGCGCTTCTGGTCCTCCCTGCGGACTCGGCCTACACTTCCCACCGAGGCCCGCGCATCGCCTTCTCCGTCCGCCCGACAACAGGGAGAGCCGTCATGTTCCGCCGGATCCCGTTCCTCGTTCTCGTTCTCGCGCTCGTGCAAGTGGCGTTCGTCCTCGTCTGCCCCGCCCTCGCGCAGGAGTCGGCCGACGCTGTGAATCCGATACCGCTTCCCGAACCGCGGCTCGAAGGCCCGGTTTCCGTCGAGCAGGCCCTGTCGCAGCGAAGATCGATTCGTCGTTATTCCGCCGATCCTCTCCGGCTCGCCGATCTCGGTCAGCTTCTATGGGCCGCGCAGGGAATCACGCAGCGCATGGAAGAGCCCCCGCCCGGCTTCAGCTGGGAGTGGAGAGGCGGAATGCGGACAGCACCCTCGGC
>CBDUVN010000173.1:0-3102 GCA_965370685.1 uncultured bacterium | reverse complement strand
CTGACCCGCGATGTGCTCGCCGATCAGGATCCGACTGATCTCTTCACGCTGAATCTGGTTCGTTCCCTCGTAGATCTGCGTGATCTTCGCGTCACGCATGTACTTCTCGATCGGGTAGTCCCGCATATAGCCGGAGCCCCCGAACACCTGGACGGCGTCCGTGGTGACGCGCATCGCGACGTCTGAGGCGAAGCACTTGGACATCGCCGAGTAGATCGTCGACCGGTCCCTGGGGTTGCCGTCGATGTGCCGGGACGTGGCGTAGATCAGCGCCCGCGCCGCCTCGACCTGCATCGCCATGTCCGCCAGCAGAAACCTCAGGCCCTGGAACGAGGATACAGGCGAGCCGAACTGCTTACGCGTGATCGCCCAGTCCACTGCGAGATCGAGTGCACCCTGTGCGATCCCCAGTGCCTGTGCTCCGACGCCCGGCCTCGACGCATCGAACGTCTTCATCGCGGTGATGAATCCCGTTCCCTCGCGGCCCAGCAGGTTTTCGACCGGGACGCGACAGTCCTCGAACACGAGCTCCCGGGTCGACGATGCCCGGATGCCCATCTTGTCCTCTTCCTTCCCGAAGCTGAACCCGGGAGTCCCCTTCTCCACGACCAGGATACTGGCGCCGCGTGGACCTTTCTGGGGATTCGTCATCACGACGACAGTGTAGACTTCGGCGTCCCCGCCGTTCGTGATCCACTGCTTGACCCCGTTCAGCACGTAGTGATCGCCGTCCCGGATCGCCGTCGTACGGATTCCCGCCGCGTCGGAGCCGGCCTGCGCTTCCGTGAGCGCGAACGCCGCCAGCCGTTTCCCCGCGGCGATCGCCGGCAGGAACTTCGCCTTCTGCTCCTCGTTCCCGGCGATGATGATCGGCAGCGTCCCGAGTGCGGTTCCCGCGAACGAGAGGGCGATCCCGCCGCACGCCTTCGACACCTCTTCGGTGACCAGCACCATGTTCATCGTGCGATCGGTGTCACCGATTCCGCCGTACTCCTCTCCGATGTACACGCCGAACAGCCCCGCTTCGGCCATTTTCTCGACGACCGGCCAGGGAAATACACCATTCCGGTCGTATTCCGCCGCCACCGGCCGCACGACCTCGTCCGCGATCGTCCGGGCCATGTCGCGGATCATCTTGTGTTCGTCAGTAAGGAAGTAGTCGAGCACGGAGCTTCTCCTCAGGCGCGTTACTTGGTGTCTTTGTCCGGCTGTCTCAGGTCCAGAGCATCGGGTGCTGCACCCAGGTTTCGCCCTTCTCGAACAGAATCCGGACGAGCTGCTCCGGGGCGAGCTCGCGGAACGAGCCTACATCCAACCGGCCCTCGAGACTCCGCGAGCTCGCCAGGCGCTGCAGGGTCTCGACCAGCAGTTTCCCGTCCAGATTCACTTCGCGCAGAGTGACGCTTACACGAGATCCTTCGACGGACGCGACGAAATCGCCCTCCGGATGCAGCCCCTCGTAGGTGTCAGCCAGCTCCCGAAGACCGGCCGCGGCCGACTCCGGATCGTCAGCGCCGAACGTCACCTCGCCATTCAACCTGTGGTTCCAGGGTTCGTTCACGATCTCGTGGCCATCGCCCCACGCCCGCTTCGTCGCCCCCTCGTATCCCGGGCGGGCCCACTGGATATGAAGCGAACCACCCGGCTCGACGCGCAGCCGAACCAGCCGCCCCGTTTCTTCGATGTGCACGAAAAGATCGCCACCCTCGATCCCCGCCAGGTTTTCGAACGGGATCACCGAAAGAATCCGGACCAGCTCGACGGTTACCGCCGGAAGGACCGGATCATCCGTCGGCTCGATGTGCCGGACGACGATCGAGCGGCTCGGCGGGTCGTACTCGAGCCAGTCACCGGGAATCGCGACCAGCCCCCGCTGTACGGACTCGGGGAGAGTGCCGACCACGACACGGCCCTGGCAGCCGGGCTGATACGCCATCTATGCCTCCGATAGAGAATACGACGGGACCGTACGGGTTCGATCCCGTGAGACCCCAAGGGACAACCGACCACGCGGAAGTGCAATAGTGCAATAGTCTCCGTCGGACTTCCCCGGGGTCAGCCCTCGGCCTCCCGGGCACCAGGCTCGTACACGGCGGGACGCGGGCCGCTCCGGGCGCTATATTCGCGCCTCACGGTCGCCGTGGACGGAAAGTTACGATTCCCGTCCTGCCACACTTCACATATCCGGTGCAGATCCGATATGCCCGACATCGTTTTCTTCAACGGCTCGTATCTCGACAGGGACCAGGTCCGGATATCACCCGACGACCGGGGCTTCCTGTTCGCCGATGGAATCTACGAGGTCGTCCGGTTCTACGGCGGCCGACCGTTCGAGCTGCAGGCTCACCTCGCACGCATGGTCGACGGCTTACGTTCGCTGCGGATCGATGGCGTCGAGGCGAGCATGGTCGAGACGCTTTGCTTCGAGCTGATCGACAGGAACGAGTTGTCGGAATCGGACGCGCTGCTGTACCTGCAGATCACGAGGGGCGTGGCGCCGCGAGTTCACCACTACCCCGATGAGAAGACCGAGCCCACGGTGTACGCTACCGTTCGCCCGTTCACTTCGTCGGTCGATCCCATTGTCGGCGTGCCGGTGATTACCGCACCGGACCACCGCTGGACCCGCTGCGACATTAAGACAGTGGCGCTGCTTCCGAACTGCATGGCCGCCCAGGAGGCACACGAGCGTGGAGCCTTCGAGGCCGTGCTGGTACGGGACGGTGTCGCGCTAGAGGGCACGAAGTCGAGTTTCTTCGGCGTCATTGACGGAGAGGTCCGCACGGCGCCTCGCAGCAATTACATCCTGCCGAGCATCACCCGGGCCGTAACGCTCGAGCTGTGCCGGGAGCACGGGATTCCGTGTGACGAACGGCCAATCCTGCTCGAGGAGCTCGACGGCGCGGATGAGCTATTTCTATCCGGCACCACGACGGAGATCCTCCCGATCATCCAGGTAGACGGTCGCAACGTAGGTGACGGGCTTCCGGGGCCGATCGCCCTCCGGCTGGCGGAGCTGTTTCGCGACCGGATCGCGTCGGGCTCCGACTAGATTCGCTACCAGCTGGATTCGCTATCAGCTGGATTCGCTACCAGCTGGAT
>CBDUVN010000172.1:0-3130 GCA_965370685.1 uncultured bacterium | reverse complement strand
CGTGCGCCCTCGCACCCCTGACCCGGAGCCCGTTCCGATGAGCGAGAGCTTCACGTTCTACATAGACGGCGTCCCGGTCGAGGCAAGACCGGGGATGACGATACTCGAGGCGGCGCAGGCCGCCGGAATCTGGATCCCCCGCCTGTGCTGGCACGAAGAGCTGGAGCCGTTCGGCGGCTGCCGCGTCTGCACGGTGAAGGCGAACGGCCGCCCCTGTTCCGCCTGCACGCAGCCCGCCCAGCCGGACTCGGTGGTCGAGAACGACACGCCGGGCCTGCGGGAGTGGCGCCGGGCCCTCGTCGAGCTGCTGTTCGCCGAGGGAAACCACTTCTGCATGGCGTGCGAGAAGAGCGGCAACTGCGAGCTCCAGGCCCTGGCCTACCGGCTGGGAATCGCGGCGCCGCGGTTCGAGCACCACTGGAAGCCGCGCGAGGTGGACGCCTCGCACCCGGACGTCCTCCTCGACCGTAACCGCTGCATCCTCTGCGCTCGCTGCGTGCGCGCCTCCCGCGACCTGGACGGCAAGACCGTGTTCGGGTTCACGGAACGGGGACCGGACCGCCGCATCGCAGTCGGCTCGGCTTCCGGGCTGTGCGACACGGAGCTGGATGTGACGGACGCGGCCGTGGACGTGTGCCCGGTGGGAGCGCTCGTCCGCAAGCGGGAGGGGTTCACCGTGCCGATCGGGTCGCGCAAGTTCGACGACGCACCGATCGGATCAGATATCGAAGCGGGCGGAGCCGATGAGCCCGTCCGCCAGGAGGAATAGAACCATGTCCAGGCCACGGATCGCGACGGCCTCGCTGGCCGGCTGTTTCGGATGCCACATGTCGCTGCTGGATCTCGACGAGCGCTTCCTCGATCTGGCCGAGCTGGTGGAGTTCGACCGATCGCCGATCAACGATTACAAGGAGTTCCAGGGACAGTGCGCGGTCGGCCTGGTCGAGGGCGGCTGCGCGAACGAAGAGAACATCGCCACGATCAGGGATTTCCGGAAGCACTGCGACGTGCTCGTGTCGGTGGGCGACTGCGCCACGATGGGCGGAATCCCCGCCATGCGGAATCTCGTCCCGCTCGAGGAGTGCCTGCGGGAGGCCTACGTGGACGGACCGACGGTCCACAATCCGTCGGGGCTGCCGCCGGGAGATGCAGAGATTCCCCGCCTGCTCGACCGGGTGTACGCGCTGCACGAGGTGGTACACATCGACTGGCACCTGCCGGGATGTCCGCCCTCGCCCGAAGCGTTCTGGGCCGCACTGTCGGCCCTGCTCGCCGGCGAGCCGGTGGAGCTTCCCCCGGGCCTCATCCGCTACGACTGAGGAGGGACCGATGAGCACGACGAAACGCGTGGTGATCGAGCCCCTCACGAGGGTCGAGGGGCACGGAAAGGTCACGATCGACCTGGATGCCGCCGGAAACGTCGAGAGCGCCCGGCTCCACATCGTGGAGTTCCGGGGCTTCGAGCGATTCATCCAGGGGCGCCCGTACTGGGAGATGCCCGTCGCCGTGCAGCGGCTATGCGGGATCTGTCCGGTGAGCCACCACCTGGCGGCCGCCAAGGCGATGGACGGGATCGTGGGCGTGGACGAGCTCACGCCGACCGCGGAGAAGATCCGCCGCCTGATGCACTACGGGCAGATCTTCCAGTCCCACTCCCTGCACTTCTTCCACCTTTCCTCGCCGGACCTGCTGTTCGGGTTCGATGCCGAGCCGGCGATGCGGAACGTGCTGGGTGTCGCGGGTGCGTTCCCGGAGCTCGCCCGCCAGGGAATCCTGATGCGGAAGTACGGCCAGGAGGTGATCAAGGCCACCGCGGGCAAGAAGATTCATGGCACGGGGGCGATCCCCGGCGGCGTGAATCGGAGCCTCACGTCTGCCGAGCGGAAGGAGCTTTCCGCGGAGATCCCGCAGCAGAAGGAGTGGGCGCGGGCGGCCGTGGGCATCGCCCGGGACTACACGCTCGACAACCTGGCTTTCGTCGCGGACTTCGCCGCCTTCCCCTCGAATCACCTGGGACTCGTGCGACCGGACGGGACGTTTGACCTGTACGATGGGGTGCTGCGGGCGGTCGATGCCGCCGGCGAGAAGATCCTCGATGACGTCGAGGTCGACCGATACGCAGACGTGCTGATCGAGGAGGTCCGCCCGTGGTCGTACATGAAGTTCCCGTTCCTGCGGGAGCTCGGGCCGGAGACGGGCTGGTACCGGGTCGGCCCGCTGGCCCGCCTGGCCGTATGCGACCGGATCGAAACGCCTGAAGCGGAGGAGGCGCGCGTCGAGTTCGTCGGGGCGATGGGCGGCGTGCCCGGAACGATGAGTCTCGCCTACCACTGGGCCCGGATGATCGAGACGCTGTCGGCGATCGAGGAGATCGAGCGGCTGCTGGACGATCCGGATATCGAGGGAGACGAGCTGCTGCTGCAGGGCGAACGGCGCAACGAGGCGGTCGGAGTGATCGAGGCGCCGCGCGGCACGCTGTTCCACCACTACGTCGTGGCGGACGATGACACCGTGATGCAGGCGAACCTGATCGTCTCGACAACGAGCAACAACGAGCCGATGAACCGGGCCGTGGAGTCGGTGGCCCGGAAGTTCCTCTCCGGAACGGAGATCACGGAGGGGCTGTTGAATCACATCGAAGTCGCGATTCGCGCCTACGATCCGTGCCTCTCCTGTGCGACCCACGCCCTCGGGAAGATGCCGCTGGTGGTGGAGGTGCACGACGCCGGGGGGAGGATCGTAGCCGAAGGACGGAGGAGCGGATGAGTGGAGGAAGCATGAACACCGAGACCCCACAGCGATCGATCCGGCACGACGCGGACGAGCGCGTGCTGGTGCTGTGCTGGGGGAATCCGGGCCGGCTCGATGACGGACTCGGGCCGTGCCTCGCCGACCGGCTGGAGGCGCTCGGCATCCCGGGGGTCACAGTGGAGTCGACGTATCAGCTCCAGGTGGAGCACGCGGACCAGGTCGCGAACTCGGACCTGGTCGTGTTCGTGGACGCCGCGGCGGCCGGACCTTCTCCGTTTCTCGCCAGGCCGCTCGGCCCGCTGGGCCGTCCGGCGTTCTCGACCCACGCGCTCGAGCCGGGCACCGTGCTCGCCCTCGCTGAGGAGCTGTATGACGCGCA
>CBDUVN010000171.1:0-3182 GCA_965370685.1 uncultured bacterium | reverse complement strand
GAGCAGTGCCGCAGGAATCGAAATCGTGCGCATCGACGGAATCATGGTACCGTACTCCTCTGGAAATCGTAGCCTCGGGCGTCACCGCATCCCTGCCCGGAAAATCTGCCCGGGCTGAAGGCGAAGACGTGCATTGGGTGATCCTAGGACCGACACGCGAATCGCACCAGAAGCTGTGTCTTTTCAGTTGGTGGCGGGCGAGCTCGTGTCGATCCGTTCGGGGTGTGGTCCGAGACCGGCCTGCCGGGCTGGAAGCAGAGAGTCGACGAGGCCTCCCTCCGTCTCCCACGCGTCGAATTCCTCCGCCCATTCGAGACCCCAGCGTGCACCGATGGTCCGGAGACGGCTCTCGAGCCATCGACGATCGGGGAACTGGAGTTCTTCATGGTATATGTCGGCCACGGCGAAAATCTGGTCCAACCAGGGTTCGGCGTCGATGGCGACAGCCGGCAGGGTGGAGTGGAGGCCGCGGTAGGTGAACACGGGTGCCGCACCCCGGTGAGGTGCGTTCGGCTCGACGGCACGACGGATCCGGGCCAGCGTGATCGCATCCCGTACGATTCGACCGGTCGCCTGGTGATCCGGATGCCGCATGCCGCGCACCCACGCATCGCCCCAGGTGAGAACAGCGTCAGGACGAATATCGGCCAGAATCCGCGCGACCCGCGAAGCGGACTCGTGGCCCGCTTCCACCGCCGTGTCGGGAAAGTCGAGAAACAGGGTCTCGATCCCAAGGAGTGTTCCGACGCGGGCCGCCAGGGCGTCCCGACGGGCGGCGACTTCCTCGACCGGAAGCCCCCCGTAGGCATCGGTCGCTTCCCCGCGAGTCAGCCACATGAGAACGACCCGGTCGCCTCTTGCCGCCTGGCTGGCGATCGCCGCTATGGTGCCCACCTCGTCATCAGGGTGCGCGAGGGCGACGAGCAACGTCCGGGGGGAATCGAGGCGCGGCGGCTCCGTCAAACCGAAGCCGCCGCGCTTGTGGACGTCGAATGCTGCGAAGACGTCAGAAGGTGAGGCGTACTCCCGCCGTGATCGGAATCACGAATGCCGTCTGGAACGACTCGATCCCGGCAATCGGATCCTCGAACACTCTCGAGTCCTCTTCGTCGACCAGGATCATGAAGCCCTGTACCGATACGAACACGTTGATCAGCGGCGAGAACTGCCAGCCGACCTGGCCTCCACCCTTGAAGGTGAGGTAGGTCCCGTCGAAGCCCGACGCCGGGTGGCCCGGAAGCCATCCACTGTCGGTCGACATCTGGGTCACACCGGCTCCCACGTTCGCGATGAACGTGAACGGCACGTCCTGGTACTTCGGCTTGGCGAAGTTGACCTCGATCCCACCACCGAAGAACAGCAGGTCCATCGGAGGCGAAGCGATACCGTCGAACGCCAGATCGTTCTCTCCCGCCCGCAGGTGCATCCAGTCGACGTCGCCGCGGATCGCCCAGTACGGGTTGAAGTGCCACACCAGCGTACCGCCTGCCGTCCCACTCCAGTCGGTCAGGTCGTCCAGCGTACCAACCGGAATCGCCGCTCCGCCGCGCGCCTCGACAGAGAACGTCCCATCCACCTGAGCGATCCCCGTCCCGGGAATCGCGAGAAGGAGCGCGGCAGCGAGCGCCGCGCCGGTCTTCGTGGCGTAATGCAAGGGTCCCTCCTTCAGTGCGCGGACTCCGGCTTCGCCTCACCCTGTCTGGGTGAAAACACGATTTCCCCCGGATCCGGCCGTTTTCGTGGGGCCGCCGGCGATCTCCGGGCCCCCGAACAAGTTCACGCACCCGGGCGGAAGTGCAGGATGCGCGCCACAACGGTGTGACGCGTGCTACAGGAGCCCCGATTCCACAGATCAGCTTCCGGCCGGGCCTCCCGACCCCGTGATCCGCTTGAGCAACGTCCCCTGGGGGATCGACTCGCCGGGCCGAAGTCCGTTGATCTCGAGAACCACATCCGTCTCTTCCGTGGACGGGTACAGACGAATGAACTCTTCGGCCGTCAGATCTTCAGTGACGCTCACGATCTCGATTCGCTTCGGCACCACCGTGAGCAGGGCCTCGTCGCTCACCGGCGCGAAGCTCTCGAGCGTGCGCTCCACCGCCGCCGAGTAGCGTCCTACTCGTGACGACGGCGCATATCCCATCAGGGCGTAGGTCAGGCCGCCGTGCTCGACGAACATCGCGATTCCCTCGATGACCCCCTGTCGGGTCTGCGTCGAGAATGTGGCCAGAACGGCGGGAAGTCCGTTCACCGTGCGTCGGGTAATGCCGGTCTGCTCGATACTCTCCCGCGAGAGGAATGCTTCGGCGGCCTGCTCCGCCGAGCCACTCCCCGCCGTGAGCTGAATCATCGCGTCCTTCTCCGGGCTCCCGGCGAGCACAGCCGTCTGCGAATTCCGCTTGTTCCAGCCGTCAGGCAGGGTGAACTCGAACGCAAGCTCCGGGTGGACGAACCGCTGACCGATGAAATAGCCCTGCCTGGGATCCTCCCCCCACACCAGTCCGTCGATGTGCTGCAGAAACTCGTCCCGCCTGACGATTCCTTCCGTGATTCCACTCGCCGTGATCCGGGCCTCGGCGGCGGCGACGCGATTTCCTGGATCGGGGTGGGTCGATTGCCACTCGGGAATCGCGCTCTCGGAGTTCGATTTCTGTCGGTCGAGGATCCGGAACATGTCCACCGCTCCCTGCGGATCGTATCCGACCCTGGTCATGTACCTGAATCCCAGCTCGTCCGACTGCGACTCATCGTCCCGGCCGAACTTGAGGAATACGACACCGAGCGCACCGGAGATGCCCTGCGAAAAAGGCATCAGGTCCGGAATCGCGATCAGGCTGGCGATCATGCCAAGCTGGGCAAGTTGCTGCCGGCTCATCTGCTCGACGATGTGACGCGCCGTAATGTGGCCGATCTCGTGTCCGAGTACCGATGCCATCTCGGCTTCAGAATTGAACCGGGCGACGATGCCGCGCGCCAGGTAGATCGGACCACCGGGGAGCGCGAAAGCGTTGACCACCGGATCATCCACGACCTTGAATGACCACGGGAGCTCGGGTCGCTCGGACTCGGCCGCGAGCGCCTGCCCCACGCTGTCGACGTACGCCGCCAGGACCGGGTTGTCATACAGGCCCTGTTCCCTCTCCACCTCGGCCATGTACTGCCGACCCATGTCGACTTCCTGG
>CBDUVN010000170.1:0-3323 GCA_965370685.1 uncultured bacterium | reverse complement strand
GCGCTGACCGGGGGTCGTCCGCTGTCGCACATCCTCGGCATCCAGACGCTGCACCCGGAGGCGCTGGAGGCCCACTACGAGTTCTACCGGACCCTGATGTTCGGTCCGTCGCCGCTGTCACGGGCGGATCGGGAGTCGATCGCCGTCGTCGTCTCCACCGCTAACGGGTGCTTCTACTGAATTCAGCATCACGGAGCGGCGCTCCGTCGGGTAACCCGTGACCCCGAACTCGTGGCGGCGATCGCCGAGGACTGGCGGACGGCGCCGGTGGACGAGCGCCAGCGCGCCCTGCTGGCATACGCCGATCGCCTGACCCGCGATCCGGCGGACATGCGAAGCTCCGATGTGCAGGAGCTGCGCGATGTGGGCTGGTCCGACGAGGCGATCCTCCACGCGTGCGAGGTGGTGGCATACTTCAACTTCGTGAACCGGCTCGCCGACGGACTCGGAGTCCGGCTGGAGGACGGCTGGCGCGAGCCGATCATCGGGACGGCCAGCCCTCACCCGGATGAGGATTAGCGGTCCGGGACCCTGCTTGTGCGGGTGGGTAGAAGCCCTACCTTGGATTTCCGAACGATCGACCAGCCCCGGACCCGAGACAATATGAGCGACCAACGGGCGGCGGACGGATACAACGCCGGATACGCCGAGCTGCTGTACGAGAAGGAACTGCGCGATCGGGGCTTCGTGCCCCCCTCCATCGCGGACTGGATCGACGGAGGGTCGAGCGTGGCGGCCGCCCCCGGAGTATCGGCCGCTCCCGGACTGGACCCGGAGACGCTGACCCACCGCCTCCGGTCCGCCGCGGCCGCCGGAAGCCTCGTCGAGTCCTACCGGACGCTGGGCCATCTCGCAGTCCCGATCGATCCGCTGGGTTCCATTCCCCCGGGCCACCCGGCGCTGGACCCCGGCTTCCACGGAGTGACCCTGGAGGACCTGGCGGAGGTTCCCGCCGCCGCGATCGGGCTCGAGCGTCACGGAGACACGGCGCTGGATGCGATACACAGCCTGCGGCAGATCTACTGCGGGCGGATCGGCTACGAGCTGGATCACATGGAGGATCCCGTCCAGTGGAACTGGCTCGTGGAGTACATCGAGTCGGGGCGGCACGCGGATCCGGTGGACCGGGATGGAAAGGTCCACCTGCTTCGGATCCTGACCGAAGTGGAGGGGCTCGAGACATTCCTGCAGCGGGCGTACCTGGGGCAGAAGCGGTTCTCGATCGAGGGCCTCGACATGATGGTGCCGATGATCCGCCGGATCATCCGCCGCACTGCGCTCGCCGGCACGCGGAAATTCTTCATCGGAATGGCGCACAGGGGTCGGCTGAACGTGCTCGCGCACATCATCGGATTCCCCTACGAGGCGTTGCTCGCCGACTTCGAAGGCCTCAGGTCACGCGGAATGCAGTCGCGGATCTCGGAGGTCGGCTCGGGCGACGTGAAGTACCACGTGGGAGCCACGCAGCTCTTACGCTCGCCGGTCGGCGAACTGGAGATCTCGCTCGCCCCGAATCCGAGCCATCTCGAGCACGTGAACCCTGTCGTCCAGGGGATGGCGCGCGCCGCGCGGGAAATCCTCGCACGGGGAAGCGGCATGCCCTTGACCGGCGAGGACGAGAGCGGACTGGATGCGTTCGGGACGTCCGTTCTCCCGATCCTGGTGCACGGGGACTCCGCGTTCATGGGGCAGGGAATCGTACCCGAGACCCTCAACCTGGCCCGGCTGCCCGGCTACGAGAACGGCGGCACGATTCACATCGTGTCCAACAACCAGCTCGGGTTCACGACCGATCCGTACGACACGCGCTCCAGCCGCTACGCGAGCGACATCGCGCTGGGCTTCCGGTTTCCGATCCTGCACGTGAACGCGGATGATCCCGAGGCGTGCCTCTCCGCGGTCCAGCTGGCGATCGACTTCCACATGGCATTTGCGGAAGACATCGTCGTCGACCTCGTCGGGTACCGCCGGCACGGCCACAACGAGGGCGACGAGCCGGCGTACACGCAGCCGCTGATGTACCAGAAGATCCGCGGGCATCCGACGGTGCGGCAGATCTGGGCTGACCGACTGGTGGAGGAAGGGGTCCTCCAGCAGGCGGAGATCGATGTGATGGCCGAGAAAACAGCGACACGCCTGAACGAAGCGCGGCGAACCGTCGTCGAGGGTGCTGATGACGAAGATCCCGTCGAACTGGACGTCTACGAGACGACCGCCGGATCGACGCTCGGAATCGGGATGAAGGTCGAACGCGAGCGGCCACACGGGTACGAGGTGCTGACGGAGGAGGAGAAGGGCTGGCGCGAGGCGCTCGCGGCGCCCGGGGACGACCGGCTGCGTGCGCTGAACGACTTGATCTACAGCTGGCCGGAGGGCTTCGCGCCGTTTCCGAAGCTCGGGCGCCAGCTCGAGCGGCGGAAGTCCTCGCTGGAGGACGCGATCGACTGGACACATGCCGAGAGCCTGGCGTTCGCCAGTCTGCTCACCGAGGGAGTTCCGATCCGGCTGAGCGGAGAAGACTCCGAGCGCGGCACGTTCAGCCAGCGCCACCTCGTGCTGCACGATGAGAACACGGGCGACAAGTGGACCTCGCTGAAGCATCTCTCATCCGACCAGGCACAGTTCCAGGTGTGGAACAGCTCGCTGTCGGAGGCGGCCGTGCTCGGTTTCGAGTACGGGTACAGCGCGACCGCCGTGGACACGCTCGTCCTGTGGGAGGCTCAATTCGGGGACTTCGCCAACGTCGCGCAGGCGATCATCGACCAGTTCATCGTTGCCGGCCGGTCGAAGTGGGGACAGGAGTCACGACTCGCGCTGCTGCTGCCGCACGGCTACGAGGGGCAGGGGCCGGAGCACTCGAGCGCCCGGCTGGAACGTTTTCTGGATCTTGCGGCGGAGCGGAACATCCGGGTCGCGAACCTCACGACCCCCGCACAGTATTTCCACCTCCTGCGCCTCCAGGCCCTCCGTCCCGCACGGCGGCCGCTGGTCCTGATGACACCGAAGAGCCTGCTTCGCAATCCGGCCGCGCGCTCCTCGCTCGACGAGCTGGCTTCGGGGTTCTTCCGGCCCGTGCTGCCCGGTCTGCGGGATGAGTCCGAGCGGGGTGAAGTGCGCCGACTCGTCCTGTGCAGCGGCAAGGTGTTCTACGACCTGACCGGCTCCGAGGAATGGAAGCAGAGTCCGACGGTGGACGTGGCCCGGCTCGAGCGGATCTACCCGTTCCCGGAGGAACAGCTGCGGGATGTTCTTGCCGCTTATCCAGGTCTCGAGGAGCTGACCTGGGTGCAGGAGGAGCCGGCGAACATGGGCGCCTGGAGCTA
>CBDUVN010000169.1:0-3325 GCA_965370685.1 uncultured bacterium | reverse complement strand
CCATCTGTCTGTGCCGCCGCGAGGCGAGTCCCTCGAAGAACGCGTCCACCCGGTTCTTGAGCTGAGCTTCCGATACGACGCGCCGGTCCATCATGTCGGACTCGATGAACAGGGTGGCGATGTCCCGCGCTTCCATCAGGTCCCGCCGGCTGTCCGCCAGGCCGGTGGAGACGGTACGGCAGCTCTTGATCGGGTGGTAAACGACGCCATCCGCCTGGAACTCGTCGATCATCCCGGTGAGAATGGGGGTCTGGAAGAACATGCTGTCCATCGCGTCCCGGACCGTGATCAGCAGGCCCTCGGCCAGGCTCTCGAGCGGGTTCTCGAGATCGTACTCGTACCCGATGTTGCTGCCTCCCGAGGCGAACCACAGGTAGGTGGAATTCACGAACGTGCCGCCGTGCTCGGTGAACAGCTCGTTGAACCGGCGGAAGATCGGATAGCACGGGACGCCGACGAAGATCAGCCGGTACTCCTCCTCCGTCAGCGTGCCGATGCCCTCGGCGGACTTGAGCTCCATCTCCTCGACGAGCCGGTCGAAGTACTCCGCCCCCTCGGCGGTGCCGCGCAGTGCGTTCGCCACGCCGAGGTAGATGGTCCCGTCGGTCAGCGCGTTGAACACCGATGGCCGGCTGGCGTTGATCTCGAGCACTCGCTTCCAGCCGCGGCTCATGGTGTTCGCGTGCCCCATCGTCTCGCGCAGGCGATCGATGTCGAACGGAATCCCGCTCACCTCCTCGCACACGCCGATCAGCTCGTGCAGCTGCGCCAGCACGTAGGCGCGGTCGGTCTCGAACGACGGGTCGCCGGGCCACGTCTGGGCGCCGGCCTGCCGGGTGCCCGGAACGTCGAGCGTGAACGTGGGGCAGTCGTACATCCGCTCCCAGATCTCGGCCCACTTGATGTACGTGTTGCAGGCGTTCGTGTTGACCGCGAGCGCGGGCTTCGGGACGCGGCCCATCGGGTGCTCGCCGCGCCGGAGCTGCACCGCGACGTCGGCCTTCACGTAGCCGCAGATGTCGGGCGAGTACCCGTAGTCCTCGGCCTCGTCCAGCAGCTCGTGCGCCACCCGCTTCACGGCGGTCTGCAGAGAGTTGATCTCGGGAAACACGATCGGGAAGTCGAACACGCGGAGCAGTTCGGCCAGGCTCCCCATGACGAACACGTACGCCGCGCCGCGGTCGTCCGCGGCGGCCCGGCCAAGGCCCTCGAACCACTCCCGGAAGAGATCGGCGCCCTCCTCGTTTCCCCGACCGACGATGCTGCCGGTGCTGCCTGCGACGTTCATCAGTGTCTCCCCATCAGTCGAACAGGATGTTCTCGACGAAGGTCTCGAGCTGGATCTCGAGCCCGTCGAAGCTCGTCATGTTCTCTTCGAACTCGCTCACGAAATACGGGATGTTCTCGGCATCGAGGGCCCGGGTATACGCCACCTGCTCCTCGAGGCCGGGTTCGCACATCTTCGCGGCCGTCACGATCACCGCCTCGGCGTTCGCGCCGCGAATCCGCTCGAGCAGCATCTGCTCCTTCGGCTTGCGCAGGTCGTGCTGCACCGGGCTGTAGGACGAAGTGTCCAGGTACGCGACGGCGAGGTTGCGCAGTGGATCGCCATCGACCGGGACGTCCTCCAGGATCCAGCGCAGGCCGATCAGCAGGTCGTCGTCCACCACGTAACACGATCGCCCGATGGAGCGGATCAGATCGAGCGGCGGCTGCTCGCAGAAGCCGCCCTCGAACACCACGCGGATCCGGTCCTGCTGCCGGGCGTCACGCTCTACGATCATCGGGAGCACGGCCCGCAGCAGCTCGTTGTGCTCCTCGCGGCGGACCATGCCACCCACGGCCACGAGCGCGTACGCTTCGTCGGCCGAGATCTGCCACGGCCTGTCTCGCTTGAGGTCGTACAGCGCCCGGAGCAGTGCCCGGTTCTCGTTGTACACGCCGATCGAGACCCGCAGATCGTCCTCCGACACCTCCCTGCCAGCCACCTCCGCCACCGTGCCCAGCAATCGGTCGTACTCGTCGCGCAGATAGGCGGGTGCGTGCGCCGACGTCGCATTCTGGGGGAGGTACAGGATCTGGCACGGGAAGGAGAAGTTGCGTCCCCAGATTCCGGCCAGGTTGCGGGCCGCATCGCAGATCGGGTGCGTGACGAACATCTCCATCTCGACTCGGCCGCTGAGGGCGAGCTCGAGCGTCGTCTTGATGATGGAGCACAGGTAGGACCCGAACCGTGAGTCGGCCTGCACCGTCTCGATGGGCGCGCCGCGCAGCTTGAACGGCAGCATCCCGGCGGCGTGCGCGATCTCTTCCGGGAAGTAGACCTGGAAGTGGCCGAGCACCTTGCCGCCGTCCGCGCGCCACCGCGCTACCGTCGGGTACGATTCGTCCTCGAGCAACTCCCGGCATTCGTACAGGACCTCCTCCAGGGGGCGGTCCCGCCACTCCGGAAACAGCAATTCCACCACGGCCCGCTCCTTCACGGCTCGCTCCTTCGCGTGGTCCGGGCCGGCGTGTGCCGGCTCACCGGTGAGTCCATTCTGGCTTGCGCTTCTCGAGGAACGCGGTCAGACCCTCGACCGCGTCGGCCGTGGCCATCAGCTCCTCATCGTACAGACGTCCCGCCTCCCGCAGCTCGGCGCGCAGATCGCCCGGGTCTCCGCGCAGCATCCGCTTTCCGACCCGGAGCGCGGCCGCGCTGTGACGGGTCATGCGGCGCGCGAGGTCTTCGGCCTCGGTTTCCACGTCGGCGTCGGGCACGACCCGGTTCACGATTCCGGTGGTCAGCGCCCGGTCGGCATCCAGCACGTCACCGGTGAACACGACCTCGGCCGCCAGCGATGGCGACGCGAGCTTCGGGAGGAGGACACAGGTGGCGGGCGGGAGCACTCCGAGCATGATCTCCGGCTGTCCGAACACGGCGCTTTCGCCCGCTACGATCAGGTCCGCGCCGAGCACCAGCTCGAATCCTCCGCCCAGGCACCGGCCTCGCACCGCGGCCACCACCGGAACCGGGAAGCCGGCGATGTCCGCGACCGTGTCCAGGAACTCCGGGATCAGCTCGACATAGCCGGGCGGCAGGTGCTCGCCCACGTCGGCGCCGGCGGAGAAGTGCTTGCCGGTCGCCGTGAGGAGCACGGCCCGCAGCTCCGGCTCCTCCGCCAGGCGGGCAAGCGAGGCGCGCAGCTCCGCGAGCGCCGCCCGCGTGAGGATGTTCAGCGGTGGGTGGTCGAGGACGACCCGACCGAGACCGTCGGATATGACAGGTGCGTCAGATATATTGTCCGCCATCGATCCGTATCACCTCTCCAGTGATGTGTCGCGC
>CBDUVN010000168.1:0-3334 GCA_965370685.1 uncultured bacterium | reverse complement strand
CCCCGGCCCCGGCCATTGCGGCTCGTTCCCGACCCGCATGACCTGGACGAGCTGGCGACCCGGATCCGGCGGGTCCGGCGGGGCGTCGTGCTGGCGGGCCCGGCCTCCGTCTCGTCTCCGGTGCCGTTCTCCGCGCTCGAGCGATTTCTGGAGCTGTCGGGGTTCGTGCTGCTGCCCGAGGCGACGAGCCAACTCCGTTTCGGTACGCCCGGACGCCTCGTGTGCGATGCGTTCGAGCCGTTGCTCGGGGCTCGGCCGGGCCACCGTCCGCTCGAGCCGGACTTCGTGCTTCAGATCGGAGCCGCTCCGACCGGCCGTGGCCTGTCACGCTGGCTCGGTTCGGATACCGCCCCGGATCGCGTGGTCATCGCCCGACGCGGGTATCCGGAGGCGTTCAATCGAGCTTCGGATGTGTGGCTCACGGATCCCGTGCTCGTGCTGACGGGACTCGCGGAGCGGTTGGAGGGCATCGGACCCGAGGCCGACTGGTCGGGCCGGGCGACCTTGGAGTGCAACCGGATCTGGGAGGCTCTCGATGGACTGCTCGCCGAGGCCGACGGATTCCCGGAACCCGCGGCCGTGCGGTCGGCGGTGGAAGCCGTCCCCTCCGGCGGACTCCTGGCACTCGGCAACAGCCTCCCGGTTCGCGAAGTGGACCTGTACTGCCCGTCCACCAGACGATCGATCGCCGTCCTGTCGCAACGCGGGGCGAGCGGAATCGACGGAGGGATCTCGGCGGTGGCGGGGGCGGTCGGAGCATCCGGCTATCCCGCGGTGCTGCTGCTCGGCGATGTCAGCTTCCAGCACGACGTCGGCGGGCTGGCGGCGGCCCGGGAGCTCCCGGCTCCGCTGGTAATCGTCGTGCTGCGGAACGGCGGCGGACGCCTGTTCGACCTGCTGCCGATTCGGGACATTCCGGGTGATTCCGCGAGGTCTTTCGAGCGGTTCTTCCTCACCCCACCGGACGTCGAGCCCGCCGGCGCGGCGCGCGCGTTCGGCATTCCGTCGATCGAGGCCGGGACACCGACTGAGCTGTCTGACGCGATCGCCGACGCCTCGAGTCGGCCCGGCGCGACGGTCGTCGAAGCGCGAGTGGACGGAGATTCTTCCGCGAGCTGGGTGGAGAGGCTTATGCGGGTCGCGGAAGGTATCTTCTAACCCATCCGGTCGGGGCTGCGGACTCCGCCCCTGCACATCAACGACGCACGAGGCGGTCTCGGAAGATCGCCCGGGGAGGTTCGACGGGAATGAGCGCCGTGGACTGGATTCTCCAGGAGGACTTCGGGTTCGAAGACATCCTGTACCACAAGTGTGAGCAGGAGATCGCGAAGATCACGATCAACCGACCCCGGGTCCGCAACGCTTTCCGCCCGCAGACGGTGTTCGAAATGGAGCGGGCGTTCGCGGACGTACGGCAGGACGGGTCGATCGGGGTGGCGATCCTCACTGGCGCCGGCACCGAGGCGTTCTGCTCGGGCGGCGACCAGTCGGTCCGGCAGCGAGGCGGTTATGCCGGGAGCGACGAGGTTCCACGCCTGAACGTCCTCGATCTGCAGCGCCAGATCCGCACATTGCCCAAGCCGGTGATCGCGATGGTGGCGGGCTACGCGATCGGCGGAGGGCACGTGCTGCATGTCGTGTGCGACCTCACGATCGCCGCCGACAACGCGCGATTCGGACAGACCGGGCCGAAGGTGGGGAGCTTCGACGGGGGCTTCGGGTCGTCGTACCTGGCCCGGATCGTAGGCCAGAAGAAGGCCCGCGAGATCTGGTTCCTGTGCCGGCAGTACGATGCGCAGCAGGCGCTCGACATGGGCCTCGTGAACGCCGTCGTGCCGCTGGAACGCCTGGAGGAAGAGACCGTCGAGTGGTGTCTCGAGATCGTCAAGCACAGCCCGATGGCGATCCGGCTGCTCAAGGCGGCGATGAACGCGGACTGCGACGGGCAGACCGGGCTGCAGCAGCTGGCCGGCGATGCGACGCTCCTGTTCTACCTGACCGAGGAGGCCCAGGAGGGGAAGCAGGCGTTCCTGGAGAAGCGGGAGCCGGACTTCAAGAAGTTCCCCCGCTTCCCCTGAGCCCGGTGACTGCGCCCGGGCCAGTCAGGGTATGGGTCCTCGCGGCGAGGCCGAAGACGCTGCCGGCCGCGCTCGCTCCGGTGCTCGTCGGCACCGCGGTGGCGTGGGCCGCTGGAGGCTTTCGGGCCGGGCCCGCGGCCGCTGCCGCCCTGGGCGCCCTGCTGCTCCAGATCGGCTCGAACCTGGCGAACGATGTGTTCGACTTCGAGCGGGGCGCGGACCGCGAGGGCAGGACGGGCCCGACCAGAGTCACGCAGGCCGGGCTGCTGACGCCGTCGCAGGTCCGGGGGGGCATGGTGGTCGTGTTCGGACTTGCCCTGCTCGTCGGGATCTACCTCACGGTCGAGGCGGGCTGGCCGGTGGTCGTGATCGGTCTCGCCGCGATCGCGTCGGCGCTCGCCTACACCGGGGGACCGTTCCCGCTCGGCTACAATGGACTCGGAGAGCTGTTCGTGATGATCTTCTTCGGGTTCGCGGCGGTGTGCGGCACGGCGTTCGTACAGGCGGGGTTCGTGCCGGCCGCGGCTTGGCCCGCGGGATTCGCCGCCGGCTGCCTCGCAACTGCAATTCTGGTGGTGAACAACGTGCGTGATATCGAACAGGATCGAAAATCTGGAAAACGGACATTGCCGGTCCGGTTTGGCCGGTCCTGGGGGGTGGCCGAGTTCGGCACCCTGGTCGTACTGGCTTACCTGGTGCCCGTGGCGCTCGTGGCGACGAATCGGGCTCCGATGACCCTGCTGCTCGTGCTGCTCAGTGTTCCGCTCACGCTGCCTCTCGTCAGCTCTCTTCGACACGACCGGGGGCCCATGCTGAATCGTACCCTGGCCGGGACCGCCCGGCTGTTCCTCATCTGGTCCGTCCTCTACTCCGCGGGTCTCCTGCTCGGAAGTTCCGCGTGATCCCGCCGCGGTGTCAGTCTTGAGCCGCGGACCGCTTCGCGCCCGGATCGTTCGCTTCCTGCTTCCGGCAGGAACAGGCAGGAGCACGGCCGAGGAAGGCGGCGGGCCGGCCACCCGACGTATCGCTACTCTGCTCGAGCTTCGGGATGCCGATGGCCGGTGGGGCTGGGGCGAGGCGTCACCGCTCCCCGGCTACGCGGGTGAGACGCCCGAGCACGCCGCGGCCGTGCTCCTGGGCTGGCTCGCGGACGGTGGGTCCGGCCGATCGGTCGGCGCGGAGATCGACCGGTGGTCGGTGGACCTCGGAGCCGGTGCTCCGGCACTCCCGCAACTTCCCGGGGGTGGGGGCGCGAT
>CBDUVN010000167.1:0-3395 GCA_965370685.1 uncultured bacterium | reverse complement strand
CGGACGGAGACGACAGCGAGAACGGAAACGACGACGGAGAGAAGAACGGGGATGGCGACGCGGATGAAATCGAAGTCCGGATCGACGTCGAGGGGTTCGAAACGCGTGTCGTGGCGATCCCCGGCCCCTCCGGGCGTTACGGAAACCTCGAGGGCACCGCCAAGGGACCGGTCTACACCTTCGCTCCTACCGGGGGAGACACGCCACCCGCATTGAAGCGCTACCTGCTGGAGGACCGCGAAGAGGAAACGATTCTCGAGGGGGTCGGGAGCATCCGGATCTCGGCCGACAGGAAAAAGGTCCTGTACTCGGCGAACGAGAAATGGGCGATTGCCGACCTCTCAGCCGACCAGACGGTCGGAGACAAGCCGCTGGACCTTTCCGGCATGCAGGTCACGATCGATCCGCGAGCCGAGTGGGCGCAGATGTATACGGACGCCTGGCGCATCACGCGGGACTGGTTCTACGACCCGAAGCTGCACGGTGTGGACTGGGAGCTGATGCGCGAGCGGTACGGCGCACTCGTGTCCCACGTGGCGCACAGGCGCGACCTGGACTACGTGCTCGGCGAGCTCGGTGGCGAACTGAATGTCGGACACCTGTACGTGCAGTCGGGTGACGAGCCGGTGGTCGAGCGGCAGGACCACGGGCTGCTGGGCGCGGAGTTGGAGGCCGATCCCTCGGGTCGCTACCGGATCGTGAAGATCTTCCGCGGCGAGAATTGGCATGACGGGTTCCGGTCGCCTCTCACCGAGCCCGGCGTGGATGTGAACGAGGGCGATCTGCTCCTGGCGATCGATGGGCACGAGGTCACGACGGCCGACAACCCGTTCAGGCCGCTGCAGGGCAGGGCCGGACAGCCGGTCACCCTGACCGTGGGATCAGCCGCGGATGGAAAGGGCGCGCGAGACGTGCAGGTCCGGCCGATCGCCCGGGAGACCAACCTCAGGTACCTCGACTGGGTGGAGGAGCGGCGTCGCCGTGTGACGGAAGCGTCGGACGGCCGGATCGGCTACATGCATCTTCCCAACACGGCCGTGGAGGGCAATCGGGAGCTGTTCCGAAACTTCTATCCGCAGAGTGACTTCGACGCGCTGATCCTCGACGAGCGGTACAACGGCGGCGGGTTCATTCCGGTCGAGATGATCGAGCTGCTGAGCCGCCCCGTTCTCAGCTACTGGGCGCGGCGGGGGATCACCCCGATGCGTTCGCCCGGGTTCGCTCACACCGGTCCGAAGGCGATGCTGATCAACGGACTCGCCGCATCCGGCGGCGACGCGCTGCCGTTCTACTTTCGCCAGCAGGAGCTGGGCACGCTGATTGGAACGAGGACCTGGGGCGGACTTGTCGGGCTTTCCGGCACTCCGAGTCTGGCCGACGGCGGGGCGATGCTCACCCCCACATTCCGGTTCTTCGTGGACGGCCAGTGGGAGGTGGAGAACGAGGGCGTGGAGCCCGATATCGAGGTCGTGGATCGCCCCGATCTCGTGGCGCAGGGGAGGGATCCGAGCCTCGAGAAGGCGATCGAAGTTCTGCTCGAGGAACTCCGGCGCGATCCTCCGGTACCGGTGCAGCAGCCGGCGCCGTGGGTAGACCCGCACGCGGGCGGGTCCTGACGCCCTTCCGCTTCGTATCCGGTTTGTCGATCTTTGTCCGTTCTTCAGCGCCGATCGAGGCGGCGCGAGGACAGTTGCATCATTAACTGACTCTGGAGCGTGGATGCCGGGATTCGCAGACCGCATGCGGACCAGCCGTGTATGGGGAGTGCTCGCCGTGTATCTCGGCGCTTCGTGGGTCGTGCTGCAGATCGTGGACGTCGTCAAGCAGAACCTCGGCTTGCCCGACTGGGTGTTTCCGTTCGCTCTCCTGCTGCTCCTGATCGGACTCCCGATCATCCTCGCGACGGCGTTCCTGCAGGGAGGATCTGTGCCGGCCGAGTCTACAGATGATGCGGGGGCCGCGGCTTCCGATTCCGGACAGCTGGAGACCGACCTGGTCGCTTCCGGAATCCCGCCCGCCGGACGTCACCTGTTCACCTGGAAGAACGCGCTGCTCGGTGGGGGGCTGGCCTTCCTGTTCCTCGTGTCGGCCACCGGCGTCTTCATGTACATGCGGAACAGCGGCATCGGGCCGGTCGGCTCGCTGGTGGCCGCAGGCGTGCTGGAGGAGCAGGCCCGGGTCGTACTCGCCGAATTCGAGGCGAACGACGAGGCGCTCGCAAGGACGGTGACGGAGTCGTTCCGGGTGGACCTGGCGCAGTCCCCGATCCTCACGCTTGTAGAGCCCGATTCGATCGCGGATGCCCTGGAGCGAATGGGTCTGCCGGAAGACACCGACCTGACGGAACAGACTGCCCGGGAGCTTGCCCTGCGGGACGGGATCCCGGCGGTCATCGCGGGGGAGCTGGCCGCTCTCGGCTCGGGGTACGTTCTCACTGCCCGACTCGTGAGTGCCAGCGACGGTGCGGTGCTGGCCTCGGCCCGGGCGTCGTCGAAGGATTCGGATGGGCTGGTGGACGCGATCGACGAGGTGTCGTCGAAGCTGAGAGAGCGGATCGGCGAGTCCTATACGTCCCTGCGGGAGACTCCATCACTGGCCCACGTCACCACGGGCTCACTCGAGGCGCTGAAGAAGTACACGCAGGCGTACGATGCGCGGTTCAGGGACGAGGATTCGGAAGCGGCGATCCGCCTGCTGGAGGAGGCGGTAGAGATCGACTCCACCTTCGCTCTTGCCTGGCGGGACCTTTCGGTGGTCACCGACAACATCGGTGGCAGCTGGGACCTGCAGATCAACGCTACGCAGGCCGCCTACCGGCACCGCGAGCGGCTCTCCGAGCGCGAGAAGTACCTGGTCGAAGCGTCGTATCACCAGGACATCACCGAGGACTACGGGCAGGCGATTCACGCCTACGAGTCCATGCTGCGGCTGGACCCGAACGACGCGCAGGCGCTGAACAACATCGGGTTCAATTACTGGCGGATGGCCGACGTAGAGAACGCCCTGGTCTGGTACCAGAAGGCACACGAAGCGGCGCCCGAACACTCGCTTCACCTCGCGAACGTGGCGATCGCGAACGCGAATCTCGGCAATTTCGAGGCTGCCGAGAAAGCCTACGCCGGGTTGGACTCGTTCCCACCCAATCCGGGGTGGGACATGTGGGAGGCGGCGTTCCGCTGGTCGGTCGGCGACGAGCAGGGGGCACGCGAAGCGGTGGAGCTGATCCAGTCGGAGTTCCCGAGCCGGGGCGTCGCCGTCTGGGCAGAGGGAACCCTCGGGGCGCTCGAGCTGGTACACGGCCGGCTCGCTGCTGCTACCTCGCACGCGGAGCGGACGGTCGAGCAGAACCTGGC
This sequence comes from uncultured bacterium, assembly GCA_965370685.1. GTDB lineage: Bacteria > Gemmatimonadota > Gemmatimonadetes > Palauibacterales > Palauibacteraceae > Carthagonibacter. The sequence continues at coordinate 42 of CBDUVN010000167.1, read as the reverse complement.
GCGCGGCTCGCTCGACAACGCGTTCGGCTCGCTGCTCAGGAT
>CBDUVN010000166.1:0-3425 GCA_965370685.1 uncultured bacterium | reverse complement strand
CCGACCACGGTCATCCAGTCGTACACGTCTTCGCCCTGGTGAATCCGGAATCGTTTTCCGATTCCCTCGCCGTCATCGAAATATTCCCGCACGAAGCTCCGGTTGACGAGCGCCACCGCGAGGTTGTCCTTAGTGTCGGCGAACTCGAACGCGCGTCCATCCAGCACCGCGGCTTGGAAGGTGTCGAAGTAGCCCGGCGTGACGATCCCTTCACGAGCGCGCGGGTAGTCCCGTTCGGTCGGATACTCGCCGCCCTCGATCTCGAACGTGCGCATCCCGTTGCCCCGGGCCGGGAGGCCATCCGACAGGGTCGCCGCTTCGACGCCCGGCGTGACCTGCAGGCGCTGCAGGAATTCCCGATAGAAGTCAGTCCGTGCGTCGGCGTCGGGATAGTCCGTGTCCGGCAGGTTGAGCCGTGCCGTAAAGACACTCTCGATTGCGAACGGAAGGTCGAGAGTCCGGAGCTGCGCGACGCTCTTGATCATCAGGCCGGATGCGATCAACAGACCACAGGACACGGCCACCTCACCGATCACGATGAACGATGTCACGCGGCCCATGCGAAGACTACCCGAAGACCCGCGGCCCTCGTCATTCAGGGCTTCGTTCATACCCTTGCCCGTGGCCCGCAGGGCGGGGAACAGGCCGGCAGCCACCGCCGCGAGTAGAGACGCGGCGAGCGCGAACAGGAGAACCCGGCCGTCCAGGTCGAACGTCATCCAGAACGGCGGAGGATCCGTCGCGATGCCCCGGTTGAACCAGGCGACCCCGCCAAGACCGATGAGCAATCCGATCGCGCCGCCGATCGCGGAAAGGACGCCCACTTCGACCAGCAGCTGACGGATGATCTGTTTCCTGCGGGCCCCGATGGCCGAGCGAATGGCTACTTCCTTCTCGCGCACGGCGGCCCGGGCGAACAGGAGATTGGCCACGTTGGCGCACCCGATCAGGAGCACCCCGAGCGCGGCGCCGAGCATCGTGAACAGCAGCGCGTAAAGCTCATCGCCGATCGTGAACTTGGTGAACGGCTCGACTATTGGAGAGAAGCCCTCGTTGGACTCCGGGTACTCCTGCTCCAGCCGCATACCGATCGTAGCCAGGTCGGCCGCCGCCTGGTCCAGCGATACCCCCGGCTTCAGTCGGCCGAACCCCGGGTACTGCGGACCGTCCACCCTTTCGTGCTCCAGCGGGTTCACCTCGATCGGGGCCCACATGTCGGCCTCGATCGGGAATTTGAAGCCCTCGGGGGCCACCCCGACGATCGTGCGTGACTCGCCGTTCGTCCGGACCGACATTCCGATCACGTCGGGCGACCCGCCGAACTTCTCCTGCCACACCTCGTAGCCGAGGATCATCACAGGGTCGGCTCCGGGCTCTTCCTCCTCCGGGAGGAACCCGCGACCGAGCACCGGGGCCACGCGCAGGATATCGAACATGTTGGCCGTGACGGTGGCGCCCTCGTACCGCTCGGGCTTGTCATCCGCGCCGACCAGGTTCATGGCGCCGCCGCCCCACAGCCCGAACGACTCCAGCGTACTGTTCTGGTCCCGATACTCGACGAAGTCGTACAGCGAGACCCCTCCACGCTCGATATCGCGCTCCGGGTTGACCCGCCATACGGAGACGATCCGGTTCGCTTCGTCGAACGGGAGGCCCTTGTACATGGCGCCATTCACGATGCTGAAGACCGTCGTGGTGAGTCCTATCCCGAGGGCGAACGCGACGATCGCGATGAGCGACAGTACCGGCGACTTGATGAGCATCCGGACGCCGAATTTGACATCATTGATAAAGCCGTCCATGGCCATTTTTCCCCTCCGCATCCCTTCCGTGTGCCCGCTTGCCCGTTTCCTCGATTGCCTCAGACAGCTGCGTGCTCGAGCTCGATGTCGACCTGCTTCGTTTCCTCATCGGTGATGTGGCCATCGAACAGGTGGATGGTGCGCTCGGCATAGGCTGAATACCGGGGATCGTGCGTAACCATGAGGATGGTCGATCCCTCGGCATGAAGCTCTCTCAGGAGATTCATGACCGCCTCGCCGTTCGTGGAATCGAGGTTGCCCGTCGGCTCGTCGGCCAGGAGGATCAGGGGGTCACCGACCACCGCCCTCGCCGCCGCGACTCTCTGCCGCTGACCGCCGGAGAGCTGGGAGGGATAGTGATCCATCCGGTGGCTCATCCCGACACGCTCCAGGGCCCGGAGCGCCTGCTCCTTGCGTATGGCTGCATCCACACCGCCATAAATGAGCGGCAGCTCGACGTTCTCGAATACGGTGAGGTCGCCGATCAGGTTGAAGGCCTGGAAGATGAACCCGATGTGCTTGTTCCGTACCTGGGCTCGCTCGGATGCCGTGAGGTCGGATACCGGTTCGCCGTCCAGCCAGTAGTGGCCCTCCGTCGGCGTGTCCAGGAGGCCGATCAGCGACAGCAGTGTCGACTTTCCGCACCCCGACGGTCCCATCACCTCCGCGAACTCGCCGTCCCGGATCTCGAGGTGAATGTCCTCGAGGGCGTGCGTCTCCATCTCCTCTGTGAGGAAGACCTTCTGGATCCCCTCCAGCCGGATCAACGCGTTCCCGTTCTTCATTTCCCAACCTCCCCTGCTGACGACGCGCCCCGCGTCGAGGTTACCTGATACGGACCCGGTCCATGTCGTCGTACCGGGACATATCCGACAGGATGATGACGTCACCTGCCTGGAGACCTTCCACCACTTCGATCTGGTTCACCGAGCTGCGACCCAGCTGAACCGGGACCCTCTCGGCAGCGTTTCCGTCATCGACCACGCGGAACAGGCCGACCGTGCTATGGCTTTGCCCGTACGTCGGTCGACCGACGTGAAGCACGTCGCTCAGCCGTTCGAGCTCGATCATGCCTTCGATGTTGAGGTCCGGCCTGGCCCCCGCCGGCAGATCGCCTTCCAGCGTCACCTCCACGAGGACCGAGCCTCCCTGGACGTTCGGGTCCACCCGGCGTACCCGTCCGGGGATCGTGTCCCTGCGGGTGTCGATGAAGGCCGCTTGGCCCACCTGGACGTCGCGCGCCTGGGTCTGCGGGATCCTGAGCTCGGCCTTCAGTCTGTCGGGCTCGGCGACGCGGGCCAGGGTCGTCCCCGCCTGCACCCACTGTCCGACCTCGAGATCGAAGTCCTGGAGCACGCCATCGGCGCCCGCCACGACTCGCATGTTGGCGGCGCGCTCACGGTAGTAGCGGAGAATGTCGGCCAGTCGGGCCACCTGGTCGCGCTGCACCAGGAGTCGCTCGTCGATCGTCGAATTCAGGAGATCGAGGCGGGCCTGCTCGGTACGCAGCAGCTCTTCGAGGGCGTCCGCGTTGTCCTGGGCGTTCCGGTGTTCGTTCTCCGATACCCACTCGTTGTCCACCATCTCGTCGAACGCCTCCGCCTCCCGCCGGGCCTGCAGGGA
>CBDUVN010000165.1:0-3426 GCA_965370685.1 uncultured bacterium | reverse complement strand
AGACCGGCCGTGCACGAGCGAATCGTCGGTCTGTTCCGTGAGCACTTCGGTGCCGATCCGGAAGCCGTGCTGGAGATGGCCGGTGACGGCTCCTCCCGGCAGTATCACAGAATTCGCGGTCCGGGGGAGATTACGGCGATCGGCGCCGTCGGCCCCGACAGGGAAGAGAATCGGGCGTTCCTGTCATTCTCGGACTCGTTGCGACAGGCCGGGCTGCCGGTGCCGGAGATCTACGCGTCTGACGAGTCGGCCGGCGTCTGGCTGGAGGAGGACCTCGGAGATACGACCCTGTTCGACGCGCTGGAGGAGGCGCGCACGCGAGGCGCGGACGGGTTTCCCGAGTCCCTCGTTCCAGTGTATGAGCGAGTCCTGGAATGGCTGCCGCGCTTCCAGGTCGAGGGCCACCGGACGATCGATTACTCGGTCGCGTATCCCAGGGCAGCTTTCGATCGCCAGTCCATACTGTGGGACCTCAACTACTTCAAGTATCACTTTCTCAAGCTCGCTCATATTCCGTTCAGCGAGGCGCGGCTCGAGACGGACTTCCGTCGTCTCGCGTCGTTCCTGCTCAAGGCCGACACCGATCACTTCCTGTACCGGGACTTCCAGTCGCGAAACGTAATGCTGAGAGGATCGGAGCCCTGGTTCATCGACTACCAGGGGGGGAGACGGGGAGCCCTGCAGTACGATGTCGCGTCTCTCCTGTACGATGCCAAGGCCGATCTGCCGGACGCGCTGAGAGAACAGCTGCTGGAGCACTACCTGGATAACCTGTCGGACCATGTACCGGTGGATCGGGAGTCGTTCGTCGAGTTGTATCGGGGCTACGTCGTGGTGCGCATCCTCCAGGCGCTGGGCGCCTATGGCTACCGCGGATTCTTCGAGCGCAAGCCTCGCTTTCTGCGCAGCGTCCCGTATGCCGCCGCGAACCTCGAGCGGATTCTCGACCGGGGCCTGCCCATTCCACTGCCCGAGCTCACATCGGTGTTCGAGCGGATCGTGGAGCAGCATGCTCGGACTCCCGGCGAGGCCGATGAAGGGATGGGCCTGACCGTCCTCGTCTACAGTTTCAGTTACCGCAGGGGGTATCCGGAGGACGTGAGCGGGCATGGAGGCGGCTTCGTATTCGATTGTCGAGCGCTACCGAACCCGGGTCGGCAGCCGGAGTACCGGGCGGTGACGGGCAGGGACGCGGGCGTACGGGCATATCTGGAACGGCAGGATGAGACCGAGGTGTTCTGGAAGAACGTACAGGAACTGGTCCGGACGCAGATTCGGACCTATCTGGGCCGGAATTTCACGGCGCTGACGGTATCGTTCGGCTGCACGGGCGGTCAGCACAGATCGGTCTATTTCGCCGAACGCCTCGAGCAGTTTTTGAGCCTCGAGTTTCCCGACGTCCGGGTGCGCCTGTTTCACCGGGAGGAGCCCTACTGGCCGTGATCGACGCGCTGGTGTTCGCGGCAGGCCTGGGCACGCGCCTGCGGCCCGTGACCGACACGATCCCGAAGGCCCTGGTGACGGTCGGCGGAATGACGATCCTCGAACGGGCGGTTCGGCGAATCACGTTGCTCGATCCCGGACTGATCGTGGTGAACGCGCATCACCACGCGGGTCAGATTGAAGCGGCGGTCGATCGTCTGAACGAGATCCTCACGGTGGAAGCTGCAGAGGGTGGAGGCGAGGGCAGCGGAACCGGGGGCGCGCCACGGATCATCGTGTCTGTCGAGGAAGACCGGCCGCTCGAGACCGGAGGGGGGCTTCGCCGGGCCACGCATCTGTTCGAATCCGGCCGGTCAATCCTGCTGCACAACGCGGACGTGATCACGGATCTCGACCTGGCGGCACTCGTGGCGGCGCACACCGATGACACTCTCGACGGCCGGACCGTCGCCACGCTGGCCGTTCAGCGTCGGGACTCGAGCCGTCAACTCCTGTTCGACTCGGACGGATTGTACGGGCGCAGACATGTGATCTCCGGCAGGGAAGAAATCGCCAGGGCACCGGTCGGGGACACACGGGCGCTGGCGTTCGCCGGCATCCATGTCGTCGCGCCGGGCCTGGTCGAGACGCTGCCGGATCGCGAGGTGTTCTCGATCACCGATCACTACCTCGCGCTCGCCGCGGAGGGAATTCAGATCCGCCCGTTCGACATGGAAGGCGCGGGCTGGTGGGAGATCGGAACGCCGGAGCGGCTGGCGGCCGCGCGTCGCGCGCTGGGGTGAGACTGCTGCCGGGCACGCTCAGTCCTGGTCGACGACGATCGGCGAGTACGCGACTCCGTCCGGGCCCCGGCCGGTGGGGAGGTAGGAGATGACCTCACCCGTCTCCACGTCGATGATGATCACCCTGGCTTGATCGCTCAGCGACTGAAACGCGATCCGACCATCCGGTGTCACGGCCACACCCTGGGGAGCTCCGCCCGACAGCGGTATCCGGTGCTGAACGGTCCGCGAAGCCTGGTCGACGATTCGCAGTTCCTCGCCCCGGAGGTCCGGAATCAGCACGGTACTGCCATCGGGCGTGATGAGAACGCGATACGGCCAGCCGAAGCCGTCCAGTACCTTCGTTACGCTGCCGTCCGCGGCATCGACGACGCTGACGATTCCGTGTTCATTGCTGCCAACCCACACCTCCACCCCGTCCGGCGTGATCCCGATCGCCTCGGGCTGTGCCGGAACATCGATGATCCGGGTTGTCTGTCCCGTGCCTACATCGATCTCGGACACGGTTCCGTCTCGCACATTGCTCGTCCAAACGCGCCCGGCCGCTGCGGGCAGCGCCAGCATGTGGCTCCCGGCCTGGGCGGTGGGGAAAGCGTCCTCGACCGTGCCGTCCTCCACGTCGACGACAATGACGGATCTCGCCGCCTCCGATGTGACGATTACCTTCTCGTCCCCGGGAAGGAAAGCGATTCCGTGCGGTCTCTCGTATGCCCCGAGGTCGATGGTCCGGATCACGTCCAGTCGCTCGACATCGACGACGGTGAGCGAATTGCCGGGCTGGTTCGTGCCGTAGTCCGTGATCACCGCGATTCGGCCGTCTGACGACAGGGCTACCTCGTGCGGGCCTGTGCCAGTAGGAAGAACGGCCAGTTCCCGGCCGGAGGCGACATCGACAATGCTTACGCTCGATGCGCCCTTGTTGACGACGACGAGGGTTCCCTCGAGCTCCGGTGTCTGCGCGGTCGTGGTGGTCGCCAGCGTCAAGAGCAGCGCTGCCGCGACCAGTGTCGCTCCCCCGCGCGTGACTCCCGTGGATCTCATCGCCTGTCTCCCCTGTCTCCCGTGTCCGCCGTCAGCCCGGTGCTTCGCGCTGGGCCCGCTCGATTGCCGCGACGTCTGCCCGATCCACGGCCCGGTCCACTCGCCGCTTGTAAGCGACGAGATCGTCGCGATCCATGACCCGGAGTTTCACGCCCAGTAT
>CBDUVN010000164.1:0-3457 GCA_965370685.1 uncultured bacterium | reverse complement strand
GGCCTCCACCTGTACCACGGAACGTGGAGCGCCCTCCAGACCCTGGGCATCGACGGTCCACGGGCGCAGAAAATCCGGCGCCCGCTCGGCCTGATCATCGCGCTCGTCGTGGCGGGCGGTAACCTCCTGTTCCCGGTGGCCGTTCTCACCGGGTTCCTGTCCTAGGAAGGGAGGGGACAGCGACATGGAACTGAACTCGAAAACCCCGTCCGGACCGATCGAGAACCGCTGGGACAAGCACCGGTTCGACATGAACCTCGTGAACCCGGCCAACAAGCGGAAATACACGATCATCGTCGTCGGCACCGGCCTGGCCGGAGGTGCGGCGGCTGCCACGCTCGGCGAGCTGGGGTACAACGTTCTCTGCTTCACGTACCACGACAGCGCCCGCCGGGCACACAGCATCTCCGCCCAGGGCGGAATCAACGCCGCGAAGAACTACCAGGGCGATGGCGACAGCATCTTCCGGTTGTTCTACGATACCGTGAAGGGCGGCGACTTCCGCTCGCGCGAGTCGAGCGTCTATCGTCTCGCGGAAGTCAGTAACGAGATCATCGACCAGTGCGTCGCGTCGGGCGTTCCGTTCGCACGCGACTACGGCGGTCTGCTCGACAACCGGTCGTTCGGCGGCGCCCAGGTCTCCAGGACGTTCTATGCCCGGGGGCAGACGGGTCAGCAGCTGCTGATCGGGGCGTATCAGTCGCTCATGCGGCAGGTCCACGCGGGCACGGTCAAGCTGTTCACCGAGCACGAAATGCTCGACCTGATCCTGGTGGACGGGACCGCAAGAGGAATCGTCACCCGGAATCTGCGGACCGGCGAGATCCAACCGTGGCTCGGCGACGCTGTCGCGCTCGGCACGGGCGGTTACGCCAACGTGTACTACCTGTCCACCAACGCGATGAAGTGCAACGCGACGGCCGCCTGGCGAGCCTACAAGCGAGGCGCGGCGTTCGCGAATCCCTGCTTCACGCAAATCCACCCGACGTGCATTCCGGTGGCGGGCGACTACCAGTCGAAGCTCACGCTGATGAGCGAGTCGCTGCGCAACGATGGCCGGATCTGGGTGCCGGACGATCCGGGCGAGACGCGGCCCGCGGGCGAGATTCCCGAGGATGAGCGTGACTACTACCTCGAGCGCATGTATCCGGCGTTCGGGAACCTGGTTCCCCGGGACCTGGCCTCCCGACGCGCGAAGGAGATGTGCGACCTGGGGAAGGGCGTGGGCGCGACGAAACTCGGTGTGTATCTCGATTTCCGGGATCCGATCAACCGTCTCGGCCGGGAGACGATCGAGGAGCGCTACGGGAACCTGTTCGAGATGTACGAGCGCATCACGGGGGAGAATCCCTACGAAGTGCCGATGCGGATCTTTCCGGCGCCGCACTACACGATGGGAGGGTTGTGGGTGGACTACAACCTGATGACTACCATCCCCGGACTGTTCGCGATCGGTGAGGCCAACTTCTCCGATCATGGCGCGAACCGTCTCGGCGCGAGCGCCCTGATGCAGGGCCTGGCGGATGGCTACTTCGTGATTCCGGCAACGATCGGCAACTACATCGGTGGCGAGCGTCCGACGCCCGTTCCGGAAGACGACCCGGCGGTGCAACGCACGGTGGAAGAGGTCCAGGACCGGACGTCCCGGTTGCTCGCACTCGACGGGACACGGACGGTGGACGACTTCCACCGCGAGCTCGGTCGCATCATGTGGGATTCTTGTGGAATGAGCCGCGACGCCGCCGGGCTGAAGGAGGGGATCGAACGAATTCCCGTCCTGCGCGAGGAATTCTGGGAGAACGCGGCCGTCGTCGGCAGCGGTGATACGATCAACCAGGTTCTCGAACGGGCGGGGCGGGTTGCCGATTTCCTGGAGCTTGGCGAGCTGATGTGTCGCGACGCGCTGGCGCGGGAGGAATCCTGCGGCGGTCACTTCCGGCTCGAGCACCAGACGCCCGAAGGTGAGGCGAAGCGCGACGACGAGCACTTCCAGCACGTGAGCGTGTGGGAGTACACGGGGGACGGAGTTGTTCCGACGGAGCACCTTGAGCCCCTGGAGTTCGAATACGTGCCCCCGACTCAGCGGAGTTACAAGTGATGGCCACGAGCACGATGAAACTGAAGCTGCACGTCTGGCGTCAGGTCTCGACCGCGGCCCGGGGTGGTTTCGTGTCGTACGAGGCCGACGCGAACGAGCATATGTCGTTTCTCGAGATGCTCGACGTGCTGAATGAGAGTCTCGAGTCGCGGGGCGAGGAGCCGATCGTCTTCGACCACGACTGCCGCGAGGGAATCTGCGGTACCTGCGGAATGGTGATCAACGGCCGGCCGCACGGACCATGGGAAAGGACCACCGTCTGCCAGCTCCACATGCGGGAGTACAGCGACGGGGACCAGATTTGGATCGAGCCCTGGCGTGCGAAGGCGTTTCCGGTATTGCGCGACCTGTTCGTCGATCGCGGCGCTTTCGACCGGATCCTGCAGGCCGGTGGGTTCGTCTCAGAGAATTGCGGTGGCGCTCAGGACGCGAATGCGATCCCGGTAAACAGGGATGCGGCGGAAGCGTCGATGGACGCGGCATCGTGTATCGGCTGCGGTGCCTGTGTTGCAGCGTGTCCCAACGCTTCGGCGATGCTGTTCACCGGCGCGAAAATCGCGCATCTGAACCGTCTGCCGCAGGGTCAGCCCGAGCGGTACGACCGTGCGCTGGACATGGTTGTGCAGATGGAGGCAGAGGCATTCGGCAACTGCTCGAACCACGGTGCGTGCGAGAACGCGTGTCCGAAGGGGATCGAGCTCGACGTCATAGCGTTGCTGAATCGGGACTACATGTCGGCGGTTCTGAAGGCCGGTTGACATCGGCCGCGACATGAGCCTGCTGGTCTGGGTCGCGCTCGGTGGGGCACTGGGCGCGGTGGCCCGGTACGGCCTCAGCGGCTGGGTCCAGAGCGGGTCCGCGGGGACGTTTCCGTGGGGCACGCTGGTCGTGAATATCCTCGGTTGCTTCCTGCTCGGCTTCGCCTTCCGCGTCCTCCAGCTTTCCGCCCTGTCCCCGGCACTGCGCGGCGCCGTGACGGTCGGATTTCTGGGAGCGTTCACCACGTTCAGCACGTTCAGCTTCGAGGCGGTCGGGATGATCCAGGACGGCCGGTGGGGCCGTGCCGTCGGCTATGTCGGCGGCAGCGTGGCTCTCGGGCTCGTCGCGGTACTCGCCGGCCTGTGGATCGCCGCGTCCCTGCAGCGCCCGGGAGGAGTCCCATGACGATGGAATTCGCTGGAGAGCGCACGCTGATGCGGGTGTTCATCGGAGAGACCGATCGCTGTCGTTCCGGACGGCACAAGGGCAAGCCCCTGTACGAGGCGATCCTGCTGATGCTGCGCGAGAACGGAATTGCCGGTGCTACCGTCGTGCGCGGTATCGCCGGTTTCGGTGCCAGCGCCCGGATTCATACCGAGA
>CBDUVN010000163.1:0-3538 GCA_965370685.1 uncultured bacterium | reverse complement strand
CGACGGCAGCGGCGACGACGACGGTGACGACGACAGCGACCCGGCCGGCCCGGCCGGCGCGATCCTCCTGGACGGGGAATACGATCCGGCGCTACTCGCGCTCGCGGGCGATGAGGGCGTGTACAGGGAAGGGCTGATCGATTATCGCGGCGAACCAGTATGGGCCGCCACGCGCTACCTGACCGACACGGACTGGGGCCTGGTGGTCAAGTTCGACGTCGCCGAGAAGAAGACCTCGATCGGCGAATTCAAGGCGCAGATGATCTCTCTCGCGCTGGCGCTTGCCGGCATCGGTCTGCTGGTCGCGGTGGTGCTCGGATTCCGGCTTTCGAAGCCGATTCATGATCTCGCCGGGGTGGCGAATCGGATTCGAGACGGCGACCTGGACGCGAGAGCGAGCAGGACGAGGGAAGACGAGATCGGGCTCCTGGCCCGGACGTTCAACGAGATGGCCGAAGAGCTTCAGGAGCGCATGACCGAGCTGCGCGAATTCCAGAAGTTCTTCGACGTGTCGCTCGATCTGATGTGTATCGCGGGCACGGACGGCTACTTCAAGCGCACCAATCCTGCGTTCACTCGGGCCCTGGGATGGACGCAGGAGCAGCTCCTGAGCCGGCCGTTCTTCGATCTCGTCCATCCCGATGATGTGAAAGCGACACGGGACGAAATCGACAGACTGGCGACGGGAGTTCCCACGATCTCGTTCGTGAACCGGTTCCACTGCGCGGACGGCTCGTGGACGTACCTGCGCTGGAATTCCTATCCGGATCCCGAGACCGGACTGCTGTATGCGATCGCCCACCAGGTCGAGCCGCCGCAGGAATCCTGATGGACCCGATCCTGTTCATCAAGCTCGCGGGGGGGCTCGTCTACCTGCTGCTCGGCGGGGACGTGCTCGTGCGCGGAGCCGTCTCCCTGGCCCGCAGGTATCACGTCTCGCCGATGGTGATCGCTCTGACGGTCGTCGCGTTCGGTACCTCGCTCCCGGAACTGGTTGTCGTCGTGCAGGCGGCGCTCACCGGGTACCCGGGGCTCGTGTTCGGAAACGTGGTCGGGAGCAACATCGCCAACGTCCTGCTCGTAGCCGGAGTGGCTGCCCTCGTCTATCCGCTCACGTACGGCGAGCATTCGGTCCGTCGCGACAGCCTCGTGATGATCGGGGCGACGATTCTCCTCATCCTGCTCAGCTGGAATGGGGTCGTGGGCCGCGTTGAAGGCACGATTCTGCTCGCTGGCCTGGTGGGGTTCACGGTTGTGACGGCACGAGAGGCGGCTCGGTCCTACCGAGAGGCCGAGATCAGGACGCCGATGGAATGGGTGCTCGGTCTGCCGACGAGTCCGTGGATGATCGCGCTGTTCATCGTGGTAGGAGCCATCGCGCTACCGATCGGGGCGAAGCTCGTGGTGGACGCGTCGGTGGAAATGGCCAGGCACTTCGGGGTGGACGAGACGGTCGTCGGCCTGACAATCCTGGCGTTCGGCACTTCGCTCCCCGAGCTCGCGACGACGGTCGTGGCGGCGGTCCAGAAGCGGACCGAGGTGGCAATCGGAACGGTCATCGGCAGCAATATCTTCAACGTGCTGGCGATCCTGGGCGTGGGCGCGGTGATCAGTCCGTTGCCTTTCTCGGTTTCTGGCGGTTTCTTCACGCTCCACTTCCCGGTGATGCTCGGCACGGCAATCCTGCTCAGCGTCTTCGTCTGGCTGCGAAAGCCGATCGGGCGACCGGCGGGAATCGTATTCGTGGCGTGGTACGTGACCTACATCGCCGTGCTCGTGCTCCGGGGCCGTGGAATGCTGAACTGAGGACGGGTTCTCGCTCCCTGGTTCGCGGGAAAGAGGAAGGAAGACTGCATGCGCGGTAGCCGCCTGTTCGGAGCGCTGCTCCTCGTCATCTGGCTGACGGTGGCAGTTCTCGCCGTCCAGTTCGGGGCGGACTACTACCGCACCCCGATCGCCGAGCGCCCGTTCACCGACGCATACGAGCTGCTCAAGCCGTCGGGACTCGTGAGCCACGGTTACGGGATCGCGGGCACGCTGATGATGCTGATCGGCGTGTCGCTGTACTCGGCGCGCAAGCGTGTCTCGTTTCTGGCCAACATCGGCGGACTCGGGAACTGGCTCCAGTTTCACATCTTCCTGTGCACGCTGGGACCATTCCTCGTCCTCCTGCACACGACGTTCAAGTTCGGCGGGATCGTGTCGATCGCCTTCTGGAGCATGGCGGTCGTGGTCACCAGCGGAGTGTTCGGGCGCTACGTGTTCTCTCGCATCCCGAAGGCGATGGACGGCAGCTTCCGCGGGCTGAAGGAGATCGAGGAGCAGGGAATTCAGCTCGAGGCGGAGATCCGGGCGACGGGAGCCGTGCCGCCCGGCCAGCTCGAGGAAGTTCTCGCCGGACCCTCGCTGCGCTCTCCACGCGGGACGCTCGACGCACTGGGACTCGCCGTGCGTGGCGACCTGGCGACCCGCCTCCACCTGGTCCGCAGCCGCCGAGCGCTGTCCCGGGCAAAGGTGGCCCCGGATGTCCGGCGCCGCGTGCTGGGTCTGCTTCGGAATCGGCTCGCGCTCGAGCAGCAGAGCCGGCTTCTGCTCCCGTTCCAGCGGCTGTTCTCCTACTGGCACATCCTGCACCTGCCGCTCGCGATCGTGTTGTTGATCGTCATGATGGTGCACGTCTCGGTGGCGTTCATGTTCGGCTACGTGTGGATTTTCTGACCCGAAATCCGCATACATTCAGGCAATACATTTCATCCAAGCGCGGGACTCGTTAGGCCTAAGTCCTTTGATAGCAATGCGCTCGCGTTTGGAATGGATCTCGCGAGACGGGGGCTCGATGACGATTCCGAGGCTCATTCCGGTTACAGGCCTGTGTTTGCTGCTCCTCGGCCCGGCTGCCCGGCCGGCCCGGGGTCAGCTCATATCGCCCGGCGAGCTGTCAGAGGCACACTCTGAGCTCGAGGGGATTCGCTCGTGCACCTCCTGCCACCAGCTGCGTTCGAAGGGCATCGACGCGGGCCTGTGCCTCGACTGTCACGACCCGATGCGTGCGAGGATCGATGCGGGCGAAGGCTATCACGTGGCCTCGGATGCTACCGCGGACTGTGCGCGCTGCCACAAGGAGCACTTCGGTCGCGACTTCGCGCTCGTGCGGTGGGAGCCGTCGGAATTCGACCACTCCGAGATCGGCTGGGCTCCGGAGGGAGCGCATGAGGTCCTCGACTGCCGGGAATGCCACAAGTCATCCTTCGTTCAATCGGGCGAGGTCCGGACGTTCAAGGGTCGCTGGGGAGCCCTGTCCCGCACGTATCTCGGACTCGACACGGAATGTCTCGCCTGTCACCGGAGCGACAATCCGCATGGCGACCAGTTCGAGGGTCAGACGTGTGATACGTGTCACGGACAGGACGGCTGGGAGAATCCCAACGGGTTCGAGCATGATCAGACCCGCTATCGCCTGACCGGTCTTCACACGCGGGTCAGGTGCGCCGGGTGTCACCCGCCACAGGATAGAGGCATGTCGACGGCGGATCGGGCC
>CBDUVN010000162.1:0-3629 GCA_965370685.1 uncultured bacterium | reverse complement strand
GAGGGGCCGTTCCCATCCGTGATCCTGATCCACGAGTGGAACGGCCTGGTGGATCGTGTTCGGCAGGTGGCAGATGCCCTGGCGGACGAAGGGTATGTCGCGCTCGCAGCGGATCTGTATGGCGGTCGCACCGGAAGCAACCGCACCGAGAACATCGAGCTGATGGAGGAAGCGCAGAGCGATCCCGTCCGGATGATCGCGAACCTGGACGCGGCCGCGCGGTCGCTGCGCGAACGCCCGGATGTCACGGGCAAGGTCGCGACGATGGGCTGGTGCTTCGGTGGGGGCGTGGCTCTGAGCTACGCCATCGGCGGAGAGAATCATGACGGGACCGCGATCTTCTATGGTCGTCTTGTCGAGGACCCGGAGCTGCTGTCGAGCCTCGATCATCCGATCTATGGGACGTTCGCGGAAATGGACAGTGGGATTCCGCCCGAGCAGGTCGAGCGGTTCGCGGATGCTCTGAGGGCTGCGGGGATCGAGAATGACATCCATATTTACGACGACGTCCAGCACGGTTTCTGGTTGTGGGTCGACCGGGACCCGGAGGGGGTCAGCGCCTCGGCGCTGGATGCATGGAATCGACTCAAATCGTATCTGAAGCGCGTCGTCGGCTGACGCTGCGTAACGATAGAGAGGGACCAGAATGGAAAGCTCCGCTCATACCAGGAAAGAGGCGTCCGGCAAGAACCCGTGGCTCTGGTGGCTTCTCACCGGCCTGGCCCTCGGGATCGTGGGGACAATATTCGTTCCCAACCTGGTGAGGCCGTTCATGCCTGCGTTCATGCGCGGCGAGAACGTCGAAATCTCCGGCATTGTAGAGGCCAAGTCACGCGAGCCGGACCGGCTGCTGCTGACGATTGCCGGAAGCTCCGGTGCGGTACTCGTCACCTACACCAAGCAGATCCCGGAGATGGACCTGCTCATCGAGCCCGGCGACAGCGTGATCCTGGCCGTCAGGGAATACGCGCCGTTCGTTGAGGACCCCTCCGTGCGTCGGGTTCAGAAGGGGAGCAGCACCATTCAGAGGCGACCTGAGCCGGCCGCTGCGGAGCAGGAGAGCCAGTCTTCTGAAATCCAGCGCCGGACGAAACCGGCGGATGAAGTCATGGACCTCGAGCCGATGCGGGACGACCGGGAAGGGGAGTTCTACCGTGAGATCGGCCCCGAGGACTCCACCGCTGCGGCTCCCGAGGGCGAGGCTGTCCCCGCTGACGATCCGGAGGTGGAGGCGGAGACACCGGCGCCTGAGGAGCCGGAGCAGCAGCGCAAGTAGGACCATAGGGCATCTTGACGGGCGAGGGCGGTGGGCGAAATGTTACAACTCTACTCTGGACCATCCAGCAGGTTCGGTAGCACCTCGATCGTGGAGGAAGCCGTGAAGAATCTCAGTCTTCTCGTAGCTCTCGCATTCTCGTCCGTGGCCCTGGTTCCCCAGTCGGCGTCCGCCCAGGATGTGAAGCCGATCAGTCTCGGTCTCGTAACACCGATCCAGATCGTTCCGGAGGACCAGTCGGTCGGGATCTTCCGCTTCTCGCTGATCTATGGAAACAACGTTGCCGTCAGGTACCTCGACATCGGCCTGGTGAGTAAGACCGAGTTGTTGAACGAGGGAGTCCAGTTCGGTGTCGTGGGGCTCGGACACGACTTCGTGGGTTTCCAGTGGAACTGGGCGGGATCGTACAACACGGGCGAGCTGGTGGGCGTACAGCTTGCCGGCCTCGGCAACTACACGGTGCTCGGGACCGGCGTGCAGGCGGCGCCATGGTTTAACGGCGCAGACGCCTTCGTCGGTCTGCAGATCGCACTCGTGAACTACACGAAAACGCTCAATGGGCTCCAGATCGGGTTGATCAATATTATCGCCGATGGCGGCGATATCTTCGGCCTGCCGGTCTTTCCGTTCGTGAATTTCGACTTCTGACCCGCATCCCTCGACGCGTTTGAACGGTCCGGGCGCCGCCATGGCGGCGGCGCCCCGCTTTTTCTTGTTGCGCGCGGTTACGCGCCGGACACCCCCCCTCTATACTCGCCTCTCTAGTTGAGACCCATTCTCAAACATTCAGCCTTGAGGTAGGGATGGAGCGGACGGCAAGCATCATGGGGCACCTGCGGGAAACGACGCGCACGCTCCACACGGAGGCCGAGTCGCGGCCGCTGCAGCGGGCGATGGCGAAAGGAACGATTCCACCCGGGTCGTACGTCATGTACTTGGGGCAGTTGCGTCATTTGCACGAGGCGCTCGAGGCTTCCCTGGACGCCGTCACGGCTTCGAATCCGGGACTCGAAGGGCTGTTCACCGACGACCGTCGTCGGGTGCCGGACCTGGATCGGGACCTGGCGGCGTTCGAAATTTCCCCGGATCAGGTCCCGGTGCTTCCGCCAACGGCGGAATTCGTCAGCCGTGTGGAGGATCTCGCGAAGTCCGAGCCGATCGCGTTGCTCGGTCCGCTGTACGTACTCGAAGGAAGCACGAACGGAGGCCGATTTCTCGCGAGGGTGCTGGAGCGTTCACTGCAGATCGAGGGTAAGGCCGGCCTGTCCTACATGGACCCGTACGGAGACCGGCAGCCCGAGATGTGGGCGGAGTTCAAGACAATGACAGACAAAATCGAGCTGACGCCCGCACAGAGAGATGCCGTCACCGAGGCCGCCTGCGAGACATTCCGCGCTATCGCAGCGATCAGCGACGCCGTGCTGCCCCCCGACACCGACTGAGCGAACTGAGCTCAGGTTCCGACTCAGGCCCCGAACAGCCCCCATACGAGATGCAACAGGATCGCCGTGATGGCGATCGGGCAGATGAACCGGATCAGAAACGCCCACAGGCCACCCAGCGGGAATTTCCCGTCGTTCACCCGGACTTCCTCGCCGGCCGCCTGCACTCCCCACACCCAGCCGACGAACAGGCTTATCAGCAGAGCCCCGATCACCAGCGAATACTGACCGAACACGGTGAACAGGAACGTGAGGAAATCGGTTCCGACTACCGGAAGGTTGGACAGCCAGGGTACGGCCCCGTTCGCCAGGGCACTGGGAATACCGAGCAGGAACGCCATCAGGCCGAGCAGCAGTGCCGCTTTCTTCCGGGACCAGCCGCGCTCATCAACCGCCCACGAAACCGGAACCTCGAGCAACGAGACGCTCGAGGTCAGGGCCGCGATTCCGAGCAGCATGAAGAACCCTGTCCCGAACACGATACCGCCCCATGGTGCGGGAGGGATCGAGGACAGCAGAGAAGTGAGGACCACGAACACCATTCCCGGCCCTCCGACTCCCGGCTCGAGCCCGGCGTGGAACAGCGTCGGGAAGATGATCAGACCGGCCAGGATGGCTATCGAGGTGTCGAATGCCACGACCCAGGCGGCCGAAGATACGAGGTCGTCACGCTTCGATACGTACGATCCGTAGGTGATCATCGCGCCCATGCCGAGGCTGAGGCTGAAAAACGCCTGCCCGATAGCCGCGAGGACGACGCCGCCCGTGACCTTGCTGAAGTCCGGCTTGAAGTAGAATTCGAGCCCCTCGCTGGCGCCGGAGAGCGTCACCGCCCGCACGGCGAGCAGCGCCAGCAGGAAGAACAGCACGGGCATCAGCACCTTGGTCCAGCGCTCGATTCCGTCTCGCAC
>CBDUVN010000161.1:0-3645 GCA_965370685.1 uncultured bacterium | reverse complement strand
ATGACGAGTGCAATCGTCCTCGAGACTCGCCGCGGCAATTTCAGCGTGGCGATCGCCCTCGGGATCGTCCTTCTCACGATCGCGCTCGCCGTGAACCTGCTGCTCACGCTCCTGCATCTTCGCGGACCTCGAGGTCGGGTCCCGGCTTGAGCGCCCCGGCTTCTGACTCCGGGTCGGCCATTCTCACGGGTCGAGATCTTGTTGTAGAGGGCCGTGAAGCTCCCCTGCTCGATATCGATCGAATCGAAGTTCTGGGCGGAGAGATCCTGTCCGTGCTGGGGCCGAATGGTGCCGGTAAGTCGACGCTGCTCCGAGTTCTCGCGATGCTCCAGACACCTGATTCGGGGTCGATCAACTTCCTCGGTCATTCAGGCCGCGAGGCTGAGAAGCTGATGCGCAGACACTGCGCGTTCGTGTTTCAGCGGCCCCACCTCTGGGCCGGCACCGTGCGGAGCAACATCGAACTGGGACTTCGGCTCAGGGGCCTTGCTTCTGATTCGACGCGCCTGCTGGCCGAGAAATCGGCCGCGCAACTTGGTATCCAGGGCCTGATGGAGAGGGATGCGCGAGCACTGTCGGGCGGCGAGGCCCAGAGAGTCGCCGTGGCGCGGGCCATGGCTCTTGACCCGGACGTCCTGTTTCTCGACGAGCCTGCCGCCAACCTGGACGCCATGGCTCGGACCGCCCTGATCGAGGACCTCGAGCACGTAGCACGCGATGGTCGCCACGCCACGGTGCTGGCCACGCACGACAGGGCCGACGCGTTCAGCCTCGCCGACAGAGTGATCGTCCTGCGGGACGGGCGAGTCGTTCAGTCGGGGTGTCCAGAGGACCTGTTCGAAAACCCGGTCGATCCGTTCATCGCCGCGGTAACCGGGGCTGAGCTGTCGTTCCGTGCGTCGGTCACTTCCTCACACGACGGGCTCCTGGTGGTGCACGTCGACGAAACCGAGCTCCTGGCAGCCGGATCGGCCGCGCCCGGAGACCGGGTAAGGGTCGTCTATCGCCCGGAGGATCTGTTTCTGTCGCGAACAGAGATTCAAGGCAGTCCCCGGAATCGATTCCAGGCTCGCGTGACGGAGCTCCGGCCTGCCGGGAGTCTGCTTCGAGTTCGTCTGGAGGGATCCGGGCGCTGGGTCGCGGTCATCACGCGTGCCGCAGCCGATGAGCTGTCTCTGGTAGTCGGCAGCCGGATCTGGGTGCAGGTGAAGGCGACCGCGCTGCACGCGTTTCAGGCCTGAGAGCGGCCCCTGGATTCGACTTCATCTCGCTGAATGTCGTCGATCAGTCGAATCTGGTCATCCTGACTCGACGGCACCTCGTGGCAATGCCGGCAGCGCGCCTCGTACGTCTCCGACCCGCCGACCTGGATCGTCGGCCCCTCGGCCACGGCCGGACGGCCATCGATCAGACGCTGATTCCTGGTGGCCAGGTCGCCGCATACGACGCAGATCGCGTGCAGCTTGTCGATGCTCTCGGCTACCGCCAGCAACGGACCAATCGGTCCAAACGGCTCTCCACGGAAATCCATGTCCGTCCCGGAGATGATGACGCGGATTCCCCGATCGGCCAGGCGGTTGGCGACCTCGATAATGCCCGTGTCGAGAAACTGGACCTCGTCAATCGCCACGACGTCCACGTCATCCTTGATATGCTCGGCGATCTCGAGAGAGCTGGAGACCGGTCGTGCCTCCACCCGCCGGCCGTCGTGCGAGCTGATCGCATGGATGCCGGAGTACCGATCGTCCAGGTGCGACTTGAAGACCTGGACTGTTTTGCGGGCGATGAGGGCACGACGGACCCGTCGGAGGAGCTCCTCCGACTTGCCGCTGAACATCACGCCCGTGATGACTTCGATCGAGCCTTCACGCCCGTCACGTGCCATCGCGAACGCTCCGGTCACGCCCGATCCGGGACCTAAGGGTTGGGTACGCTGCGGGCGAGCATTTCTTTGAGTTCGTCGTCAGTGTGCTCGAGAAGATCGCGCTCGGCGGCGGCCACGCTCCGGCTCTCGTGCTCTATGAATCGCGCGGGACTCGTCCGGGCATCGAGGCAAAGGAAAAAGAACCTGGCGGCTTCCGGCGAGTCCGGTTGTCCACCCGACACGTAGATTTCCCACGTGAGCAAATTGTCATCGACGATCGTTCTCGTCATTGTCCGCTCCTCAGACTTCCACCGATTCGGCCAGAAGCTCTTGAAGATCCGTTTCGTCGAGCTGCCTGGCAGCATCTTCGGGGACCTTCGAGTAGCCCGGCGGAACCAGGGTGTAACGCTGCCGCGCCCGCACGTTCAACTGATTGCGGAACAGGATCATCAGCTGCGGAGATTGCGGGCTCGTCCCGGAATGTATGGACAGTTCCGCTACCCAGGGTGTGCCCCTCTTACTCGTGAAATCGACTTTCTTGCTGTCAGCCGTGCCGTCGAGCCGGAAGATCAGCTTCTTAAGCAGGCCGGAATTCTGTTTGGCCATGGTCGTCTGCCGGGTTGAGTAAGATCCAGACAAACCGCCGGACCGTCTGCCCGTCGTTCGTCACTCTCCGGTCGAGTCTGCCGGAGCCGCGGTAAGCTAGGTACGAAGTCGGGCGGGAACAACCATGCCTGGCGGCCCGCGTCCCGGATTCCCGGAGGTGTGGGATCGGCGCTCGCTCTCAGGCCCCGGCCGTTGCCACGGCGCCACAGGCCGGCTCCCGCCGTCACTCGTGCCCGGTGATGACGTTCGACCCATCATTATTCGAGGTCTCTGGTGTAAGTCCCTTTGACAGGCGCACATACAGATCCTGCCCTCCGGATTCGGCGGCTGGTGTCCGTTTCCTGGGCAATGTCGTGTCGGGTATGTTTCTTGTATCCGAGCGGGTATCCGGAAAGTCCGCAGAATTCCGGGCACAGCACGGGCACAGTACGAGCACAGCAATCGCCGTCGGATCTCATACGGCAGGAGAGAAACGGGTTCTTGGGCCTTCGATTCTCGATCAACGACAGCTGCACGTCCTGCATGGCGTGTGTTCGTGTCTGCCCCGTCGAGGCGATCTCCGTCTCCGGGCAGACTGTCGAGATCGTCGAATCTGCGTGCATCGAATGCGGTCTTTGCGTCCCGAGCTGTCATCACGAGGCAATCGACGTCGTCGGTGACTTCGAGTTGTGCAAGGAAACTCTCGCGACCGGCCGCGCCGTCCTGATTCTCCCCACCGAGGCCAACGTCTATTTCTATCCGGCGACGCCCGAACAGATCCTGAATGCCTGCCACGCCACGGGGTTTTCCACCGTCTACTACGAGCAGCTCGGAGACGAGCTGGTGGCACATGAATACCTGCGCTTGTGGCGTGACGGCACGCAGAAGGCGTGGCTGCGCTCTACAAGCCCGATCGTCGTAAACTACTGCCGGACAAGACTGCCGGAGCTTCTTCCGTTTCTGGCTCCGATCGTGACACCGGCTGTTGCCCTGGCCCGGTACGTACGCCAGGTGGAGACCGATGAGACGCAGATCGTATATGCCGGCGTCGGAGCCCCCGGCTTCAACGGCGATCAATCGGTGTTCGACATGTCGATCTCGTTCGATGAGCTCGAGGCCCTGTTCGAGCATGCGGACGTCAATCCGCTGGACCAGCCGCTGACTTTGTCGCGAATGCCTCCCGAGCGAAGACGTCA
>CBDUVN010000160.1:0-3682 GCA_965370685.1 uncultured bacterium | reverse complement strand
AGAATAAAGGTCATGGTGGCCGACGACATGTTGCCGTGATTGGAGAGAACCTCGCGCGACACTGCAGTCGATTCCCGCGTCAGGCCCAACGCTGTCTCGGCGGCATCGAGAATCCTTGGCCCACCGGGATGAATGGCCCACGTGGCTATGTCGTCCCTGGTGAGCCCCGAGGGAGCGAGCCATCGATCGACGTATGCCGCGAGATGCGTTTCGATCAGACCCGGGATCTCAGGTGAGAGCGTCATCTGAAATCCGTGATCCCCCACGCGCCACGTCATTGCATCCGCCGAATCCGGCAGCAGATATGAACCACCGCTCGTCATGTTCCATGGATCACCTGGCTCCCCGCTAGCTGCTCCCCGTTCTCTCCTTCCTCCCACCACCAGTGCGCCCGCCCCGTCCGCAAACAGGGAATTCGAGACGACCTGCTCGGGATTCCACCCATATTGAAAATGGAGCGAACATAGCTCGAGGGACGTCAGCAATATCCGGGCATCCGGATCCGCTGCGGCAATGGCGGCTGAAGTGCGTAGAGCATTCAACAGGGCGTGACAGCCCATGAAACCGATCTGTAACCGTTCCACCGTGCGTTCGAGGGACAGACCCTCGACAAGCTCGCAGTCGATCCCGGGCGCATAGAAACCCGTACAGCTCACGTTGATCAGGTGCGTGATGTCTCCGGGGCGCACCCCGGATCGGCGCAGGGCCTCGGAAGCGGCCCGAAGCGCCAGGGGCAGCGCGTGTCTTTCATACTCGCACATTCTGGCTTCGGTGGACGGGCCCTGATCTGTTGGCCCCGAGCGTGGGCGGTAGAAATCGTATTCGGCCTGCCCGTCGATCTCATCCACAAGGACGCTACCGCGGGCGCGGATGCTGGTTCTCCGATAAAGTACCTTCAGGATTCGCTCCTGCTCACTGGAATCTGCCGAGAGCGGCAAAACGGATTCCGCGATCGCCTGCTGATCGAGGGAGTGCGTGGGAGCAGCGGAAGCGACTGCGAGTATTCTCAGGGCCAAGGTCAGAGCCTTTCGAGGATGGGTCGGTTGAGGACTGCGACCACCGGACGCGTCAATGCCGGTGCCCTTGCAATCACTCGGATCATCGTAGCTACCAACCAGGGCCGTCCCAGCACACCGCGCAGGGTCCGACAGACAGCCTGACGCCGTGCGACTTCCCTGCCGTGGAACCGCTCCCAATCGGCCAGGAGCGATTCGGACCAGCCAGCACTGGCGACCTCCGCCAGTGGCGCGACTCTCAGCGCCGAGTTCAGGGCCCAGGCCATGCCTTCGCCGGTGAAAGGTTCGACGAACCCCGCCGCATCTCCCAGCAGAAACAGTCGCCGGCCGCCGTGAACTCGGCGCTGCCTGGTAAGGGCGGGTGTGCCCCGGATGCGTTGGACGATCTCGAATTCAGACAGGGTTCCCGACTGCCCCAGGGTACGGCGGATGACGGCTTCGGGAGTGGCACCGTGGAGGGCGCTTCGATCGACTGCCGCCGCGATGTCCACCAGCCCGTCCTCCAGTCGGACCATCCCGACGTATCCATGAGGACCAACAGTCATCCGGATCTGGCCGGCGGGGAGTTCCTCTTCGGGGACCGCGGCATGCAGGCCGAGCCCCACCTTCGAGTCCGTCGCGCTGATTGCTTTGAAGCGCGGATGGCTACGGAGAAACCCACCGTCCAAGCCGTCGGCGGCGAGCACGACGCGGGCGTGTATCGTCGACGGCTCCGCATCGGTTACGGGCGTCAGATCGACATGCCACCCGTCTTCCAGCTCCTGATCGAGTCGTGCGAGGGTCCCGGGCCGAAAAACCGCCCCCGCCCGTTGCGCCTCCCGTATGAGCGCGAGGTCGAGGGCTCGTCGCGAAACAGCGTAACCGGAGGGAAGCGGAATCTCGGCACGCCGCCCGAATCCGCGGAGGTCGAGAGTTTCCAGTCGGTGGGCACCGAGGTCATCCAGCAGACCTCCCAGGCCGGTGCGTTCCAGAGCGTCCACCGCCACGCCGTTGAGGCAGCAGCCGCACACCTTGTCGCGTGGAAACGTAGCGCGGTCGACAAGGAGTACCGACAGGCCCCTGGCCGCCAGCAGGCGCGCAACCGTTGTGCCGGCCGGACCAGCGCCCGCTACGAACGCGTCCCAATGTTCGCCGGGCATTGCCATTGACTCAATCGTCATGAACGCAGGGCATGGTCCAGGTCAGCAGCAGCCGGCGGGGCCAGAGGCGCGCACAGCGAGCATCCTCGAGCCCCGCCCGAATTGGAATGTCTTTGATCTCTTCGAACGAAAACGCGGCCCGCACCGAGAGCAGGGAGTCCGTGTGCACGATCGGCGATCGGGTGACTGCCCGAGTCGCGGCCGCGGCCAGCAGAAACCCCCGGCTCGATCGTTCCAGATCGTGGACGAGGAAGCCACGCCCGCAAGCACGCGCCATCTCCCTGAACAAACCGACTGCCTGTTCATCGGCGAGGTGGTGCAGAAAAAGGCTGGACACGAAGTAATCGTATCCGTCCGGCAGTGACCCATCCAGAACATCTCGGACGAAGAATCGACACGAAGGCATAGAATCCCCGGATTGCCGTTGCGCATAATCGACTGCGCGCTCACTCCGGTCGCAACCGTCGAACTCGAACGGTCGCCCATCCCGTAAGGCCAGCGCAGCCAACCGCCGCGTGATGTCTCCTCCTCCGCAGGCGAGGTCCAGCACCCGGAACGGTCTTTCGTCGCATTCGCGTTCAATGCGCCACAACGCTGCCCATATGGATGCGGCTGTTCGACTGAGTCGATTGACACGCGCCAGGCCCCGAAGCGCTCCGACGTGCAGCCGGTCATCCATCGTCGGGTCGTCCATCAGCTCGTCGGCCCGCTGGCGGTTTGCAAGTGCCCAGCGGTGCACCAGCCGCTTTTTCCTGCTCCTGTTCTTCATGCGACCGGTATCCGGAATATGCGTAACACCGGTCATCGTTCTGATTCGTACAACGACCGCACGAGGCCGTCTCGGAAGTCCGACCCTTCGACGAAATAGCCAGCGAGCACGGACAATACCGACTCCCGTCCCACATCGACCTGGTCCACGAAGATCGTCCCCTCCACGCCCCGAAAAACGGTGTGCAACTGGTCCCCGCTGATCCGGTAACTCGCGCGGTCACCTTCGCGAATCCCACGTTCCTCCAGCGCTCCGTACCACATGGGAAGATTTCGACTGATGTCTTCGTAGGTCGTTCGTTCAATGAACCCGCGCTGCCAGACCTTTTCGGCACCATCCCGGATCCCCGAGAGGAAGCGATCGAGGCTGACATTCCGGACGAACTCCATAGTCACCAGCGCCTCGTCGGCGTGGATCGCCAGCCACGCAATCGAGTCGGCCACCCCGGACGTCAAACGACTGCCTGTCACCAGACGCTGCAGCATCGTGGCTGTCTCGGGCCCGAACCGGACGCTCACCCTGGCGACATCGACCTTGATGAACAGAACCCCCTTTCTCAGGAGCATGTCCATTTCCGAGTAGGGACCGTCGGCGAGACCCGACAGATCGAGATCCACCTCCTGCGAATCGAGAGGAGCAGGGGCCGCGATGCCCAGCGCGAAGCAGGTGGCAAGCATGGTCAGGGCCCCCGCCAGAGGTGCAGGGGAACCTTCATTACCGTTCTTCATGATCGTGGCCTTCGAATCGAGCGCGTTCGC
>CBDUVN010000159.1:0-3707 GCA_965370685.1 uncultured bacterium | reverse complement strand
GACGACGCCGGGCCCGCCTGGAGTCCCTGACGGCCCGATGAGTACTTGAACACGTCGCAGGGTTGTTCGTCTTAGGAATGTGACGACCTGACCGGACCACGCGCTCGCGTCGGCCCGGGCGAGATAGCCCGTCCCGGACCGGCGGAGGCGCTCCGATTCAGTCGGTCTTCAGCGGGCAGGTCCTGAGGCCAAACAATGTGTAAACCGGGCACGTCCCGATTAGGCCCGTCACCAGGGGAATGACGCCCAGCCATCCCCACGGCGTGCGCGGCCCCACGAACACCAATGTCAGCAGAACGGCTCCCACGATCACCCGCAGGATGCGGTCCTTCATGCCCTCGTTCATTGGCAGCAGTTTCGAACTCATCGAGTGTGTTCCTCCGTTGATGTTGATTGATCCGTTTCGGGCCAGTGTACGGTCCCGTCCGGGTCAAACACGAGACCCGCCTCGCCGAGATCGGCGGCCGTAAGCTCGGCAATCAGCGCGAGCGCACCACCCGTCGGGTCCGGCTTCGGTCCGCCCCGGCCTTCCTGGCGGGCGCTGTGGATGCGAGCGCTTCGTAAATGTCCGTCCGCGGCAAGCACCAGGTCGACGATCGGCGCGAGACCGTTCACCCCACTCAGATTAAATCGTCCGTACGTCCAGAAGTTCCCGAGGCTGTAGGCGATGAACCGATCCTCGTAGACCTCGACGGCTCGCGGAACGTGCGGCCCGTGTCCGATCACGACATCGGCGCCGGCATCGACAACCGCATGAGCGAACGCGTAGACATCCCCCCGATTCTCACCATGGAAGGTTTCCCGTTCCTTCGGGAGCGACGTGTACTTCGCGCCTTCCGCGCCGCCGTGAAACGAGACGAGAACGACGTCGTGCTCATCCGCCAGGGAGCGGACCACGCGGAGCGCGGCGTCGAGGTCGTTCAGGTTCAACGTCCCGCGATTGGGAGCGAAGGCGGCCACTCCGATCCGGACGCCCGAGTCGAGAGTGAGCGTGGCGGTCCTCGCGTCGGCATCGTCGAGGCCGGCATAGGCGATTTCGTTCCTGGCCAGGGCAGCCATCGTCGCCGCGCGTCCCTCCGCACCCCAGTCACCGCTGTGGTTGTTGGCGAGCGCCATCACGGTGAAACCGGACTGCGCCAGGAGGCCGGCGTATCGCTCGGGACTCCGGAAGACATAACAGAGAGCAGGATCCCGGCAGGACTTCGTGGGCGGTACATCTTCGTCCCACAGCACGCCCTCCATGTTGCCGAACACGACATCCCCCGAACGGAGGATCTCGACCAGATCCGTCCCGATCACCGCTTCGGGCCCGGCATCGTTCGACAGCCGGGGGTCGAGATATCCCGCGTCCGGGAATTCGGTGCCCGGCATCACGTCGCCGACGGCGATCAGCCGGAAATCTGCTGCGTCGGCCGGTTCCTGGGCCGTTGCCTCGGCTGGCCATGGAATCGCCGCAAACAGCGACGCGAGAGCGCACGCCGTGACGCGACAAGAGCGGCGACGGACGGAATCCCTGCATGACGGCATGAGTCGAATCTCCTGAATCTGGTTCGGACGAAGATGTCCGGGGCTACGGAGCGCCGGCAAGCCGGTGGAGGATTCTCAGGCCCGGAACGCTGGAGAGCTTGGCGCGGCGAGAACTCTGGTCTAGGTTGCCCGTCCGCGCGACCGCGCTGATTCGCGGATCGAAACGCAGGGAATCGAAATCGAGGGACGAATTGCACCAGAATTTCAAGTCACCCGGGAGTCTGGCCGTCAAGGGAGGCATACTGTGCCTTGCCGCGCTCGGCCTCGGCTGCTCGTCGGGATCGCAGAAGGATGTCCGGCCGCTCGTGCCGGCCATCGCGCCGGGCGGATCTCCTGAATACCGCCCGGGCTCGTTCGTCTGGTTCGACCTGCTGGTCGACGATGCCGCGTCTGTCCAGACGTTCTACGAGGGGTTGTTCGGCTGGGGTTTTCGGGACAGCGACGGATCGGATCGATTCCTGACCATCCTGAACGACGGCCGGGCGATCGGCGGCGTGTCGGTGACGGGGGAGTCGGACGCCGATGACCGCGGAGTCTGGCTGAGCTCGGTGTCGGTGATCGATGTAGACAGGACCTCGGCGGCCGCGGCGGCCACCGGCGGATCCGTCATGCTCGAGCCCGGCGATCTTCCTGAGCGGGGCAGGTACTCGGTGATCCGGGATCCGCAGGGCGCGGCGGTCGTGCTGCTGCGATCATCCACCGGGGATGGGATTCGGCGACTGCCCGAGGATTTGCAACCCGGAGATTTCCTGTGGACCGAGCTGTGGACGAGCGATCTGGTCGCGGCTCGTGAATTCTACTCCGGGCTGCTTGGCTACGGCATAGAATTCAGAGATTCGCGCGAGGACAGCTCCGGATACCTGATCCTGACCCGTGACGGAGAACGGAAAGCAGGAATGATGAAATTGCCGTTCGAAGAGGCCTCTCCCCATTGGCTGCCGTTCGTTGCCGTAGGAGACATCTTCGCGTCGGTCGATCGCGTCAAGCAGCTGGGCGGCGATGTGATCGTAGCTCCCGACCTGGTAGGACGGCACGATGCGGCGATCGTCGTGGATCCGTCGGGAGCCGTGTTCGGCCTGCAGCAGTGGCCTCGCCCGACTTTGCCGGGAGGTGACCGATGACTGCCCGCGGCAAGCGGCTTTTCCGGCGCATGGTGATCGTCGCGGTCCTGGTCGTGGGAATCCCGGTCATCGTCGGGGGCTGCTACGGTAGCGGCGTCACGACCAGCGTCTACGCGACCGGCGGTTACGGCGGGTATGGCGGATATGGTGGCTATGGCGGCTACTACGGTGGTTATGGCGGCTACCGCAGGCCCTACGGCTATGGCGGTGGAGTGGTGATCACCGGCCGACCCTATTGATCACCGGCCGACCCTGACCGCGGGGGACTTTGCCGGCTCTGGAGTCTCAGGCGCGACTGCTCCCGGCGGGGGTGCCACGTGGCGCCCGACGGCCGCCGCCGTACGCCGAAGCTCCTCCATCAGTCGGGCGAAGCCATCCGGATTAAGGCTCTGACGCCCGTCTGACAGCGCCTGCTCGGGCTGCGGGTGCACTTCCACGATCAGGCCGTCCGCTCCTGCCGCGATAGCCGCCCGGGCGAGCGCCGGAACGAGTTCTCGCCGGCCCGCCGCGTGACTCGGGTCCACGATGACCGGCAGGTGGGTGCGTTCCTTGAGCACGGGCACGGCGGCGATATCGAGTGTGTTTCGTGTCGCTGTCTCATAGGTCCTGATTCCACGTTCGCACAGCATCACCCGGGGATTTCCGGCGGTAACGACGTACTCGGCCGCGAGCAGTAATTCTTCGATCGTCGCCATCATTCCGCGCTTCAGAAGAACCGGTCTCGGCTGTTCTCCGACCGCGGAAAGCAGACGGAAGTTCTGCATGTTGCGGGAGCCCACCTGCAGGATGTCCGCGAATTCCGCCACGACCGGGACCTCGGCCGTCGCCACGACCTCGGTCACCACGCGCAGGCCGGTTTCCGACCTCGCTTCCGCGAGCAGTTCCAGGCCCTCGACTCCGAGCCCCTGGAAGCTGTACGGCGAGGTCCTCGGCTTGAACGCTCCGCCCCGCAGGACCTGCCCTCCGCCTGCCGCTACGGCCCGCGCCGCGGCCAGGATTCCTTCGCGCGATTCGACCGCGCACGGTCCGGCCATAACGACGATCTCGTCTCCGCCCACG
>CBDUVN010000158.1:0-3717 GCA_965370685.1 uncultured bacterium | reverse complement strand
CGTCGTCCGAGGGAAACGCGGACAGGTGTACGAGCCTCGGCTCGCCGCGGGTGTCATCGATGACCTCGCCGCCGACAGCGGTGCCGGCGAGGATTCGATACTCCCCGCTCCCTGCGGTGTCGGACTCGATCCGCCGTGCCGTACCGACCGCGTTGAGGAACCGGTCGGCCGCGTCCTGTCCGGGAGTCTCGCCGTCCGGGGCCCGGTAGTTACCCCCCCCGTTCCAGGCGAGGGCGTCCATCACGTATCCTCCGAGGAATCGTCCGTGCAGACGGCCCCAGAGATCGCCGCAGCCGATCACGTCGACCGCCAGCGGATCCGATCCCAGGAACGCGAGAATCCCCACCTGGCCGGACTCGGCAGGAAAGTGATCGAGCCACGACTCGACGTCCGCGTCCCGGCGCTCGTAGACATCGTCCATTGCGCCCGTGCGGGAGCGGCCTCCGAGTCTGCTGGACAACTCGTCAATCGAGTTCCACACCTCTCCCTGGGCCATCGCGGCAGAATCCCGCGATCCTCGCCCGGTGGCCACGGCCGCGTGCATTTCAGCAAACTTCGCGTGCCGCCGCACGTGTGACGGGGCGTGCCGTGCCTTCGGCGCGGGAGCGAACTCGTCGCTCGTGAAGTGCCACCTTCCCTGCTCCATGCAGGAGACCGGGATCTCAGTCTTCGTCCCGGCGGCCAGCAGGATCGAACGGTTCGTAATCCGATTCTGTCTCGCGCCGATGAGTTGCTCGCCGTCGAGGATCAGCACATCGGTCGATCCGATGTTGTGGGCGAGGAGATTCGGCACGGTGCCGGAGCCGATCTCGCGGATAATCAGATTCCCCTCCCCGATCGCATCGATGAGAAGATCGTACGGAAGCGGTGGACCGGGCTCGGCGATCAGCGGGAACACGGTCAGCCCCCGGTAGCTCCGGGGAGCGCCAGCCTGAATCTCGAGGATCCCGCTGGGCGACGTCTGGACGGACTGCACGCTGTCGATCATGGCCTCCTCCTGGCTCCTGGTTGTCATGCAGGAGTCTAAGAGGGGGGTCTGACAGCGGAGTGCGATTTCGGTTACTGGAGTGTGCGATTCCGGCAGCTCGTGCTCCGCGTGGGGCTGTCCCCGACGCGGGTCTAGCCGGAGACCCGCCCTACCCGCCGGCGGCCACCGAAGCGGCCGCTGCCGCTTCGTCGGCCGCCGCTTTCGTGGCGGCCGCTATGAACTGGCTCTCGATGATCTGCTCGATGCGGTCCTTCCGATCTTTCACCACCTGTTTCCCGAGCAGAGGCTTCAGAATGCCGGTCGAAGCCGCCACCCCGACCGCGATTGCTGTCCGGTCGTCGATTTCTCCGTCTCCGAGCACGGCGGCCCGAATCCGCTCCACGAGGCGCCGTTTGGCCGCAGGGTCGAGCGACGGATAGACCGTCCACGGAATCAGCCACAGGATGCGGGTGTTCCGTTCGCGGAGCACACCGCGACGCACGAGCCCGGTTGTCACTCTCTTTCGAAGGCCGCTCGTCTGGGACAGCTTCGCGATCCAGTTCTTGGGGGAGCGTGGTTTCTTGGAGTCGTGCACCTTTCGCAGGCACTCGTCGAGCAGCGGATCCGACAGGAGCTTCGGGTTGGCCGGGATGATCCGGTCCTTCGACGGCTTGCTTCCCCGCTCGAGAGTGATTCGTCCCTCGAGCAGGAGCTCGCCGAGCAGCCCCGCAGAGAGGGCGTACTTGGAGTTCGAGGCCCGGATCGTCCCCTTCTCGTCGTCCAGCGCCATCAGGAGCAGCTCCTGGTGCAGCCGGAGCTCGGGCGCGGAAGGCATGGTCGGACCTCCCCGGTCAGTGCGTTCGCACGATCACGAGTCGGGGCTCGACGCTGTCATCCAGCTCGGCACCCGTCGCGCTATCCACCAGGCTCAATTGCGTCGGTCCGACATCCGACACGGTGAACAGGGTCACGTACAGCCCCGTGGCAGTAAACAGCTCCGCGTCCAGGTTCGAGCTGCTGGCGAGACTGCGGGAGATCTGCAGTAGCGGAAATCCACCGTTCGGCGGTCGGATGACGTTCCCGACGGAAGACTCGTAGATCGCCCGCATCTGGTAGGATGACAGCTCGAGAACAGGATCGGCCTGCACGTCGTCCCGATCCTCGATCACCAGCATTCCCGCCCAGTCGGCGGCCAGCCGGTTGAACTCGATCCCGAACACGTTCGTCACGGCGTCGCGTGAATCAAGAGCCGCGCTCTGGATCAGGGCGCGCGTCTTCGCGGACTCGCCGGCGGTCCCGTTCTCCGTCCGGTCCAGCACGTAACGCAGGAACATCCAGGCGGATCCGCGCATGCGGAAAGTATTGAAGTCAAGCGGATCCTCTGCGTTCAACAGGGCCGCTGTGTCAGACGGCGCCTGCAGATACTGGGCAAGATTGAACCAGTTGTTCAGGTACCACTTCCGGAAGATTTCCTGCTCTTCCAGCGTCGCCAGGAGCTCATCGGGACCGAGATTGGTGCCCGGGTCGACGCCATTGAGCGCATGACCGACGACCTCCTCGGCCAGGTGTGACAGCCCTTCGTTGATCCAGATGTCCTGTGCCCCGCCGTTCCCCGTCTGCGCGTTGATCAGGTGCTGGAACTCGTGCGCCGTCGTGTTGTCGGTGAATCGAAGCACGTCCTCCTTCGAGATTCCGTCACCGGCGGCAGGAGTGAGGTCACCGCCCGGGTCGGGGACCATGAGATAGAACATCTCCGCATCGTTCCCGCCCGGGAATCCGAGGTCGAGCGGACAGGTGAATCCGGCTATGAATCCCTGGTCGTAGCTGTCGCTCAGCTTGTTCACCCCACCCGAGTACAGGAGAACGACGCGCCCGCCGTTCTGGTCGATGTCGCCCGGCGCACCGAAATAAGCGACGTCCGTGTCGTAGATCGGATCGTCGAAATTCGCCGCGATCGCAGCGTAGTCCGCGTTCGTGAACGCCCCGGTAACCGTGGTATCTTCGACCACCACGGCCCTGGTACTTACATGGCGCACGATTCCCGTCACGTCAGTCGGAGCGTTGGGGAAGGCATCCTGCGTGATGCACGAAAACGCGAAGTCCATCGTGTCACCGACCGTCGGGACCTCGAACAGACCGAAGGCGGGAGCCGCGGCCCGGGCGCGGATCTGTGGCAGAATCGGCGCCTCCAACTCACGGAGCCGGTTGTCCCAGGCCGACTGCCCGCTCCTCCACGCAGCCATCAGCTCGTCGGTCGGCCGGGCCGTGGCCTGCAACGCGGGCGCCGCACCGACCGGTCCCCCGATCGTCGCAGCGCTGGCCGTCACGGGCCCGATCCGCAGCTCCATCGGGCTGAAGCCGAGCGTGCGCGCCATGGTCGTGGCCACGACCTCATACGCCGTTCCTGCGCCCGCGGCAGGAAGCACGACACAGTCGACGACGCTCGCGTCAGTGACTACCAGTTGCTCACCGGGAAGAAGATTCACATCGAGGCAGCTCGTTGACGGGGGCGGATCCGTAGGTCCGTTGGAACTGTCACATGCGGCTGCAGACAGACCCGCTGCAAGGGCTGCGAGAGCGGGAAGAACGAGCTGGGTCCGGGCCATTGATATATGCAAGCGTCTAGTCTCCTGAGTGTCGTTGATCGGCGACCATCATACTCTATTGGGCACGAACGGTGCCACGATCCGACACAATTTCCGCGTCGCGTTCCTTACCAGGCCGGGTACCGGTCCAGGTCGGGTCCGAAT
>CBDUVN010000157.1:0-3757 GCA_965370685.1 uncultured bacterium | reverse complement strand
GCAGAGCCCTCAGCCTCTCGCCCTGTCGGTTCGAGAGGTTGAATCCGAAAGTGACTTCCTCCAGCTCCTCGGAGCGCGGCCACATGCCCGTGTACTGGATGATGTCGGGGTGGTCTTTCGCCCGATCGTCGTCCAGGTAGGCGACTACCGCCGCGGCTCCGTGCCTCAGGACCGCGTGCCGATGGACTTCACCTCCGTATCCGGTCGCCAGCACGAACCTCCCGGCCACGTCCTTTCCCTCGTAGTCGGCATCGCTGGTTCCGGCCCCGACCCACACGAGTTCCGCCGTGACGTCGCCGGGGTTCGAATACGTGATCAGGCTCATCCCGATCTCGGGGTACCCGACCAGACGCTCGTCCAGCGGTTCGATCATGCGCAGCTCGGCTCGATCGATGTCCCAGCCGGATGGTGACTGCCAGGTCTGGTAGTGAATTCGTCCGTCGGAAGGGAACGACTCGATCCAGGCCTCGTCCTCCGAGAATCCGTACGCTCGCAGCTGCGCCAGTACGTATTCGGCCGCGTCCCTGTACCCGCGCGACCCCTGGATGCGGTGGTGGCGCGTGATCTGGATCACGTGGTCCTTGGCGATCTCCCCGCTCAGGGCCTCGTGCAGGAGGTCCCGGCGCTCGGCATCGAGAAGCGGCTCGAAGTCCTGCGCCTGGAGCGGTGCCGGGAGGGCCATGTACGCGGCGAGCGCGGTGAGGACGAGGGTCGGGAGAAGGGACTTCTGAACAGCTACGGGCCGGTACATGGTGCCTCCGTGTGAACCTGTTCTGACGATCGTGGCCGGGCTCCGGTCAGCCGGGCGCAACGATGAGCCCCTCGGCAGCGGAATCTCACAGCGCGGGAGATCGAGGTCAAAGGCAGGGAGGACGCGCACCTCGTACCCCTGTTTCGGCACCCTGCGCGGAATTCCCACCGTGGGTATTCGAGCAATATGACGCCCTGCCTCCGAAGTGGGAAAGTGGGAAAGTGGGAAAGTGGGAATCTGGCGTAGGGTCCCGAGAGGGAACACACGATGACTCGTCAGCGGCTTCAAACTGCTGGTCTGTCGGACCGGACCGTGACCCCAGAAGTTGCGGCTTCGATCGCGACCCGCACACCAGGACAGGATGTCAGCCGTGGTCAACGTCCTGCTCCCACTTCTCTCGCTCGCTCTGCTCCCGCACAGCGCAGCGCTGGGCGAGCCGCAGGTCCCACCTCAGGGCGTGCCGCCGGACACCGTGTTCGTCGTGCGGGCGGTTCCAACGGACTCCGCTCCGACGATCGACGGTGAAATCGGGGATCTCGAGTGGGCCGACGCCGCCCTGGCCACTGACTTCATCCAGTTCGAGCCCCGGCTCGGAGAGCCGGCGGATCTTCGCACCGAGGCGCTCGTGCTCTACGATTCCGCGCACGTCTACGTGGCGTTCCGGGTATTCGATCCCGAGCGTCCGGCCGCGCAGCTCACGCGCCGCGATGCGGACCTGCTGCAGGACGATGCCGTGGTCCTGCTGCTGGACACCCACCACGATCGTCAGTCCGCGTACTTCTTCATGACGAACCTGCTCGGAACGCAGGCCGATGGTCGGGTGGCCAACGACGGTCGAACGGTAGACCGAGTCTGGGACGGGGCCTGGCAGGCCGCAGCCAGCCGAACGGAATACGGCTGGTCGGCGGAGATGTCGATTCCATTGACGTCGATCAAGTACTCGGCCGGCGAGGACCGCTCCTGGGGTATCAACTTCGGCCGCACCCACCGCCGGACACTCGCGGTGAGCTACTGGGCGGGACCGCTCGCCAACCAGTTCCGGATTTCGCAGGCGGGAACACTCGCCGGACTTCAGGTAGCCCCTCCAGCCCGACGGTTCCAGGCGATCGTGCACGGGCTGGGACGGCTTCAGGAAGACAGCACCGCGGCCGTGGAAGCCGGGGCCAACGTGCGGTACGCGCTCACCCCCGGGATGTCAGCGCTCGCGACATTCAACCCGGACTTCGCCACGATTGAAGCGGACGTGGAGCAGGTGAATCTGACCCGCTTCGAGCTCACGGTACCCGAAAAACGGCCCTTTTTCCTCGAGGGGGCCGAGCTGTTCCGACAGCGGATACGGACGTTCTACTCCCGCCGGATCCCGGATATCACCGTGGGGGCCCAGGTGCTCGGCAAGGAAGGCCCGTGGACCGTCGCCGCCATCGCAACGAGGTCGGAGCCGGTATTCGATTCGACGGTCGCGACGTACGGGGTGGGTCGCCTGCAACGTGATCTCGGCTCATCGAACGTGGCCCTGATGGTCGCGGACCGGCTCCTGGAGGGACAGCACCAGGGGTCGCTCGGGATGGATGCCACGCTGTTCTTCACCAATTCGCTCGGCATGACCGGACAGCTGGCTCAGAGCTGGGGACCCGGCACGACGGGCACCTGGGCGGGGTTCGTCCGGCCCTCGTGGGACACGTCCACCTCCCATTTTCACGTCCGCTACACGCACCTCGGAAATCACGTCGCCGACAACATCAACGCCATCGGATTCATTCGGGATGACGACCGGCGCGAGCTGGACTCTGCCCTGGAGCACAACTTCTGGTTCCGGGGTCGCGCGGTCGAGCGTCTGACCTACGATTCCAATTACAACATCTACTGGAGCACGACGGGAACGCTGCGAAGCTGGCAGATCGACCAGGGCCTGGAAGCCGAGTTCACCAATCGGCTCAGTCTGGCGGTCGATTACAGCGCGGAATTCAAGCGGTTCGAAAAGGATTTCCGCAACCGGGCGACCGGTCTGCAGGTCGGATACAACACGCGGGAATTCAACTCGGTGCGGGTCGGCCTCGAGTTCGGGCGCAACTTTGACTCCGACTTCCAGCTGTGGACCGCGGGAGCGGCCTACAACCTCACCGATCAGCTGTCGGTGGAGTACGATCTGCAGCGTCTCGTGCTGGACCCGGACCCTGAGCTCGAAACGACCTGGATCCACGTGGCGCGCCTGAGCCAGTTCTTCACGCCGGATCTGTTCTTCCGGCTGTTCTACCAGACGAATTCGGCGCTCGATCGCAACAACATCCAGGCGGTGTTCGTGTATCGCTACAAGCCGCCCTTCGGTCTCGTCCAGCTCGTCTACCAGCGCGGCACGGCGGAATTCGGAGAGCGCTCGGAACAGGGCAACACGTTCTTCCTCAAGGCCACCGTGGTGTTCTGACGGAGTCCTGTCGCCAATAGTCGCGGTTTCTCGAGGTCCGGGCTGGCCACGGGCGCATCTTCGTGGCGGCAACCGCTCGGATACGGTTAATTTACCCGTGGCGCGAAGCCTGTCCGAGACGCGTGCCGGAGCATGCGGTCGCGGAACAGATCGTGCGTATAAATGGACGAGGTAATCAGATCCTCATGATCCGAATCGAGCAGATGGACCGCCGATGAGCCAACAGACGAATAGACAGAAGCCGACCTATCATGTCCGCTGGCTTGTCTCGCCACTGCATGATGCCCATGGCACATCCAGCTTCGTGGCCGGTCTTGGCGCGCTGGCGAACTCCGGATACCTGGAACTTGCCCTCGAGCCGCTGAAGAGCACGCAGCTGGAGCCTCACGTCATGCACCTCGTTGTAGAGGAGCTGGCCTCCGGGCGCGTTCAACAGATCGCGTTCGAGGTTTTCGACCGGGCGGATCGATTCGACTACGTTACGATTCGCCAGGTCGATACCTACTTCAAGCAGACTCTCGATCGACGATTCCTGGCCGACTTCCCGGCTGAGTTTCGCGATCGGGTGCGACCCGGCGGCCTCA
>CBDUVN010000156.1:0-3811 GCA_965370685.1 uncultured bacterium | reverse complement strand
ACCGCCGGCTCGAGCTGAAGTCTCCTCGGGACGTCGCTCACCGGCGCCCGACGACGAACAGCCTCGGCTCAGGCATCACCCTCCACTTCGTCCGCGGATTCTGTTTCCGACCCGGACTCCCGCTCCCGTTTCGTCGCCAGGCCGAGCGCTTCGAGCAGTGACAGCGTCGCATCGGCAACGGTATCGCTGGCTCCGCGGACGGTCCTGCTCATTCCCTTGCCGATGTCGCTGATTGCGCCGGCTCCCACGTCGACGAAATCGCTGCCAAGATCGATCGCAGCGCTCCCCGTCTGGCGCACGACTTTCCCCGTTCCGGTGACCGCGGACTTCGTCCGATCGACGGTCGCGTTGGCCATGGCCTTCGCCAGGGTGCGGGTCCCGGCCATGACGATTCCCCCCAGCATGCCCGCCGCCTCGACCGCCGCCGCCTGCCGCATGGAGCGTTTAGGGGGCCGGACCATGGCAGAGCAATAGCGCTTCGTGATCACTCCCACCCGCAGGGCCAGGAACCCGTTCGCGGTGCCCGTCAGAACGGAGTTCGCGAGAATCGCCGTTGCAACCTGGAAGCCGGGAATCGCAGACACTCCGGCTCCGACAACGCTCGACACGATCGGCTCGACCTGCGTCGCCACATCGACATCATCCAGCTCCGCCGCCACGAAGGCAGTTCCGGCGACGTTCATGTACAGCTTCCCCATGTCCCGGATCGTCGGGCGCTGCCAGTAGACATGAGACACGCGCCACACGAGCCGCATCAGGGCCCCGAGCACGAGGAACGCATCGAGCCGGCCGCTCTGCGAAACGGCGGTCGCGAGAAACACTCCACCTGCCACCGACTGGATCTCCGTATCCGCCTCGCCGGTGAGCGAGCCCAGCGCGGTTTCGATCTCCGCCCGCGTCCCGAGTGGCTGGCCGACCAGTCGTGGATTCCCTTTGAGCCTCTGTCGCAGACCTTTCAGGTACTCCTCGAATTCCGGTCCTTCGTCCACTTCCGGCGGAACGAGGGGCTCGGGAAGCCGCAACAGCAGCACCGCGGGCACGAGCAGAAGCAGTACCCAGGCCCCGATCAGGACCCAGAGCGTGACCCTGCCGGCCTCCGGGCTCCAGCCCGTGGACACCAGGTCGACGAAGTCCGCCGTCTGGTTGACCACGAGCAGGAGAAACGCGAGGACCAGAAACGAGAGAATCGCCCACCCGAGACGAACGAAAGTCCTGTCAATCGTGCCTGTCATGCTGTGTCTACGTCCTTTCTTACTGCTTCCGTTCATCCGCGCCGGACTCGCTACGGTCAGGATACGGACGGAACCCGACTGCGATCGTGCGCCGCTGGGAGCGGCATCGCAACCACCTGTCGTATGTTACCGGGTACGTAACGCGGACCCGATCCCGGAGGGGCCTGATCCACCGACCGCGTTTTCCTCTCGACCGTCCCCTCACCCATCCACCGCGATCCAGCCGCGACAGTTCTGCAAGCCGCTCTCTGGTGTAACGAACCATTTCCGTCGCGCGTTGTAGGAGGAGGAGAAGTGCACTTGCCGGCGTGGAATCGGCGCGATTGGAATCACTGATCCATCAAAGGAATCTCGCATGAAATCAACCTGGTTGCTTCGAATCGCCTGCCTGCTGCTGGCCGGCGCTCTGTTCGGCTGCAGCGATAGTGACGGGGATTCGGGCGGTTTCAATCCCGGCGAGAACGTGCCCCCGTTCGTCACGATCGCGAGCCCGGATAACGATTCGCAATTCACCGAGGGAGATCCGGTGCCGTTCCGGGGCTCGGCCGTCGATACAGAGGATGGGATTCTGCCCGGCGAGAGTCTCCGGTGGAACTCCCAGAAGGACGGTGACTTTGCGACGGGGACCAACCCCACCATCACGACGCTGAGTCCGGGTGGTCACGCAATAACGCTGACGGCTATCGACAGTGACGGAGCATCGACGAGCGAAACGATCACGATCAGTATCGACCCTCTGCCGCCGCAGCCGCCGACCGCGTCCATCGTACAGCCTGAGTCAGACGAAGTATTCGCGCAGGGAGTCCAGGTCGTGTTCATCGGTACGGGTGACGACCCCGATGGTCCTGACCTGGAGGAATCGGCGTTCGTCTGGTCCTCGAACCTCGATGGCGAGATTGGTACCGGAAGGCTGGTCGACAGCGATTCGCTCAGCATCGGAGACCATCTGATCACCCTGACGGTCCGGGACCAGGACGGGCACACGGGAACGGCGACCGTCGCGATTACGATCACACCCTAGTCGGACTTCGAACATCGTGCAGACGCCGGCGTCAGGCCTCGAGTACCACCTTCCCGAGGTTCCGGCGCTCGTGAATGTACGTATGCGCCTCGACCGCTCCGTCGCGTGTGAGC
The DNA here is from genome assembly GCA_965370685.1 of uncultured bacterium. GTDB lineage: Bacteria > Gemmatimonadota > Gemmatimonadetes > Palauibacterales > Palauibacteraceae > Carthagonibacter. The sequence goes on along the minus strand of CBDUVN010000156.1, from coordinate 1,445 downwards.
GGGAAAGTCCGATCCACGACGGCGTGGAGATCACCACTCACGACCTGGTTTAGAATCCGGTCGAGATGGACTCGCAATATCTCTTCCTGCTCATGCAGATGCAGGAGGTGGACACCGGAGATTCCGATACCCGGCTGGATCAGGGACAGGGGGTGGAAGCGGGGCGTCCGAAGCCATGCACGGGCGGCGCTCAGCCAGTTCCTGCGAACTCCGGGCATCGCTTCGCTGAACCCGTAGAACACGATCCGGCCGAGCGGGGCCAGAAGTCGCTGGCAGGAGGCCGTAGCTGCTCCGCCCATCGAGTCGAGAGCGACGTTGATCCCCCTCTCGCCGACCAGGGCCGTGACGTCCGGCTCCCAGTCGCCGCGTGAGTCGAAGCAGGCCTCGGCCCCCAGCTCGTCCGTCACGTACCGGCGCTTCGCGTCCGTGCCGGCAGTTCCGATCACCCGCAATCCGTGTTTCACGGCCAGCTGGACCGCCGCCGTCCCGACCCCTCCCCCTGCCCCCAGGATCAGTGCGGTTTCGCCCGCTCGTACCCGAGCCGACTCGAACAGGCACACCTGGGCGGTGAGGAAGACGACGGGCGCGGCTGCCGCTTCGACAGCCGACAATCCCGGCGGGCGGCGAAACGCACTCCGGGTCGATAGTACCAGGTCGCGCGCGTAGCCTCCGTGCCGGATCAGTCCGACACACGAATCCCCTTCCTTCCATGGTTCGCCGTCGTCGCGGGTCGCGCCCGGTCCGACGGCGGTAACGGATCCCGCCACTTCGAAGCCCGGACTGTACGGCCGGGGCGGAACCGTGTCGTACAACCCCGCCCGCATCAGCAGATCGGCGAAGTTGATTCCTGCCGCCTCGACTCGAACCGAAAGCTCACCCGGGCCGGGATCAGGCAGCGGGATCTCGCGCTCGACGAACACCTCCGGCCGCCCGTGCTGCTCGATCCGGATCGCGCGCGTGGTTCGCCCGGAACGTGCCGCTCCGGCCGAGGAGGTCACGGGCCTTCACGCGTGCAGGCGAGACCTCCGCCGTTTCCGTCGGACTGCGCGAGCAGACCAGATCCGGAGGGAATCAGCAGGATCGTGACGAGAATCGGGGCGATCGGAAGATGTTCCCGGGCACGGAAGTGGAGTCGCATCGTCGCCTCTATGCGAAGGTGTAGAACCCGCTCAGTTCAGGCGCGCCGCGATCCGCGTCAGGCCAGCCGAGGCCGAGTCGGCCCGCGCCTCGAGCTCGGGAAGGTCCGGCTGCCAGTAGCGGAGGAAGAACTCGTAGGCCTCCCGCGCCTCCGCGTCCCGGCCGAGCGCCTCGTACGCCCGTGCCCGGTCGAACGCTACGAGCGCATCGATTCCGAGCGGGCCGAGCACCTCGAGTGCTTCCTCCGGGCGATCGAGCGCGATGAGCAGACGTCCGTGGAGGCGACGGAAGTCTGAACTCGGTCGCTC
>CBDUVN010000155.1:0-3839 GCA_965370685.1 uncultured bacterium | reverse complement strand
CGGTGGATTTCCTACGTCCCGAGGGAGATCACGGACGATATCACGCTCGAGTTTCCCGGAGCGCAGAACAACCGGGGCAGCGACCACACGTCCTTTGTCTGCGCCGGCGCCCCGGGATTCCGCCTTCAGTCGCCGTACGACGAGTACAGGCAGTACACCTGGCACACCGAGCGGGACACCTACGACAAGATCGTGTTCGACGATCTGAAGCAGAATGCCGTGCTCGCCGCGATCCTGGCCTATGCCGCCGCCGAGGATCCAGTTCGGACGCCTCGCGATCGGGCGTTGCTTCCGATCGACGAGCGGACCGGCGAGCCCAGGGAATGGGGCGAGTGCCGACCAGCGATGCGGAGACCCCCGGAGCTGCAGTAGCCCCGGGGGTCCGATCAGGCTCGGATATGGCTCACCTCAGGCTCGGATCCGGCTCGGCTCAGGCGTCGTCTTCCTCGGAGCTCTCGTTCGCTCCCTCGACGACGCCGAACCGGGCGCCGGTGCTCACGAGCAGCCGCTCGATGGGGGTCATCTCCGCCCGCTGCTGCAGGATGTCGCGTGCGAGCGCTGGTTCATCCGTGATGATGCCGTCCACACCGAGGCTCATCATCCCGGACATCTGCGCCGGGTGATTCACGGTCCATACCAGGACTTTCTTGCCGCTGTTGTGGGCCCGCCTCACGAAGCCGTGGGTCGCGTTCCTGGCACTCACGGCCAGGAAGTCGGCATCCAGCCGCGTGAGATCGCCGATTGACACGGCCGCGAGAAGTCCCACTGTCCACTCGGGCCGGAGCTGCTTCAGCTTCTCCACCGTCGGGCGATCCAGCGACATCAGGACTACCTGGTCCTCCAGGCCCATACGTTCCACGATCTCGATCACCCGTTCTTCGAGCTGTTGACCGTGTCCGTAGGTCTTCAGCTCGATATTCACCTTGATCCGGTCGCCCGTGACCCGCAGCACATCCTCCAGCGACGCGACACGCTCCGCCTCGAACTCCGTCCCGAACCACGCTCCGTTCGGGATCTGCGACACATCGGCCCACGGGATCTCCCAGATCTTGCGGGCGTCTCGGGCGACTCGCATGAAGTCCGCGTCGTGGTTTACGGCCACGACGCCATCCAGCGTCTCCTGCACGTCGAATTCGACCCGGTCCGCGCCGTCGGCGATCGCCGCCCGAACTGCGGCGAGAGTATTTTCCGGCGCTCGACCCGAAGCGCCGCGGTGCGCCGTGATCTCGACGTTGTCCTCGACGTTGACGCCTTCGAGCATCTGGACACCCAAGAACAGGGCGACGGCGGGAATGCCAAGCGCGAGCAGGACCCAGGCCCAGCCCGGCACGGCCAGTGTAGCGCGGGCCCCGAGCGTGCCAGGCTCCGCCGTGACTTCCGTCGGCAGGATCCAGGGCTCGGCCCAGGCTTGATCCAGCTCGAAAATGCTCAGGGCAAGCACGATGCTGGAGAACACCGACACGATCAGGTTTCCGATGCCGCCGATCGCGGAGGCGAAGGCGATACCGGTCGCCATCCGTGTCAGGTTTTCACTCCCCTCGGGGATCAGCAGGCGCCCGATCCAGGCGGACACACCAGTGACGAGAGTGGCCAGGCCGAAGGTCACGGCGGCCCAGATGACGAACAGCAGAAGTGCCCGCAGCCTTCTCCCCTCCGTCGCCTCCGCGCTCGCGGTCAGCGCACCGGCCGGTGAAGCACCCCCGAACAGCATGCGGGGCAGGGCGATCGACCAGCTCAGCAGCCGCCGGCCCACGAACCAGGCGAGTCCGAGCAGAGCAATTCCGATCAGCGTCGCCGCGATCCAGAATTTTGGCGGCTTTTCGGCGAGATAGAAGTTGATGTCGTGGTCCGTGAGCATGAGCAGGTAGACGGCACCGGCGACGACCAGCCACGGCGCGGCGTCGATCAGCAGTCGGATCATCCCCCGCACCGCGAGCTCGAAGATCCCGAACAACCGGTTCATCGCGTGGCGGATTCCGGCCAGCCACGACACGGCCCTGTCCTCCTCGATGCCCGCCGCGACCGTCATGATCGCCGTGTGCCCGAACAGCCCGGCGAGGATCGAACCGGCCGCCACGAACAGCACCGTCGCAATCCCGAGCGGCGACAGCACGAACCACACGATGTCCTGGTCCGTCACCGCCCCTCCGCCGGCACGGCCAAGTGCCGCCCGGGCGACGAACGCCACTGCGGGCGTAAGCAGCAATGTCGCCGCCACGCGGGTCGCGAGGTCGGCGGCGATGAACTGGGGCCAGACGCGACGGAAGTATCCAAGCCCGCCAAAGAACGTGGCGACTACGCTCCTGTCAGGGCGTTGAGACGTATCGGTGTCCATTCCTGTAATCTCCCGGTTCTGGGCACGGCGCAACGGAAGGAATATGATCTGGCGAACGATACGCCGGGAGGGACTCGGGGCAAGGCCTTCCGGGCATCACCGCGGGCGAGCGCAGGCCTTCCCTCGGACACCTGGTCCGAGTCGGCCTGCGCTCCAGGGGCCCGGAACGGTCCCGGGGAATTCGGCTGGACTGGCTGAACGATCGGAATCCTAGTTGACCGTGTAGCCTCGGCCTTCCAGACAGACGCTCATCGCGCGCTTGAACGTGTCGAGTTGATCCTCCTGCGGTGCTGGTGATCGGCGGAGCCGACCGTCGCAGTCGAGCGTTACTTCGGGAACAAGAACTTCACACCGAACAGAAGGCTCCAGTCAGCACCGAGGTCGGGCTTCACCACGTTGTAGTAGCCGATGAGCTTGAAATCGATCGGGAGCTTACCGAATCTGTGCAGCTTCCCGACGCCGCCCCCCAGGGGCACTGTCCATTTGTCGCCTTCCGATGCTTCCCAGTTCGCGGTGATGATCGGCGCTGACTGGAGGTACCAACCCTGATCGAAGTTCAGGTTAACGATCGGTTGAAAGGTGAGGCGGTTGACCGATTCGTCGCCCGACCCCGCGAAGTCCCAGATGTTTTGCAGGAGCGCCGCGAGCACCCACTTGCCAGTCATCGTGAGTACCAGCACGCTCGGACCGGCGGACCACCTGTCCGCGCCCAGCTGGTCGTCGGTGGCCGTCGGCATTTCCAGCGCCCCACCGAGTCCCCAGATCAGCTTTCCGGGCTGTGCTGGAGACAGGAACCCCTGGTAGGTGATATTGGCCAGACCGCTGGCGTCGACCACCGGATCATCGATCCACCCCTCGGGAGGTTCCAGCACTCCGTCCACCGAGACGTATGGAATGATGAACCGGTTGATCAGGTTGAACTTACCGAGAGAAGCAGGGATCACGGGCTTTGCGATCACGGCAAACGCGTGCCCGTGCTCTCCGTCATTGTACCAGAACTCGAACGGAACGCTGATCATGTTGGCGACCGGGTTCTGCGACTTCTTCGCCAGGGCGGCTTGCCGCGCAGCCTCGTCCATTTCCGCTGCTTCCTGGGCCACCGCCGGTGCACTCATCAGGACTGAGGCGCACAACGCGATTCCACAGAAGAGTCTCGATCTCTCTGCCATTCTATTTGCTTTCCGATTCCCACGTAGAAGGGCCGCCCGGGTCGATGGGTGCCCGGGCGACTATTCTGACCCGCTCGCTGCTACTTCAAGCCTGGCTCGAAGTCCGTGCCGTAGATCCCGTTGATCTCGTCGTAGATCGGCAGAACGATCTCCGGCCAGGCCAGGACGCCCGACAGAGTAAATTCAGAGAATGGAATGGCGCCTGTGAAGTCCGGCGCGATCTTCTCTTTCAGCGGCGGACTCGGCCAGATTTCCTCGTCGATCGCCGACATGCGAACGGTGATGTCGTCCTTCGTGACGTTGAACACCATGTAGTCCGTCGCCAGCGCGAGCGG
>CBDUVN010000154.1:0-3858 GCA_965370685.1 uncultured bacterium | reverse complement strand
TGTCCTGGCCGACGCGTACAAGGCAGTCGGCCCGGTGCTTCTCGTCGTGAACGGCGTGTCCAGGCCGACCGGTAACTCGGGCAGTACGGTCATCTTCGAGGGGAAAGCGTTCGGTGATCTCGCCACCTGGGGTCACGTGTTCTTCAGCGACGCCACGGGACAGCCTGTCGAAGCGACTGTGGCGCTACCCGAGAACTGGACGAACGAGTTCATCGTGACCACCGTGCCGGCAGGCGCCGAAACGGGCCCGGTATGGATTGAAACGCCCATGGGAGCGACTGATTCGATCACGTTCGGGCTAACCCAGTCGGCGAGCTTCAGCCCATCTCTGATCAACTGGACCGCGACGACGCCTCTTCCCGAGGCTCTCCAGGGCCTGGGCGCCGTTTTCCTGCCCATCGAGACCGGACCGGCGACCGGCCAGCTCGTCTTCGTTACGGGTGGAGCTGATGGCGCCCTGTCTCCCAAGACGACGATCCGGTACGCGGAGGTCAATGCGGCCGGCGAGTTCTCAGGGTGGACTGACGGGCAATCACTTCCGGCAGGCCGGGCGTTCCATGGTGCCGCCCTGGCCACGCCGTTCAACGCCTTCGTAGATACGCTTCAGGCGGGGCACCTCTATGTAATCGGCGGAATCGATGACACGGGCGCACCCACGACGAGCGTGTTTCACAGTGCGGTGGAGCTGGACAGAACGAACGCGGTCTGGGCCGCGGAGTCGGCTCTTCCCGTTCCGCTGCATTCCATGGGCGTGGCTGTATTCCGCTCGTGGCTGTACGTGGCGGGTGGTGCCGGGGCGGGGAACGCGCCGAGCGCCGAGGTCTATCGGGCCCGAATCCAGGAGGACGGCTCTCTCGGGTCCTGGGAGAGCCAGACATCGCTTCCCGTTCCGCTGGCCTACGCGCCGCTGACACAGGCGGCAGGAGTGCTCTACGTGCTCGGTGGTGAGACCGCCGCCGTGTCTCCGGGAGATGCTTCGCTGACGGGAACTCGCACGAGCGATGTCGTCTACGCACCTCTGGACCTGCGGACCGGCGAAATCGCTGGCGCTTCGTGGACGCCGAATTCGAGCACGCTCATCAAGAACCGCTCCAAGCACACGGCGGTCGCGGCCGGTGGCTGGGTTCTGGTGAGCGGGGGGCTGTACAACGGAGCCGCTACATCGGCCACCGAGCACTCCTTTGCCACCATCGACGTGGACGGCAGTCTCGGCAGCTTCGGTGGCGCTACGGGGTCGCAGACGATCGCCGCTGCCGGCGGAGTCCCATTCTTCAACCACGCCGCCCTTGAATACGTGGACGCCTCGGGCGAAGCGCACGTAGTGGTGCTGGGCGGCACTGACGTGACGGACTCGAGTCTGCCGATCGCGGAGGTGTACTTCTACTGATCCTGACCGGATCCCGCCCGGATACTGATCGGATCCCGACTCACGAAAGCCCGCGAAGTTGCGGGCTTTCGTACATCCAGGGGACCATGCGGAAGCCGCGCGTGCTCTGTGTCAGACCTTTACGAGCCCTCCTGACTGCCAGACGTGCTTTCCACCACCACGAACAACCCCTGCCCGGCGGGGACTCGCACGGCCGACAGGTCCACCTCCGCCTTCGCCTGCAGTCCCTCCACGGCCGGCGTCCAGGCTCTGATATCCGGCCCAAGCCCCAGGGCTTCGATGTCCACCGACAGTTCGACCACCTCGTCCGTGGCGGACCACGAGGCCAGGGCGATGAGGACGGCGTCGGAGCGCGCGTATGTGGTTGCCAGGACCCGGGGGTGATCGGTCCGGACCGGCGCATTCTCGAGCCAGTACCCGAGCATCCGGCTCTCCGCGATCCCGAACTCAGCCATCATGCCCCACACGGGCCGGGGGTCCACATCGCCGTACTTCCGGGCCGTCATCCCGTAAAGCATCCCGCGGTAGGGATGGCCGCCGTCCTGCAGCATCTCCCCCATCAGGCCGAAGGGGAGACCTGACACTTCGGTGAGCCAGTAGTCCTCGTCCAGGCCGTACTCGAAGTACTCCCCGAACCACAGGCGGGAGATGAACGGGAAGTGCTCCATGTACAGCATGGCGCTGTTGATGAAGCCGTCCCGCACGTTGAACTGGTTCGCGGAGTGGAGGTCGATGACCACCTCGTCGCGGTGCTCGTGCAGGACGGTCACCAGCCGTTTGACCGTGGCGCGGCTGAACGCGATGTCGTCCAGGTAGAGGCCGTCGATCTGCTGATTCGCCGCCAGCCAGGCGACGCCCTCGATGTAGTAGTTGGTCCAGCGGGACGTGCCCTTGTTCAGCATGGCGGCGTCGTCCACCCGCCACGCATGCCACGCCGAGTGGTAATTGGATCCCAGGTGCTCCTGCATCCACGAGTGGCCGCCTCCCTCCCCGTCGTTCAGGATCTCGTCTCCGAGGCTCCGCAGGGCGAACAGTTCGTTGGCTTTGTACGTCAGCTCCCGGATCGTGTTGTACAGCTTGACCTTGATGCCCTTCTCGTGCGCCTCGTCGATGTACGCCGCCTGCTGCTCCAGGTTGAAGAACGGGTAGTTGATGTACGGGTTGATCTCGTTGGCGTGGTGAATGTTGACCACCGTCCCGCCCCACGCCCGCACCGAGTCCACCGGCACGTACTGGTGCACGAACCGGGTGTTGAAGTGAGCGGCAGTATCGATCGGTTTGAACGGAGTGATGAGGAAGCGGACGTTGAACTGGAGAGTATCGCCGGTGGAGAGCGTTCTCGGGCCGGAATAGTTGAGAGCTGTTACCGCTCCGCCGTCGGGCTCCTCGGTGATGCGGATTCCCCCGCGCCCTTCGTTGAACCAGGACGTGGGCATGACGAGCGGCTGGTTCCGGTAGAAGTTCGTGTTCAGCGGCCGGACGTACTCGTCATCCCGCAGCACGTACTGGAGCCCTTTGTGTACGCCCCCCAGCCAGGCTCCCTCCTGGTGGTTCTCGACGTTCCAGCTCCAGTCGATCTCGGCCGGTCGCTTCCCGCCCTTGTGGCCGAGTCCCAGCATGTACTCGGCCGCGTCGGGCACCAGGGAAATCGGAAGCGCGATCTCTTCTACCTCGACGTCAACCAGTGCCACCAGCGAAATCCGGTAGTCCAGCATCCCGTCGTACTCGAGGGCGCCCTCCACTGTCATGCTGAAGTGTTCCGAGCCGCTCTCGACGGTCCAGCGGGCCCGGCCGTGGGATTCCGACTGGATGTCGAACGGGGCGTGTTCGAACACCTCGGCCTGGCCACCCGAAGGCTGCCCACGCGTTTGCTGCTCACCGACAGTCGTCACCTCCAGCGCCAGCGGACGAGCAAGGATAGACTCGGGCTGTTCGGCGAACCCGGTGAGCTCGGGCGTGAAGTAGCTCAGGATGTCGGCCGGGAGACCCGACTCGGTCAGCTCTACCCGGCGTCCGAGGATCGACAGCGACCGACCTTCGACCGAGACCGGCTCGAATGGCTCGATGAGAAAGTCCGGGTCTCGTCCGGCGATTGAATTGAGCCAGAACAGACGGGTCTGCAGTTCGGGCTCGTCGAACCCGCTGTTGATCGCCCGGCCTTCCTGCACATCAAGCCGGACAAGGGTGCTCCTTCTCCCTCGATTGCTGGACGAAACGGTAATGGTGCCTTCCAGTTCTCCGGCCGGCTGGTCGTCCGGGATCCAGATTCCGATCCACAGCGGCTGGACCGTTCCCGCCGGAACGTGGATTTCCTTCGTAAACGGCACTCCCTTCTCGTCGGTGCCGCTGCAATTGAAGCAGGTCAGGACGTCGAACCAGGATGACGGAAACCCATTGAAGCTGACCCGGACGTCGTCCAGGGGCTCATCTCCGGACACGAGGGCCAGCTGGAAGGTGAACGCCTCTCCCTT
>CBDUVN010000153.1:0-3858 GCA_965370685.1 uncultured bacterium | reverse complement strand
CCCGTGACCGACCGCTGAGCTTGCGTCCGGGGGGTCCGGAGAGTGGGGGTCCGGCGAGTCCGGGGAGGAAGGGGAGTCTGGGGAGTCTGGGGAGGAAGGGGACGGATGCACACCGCGCTGTTCATTCTGCTGAGTATTCTGCAGTTCCAGGGTCCGATCTCAGACTCGCACGCCGGGTCCCCGGCCATATTCGGACCTCCGGCCACCTCCGGACAGCCGGCCGTCTCCGAGACCGTCGCGGTAGACCCCGAAATTCTGGTCCTGGTCGAGCTGGTCAACCGCAGACGGTCCGATCTCGGCTGTGACCCGCTCACCTGGCACGACGGCATCGCCGCGGTCGCCACCGCGCACAGTATCGATATGCAGAAGCGGGACTTCTACGATCACGTCAACCCGGACGGTGAGACGCTCATGCACCGGCTGGCCCGGGCCGGGATCGCGTTCAACGGCGTGGCCGGAGAAAACCTGGTGATCGGAACGGTCGACGGGACGATCGCCTACACGCTGTGGATCGACAGCCCGAAACACCGGGCCATCATCGAGAATTGCGCCTTCACGCACCACGGAGTCGGGCTGGCGGACGGGCGGTGGACACACCTGTTCGTCCAGCGCCCGCTTCACTGAGCCGCGGAGGGCACGGCCTCTGTCGGGCCGGACTCATCAGCCGGTCGACGTCATCCGCGCATTGCGTCCTGGGCCGCGGCGAGTCCTCCGGCCACGTCGGCGTTGAAGCCCTGTCGTTCCAGCACCTCGGCCAGCGCCGGTAACAGAGCGAGTACGTTTCCGGGTCGGCAGGAGTGTCCCATGCATCCGATGCGGAAGATCCTGCCGGCCAGCGGGCCGAAGCCGCCGGAGATCTCGATCCCGTGGTCCGACAGGAGGCTCCGGATCACGCTTCCCGCGTCCACATCGTCGGGCACGCGCACGGCATTGAGACTCGGGAGCCACCAGGAATCCTCCGGCAGCATGCCGAGCCCCATGGCGACCACGCCGGCCTTGAGACCGCCCGCGACCCTCCGGTGCCTGGCCCACCGTTCCTCGAGTCCTTCCTCGGCGACGAGGCGCAGTGCCTCCCGAAGCGCGTACACGTTGGTGATCGGCGCCGTGTGGTGGTACGACCGGTCGTCACCCCAGTAGCTCTGGAGGAGGGACAGGTCGAGATACCAGCTGCGCACCGGCTCGACCCGGGCGAGGACCCTGGCCATCGCCCGGTCGTTCAGGGTGAGCGGGCTCGCGCCGGGGGGACAGGAGAGGCACTTCTGACCGCCGGAATAGGCAACGTCGATCTCCCACTCATCGACCCGGAGCTCGACTCCGCCCAGCGATGTCACGGTGTCGGCGATCACGAGCGCACCATGCTCGTGAGCGATGCGCGTCAGGGCCGGAACGTCTGGTTGCAGCGCGCCGGTGCTCGTCTCGGCGTGCACGAACGCGAAGATCGCCGGACGGTGCTCGGACAGGACCGAGGCCACGTCGTCGGGATCGAGTGGCTCGCCCCACGGAGCGTCGACCCGGACGACGATCCCGCCGGCGCGCTCCACCATGCTGGCCATGCGGTCGCCGAAGTAGCCGTTCGAGGGAACCGCCACCACGTCTCCCGGCTCCACCAGGTTCGTGAAGGCAGCCTCCATCGCCGCCGATCCGGTTCCACTGACCGGGATCGTCCACCGGTTTCGCGTGCGAAAGGTGTAGCGAAGCAGCTCCTGTACTTCGTTCATCATCTGCACGAACGCGGGATCGAGATGTCCGATCAACGTGGTGCTCATCGCCTTCAGCACCCGCGGGTGCACGTCGCTCGGACCCGGTCCCATGAGCAGCCGGTCGGGCGGCTCGAGGGGGCCGACGCGTGGTGGCTCGAACAGCTCCGGCATCATCCGCCGATCGCCTGATTCACCCGCTCCTCGGAAACGGTAACACGCACCAGGCCACGGAAATCGCCGGCCTCGTATCCGGTCGCCAGGTCGTCGGGATAGGCGGTCTCGATCGCCTCACGCACCCTCGGATCCATGGTGTCCGGGTTCCCATGGCAGTTGAGGCAAGGCTGTGCGATCGTCATCGGCCTGTAGTATCGCAGCTCGCCGGCCGGAGTCTCCTGCACCCAGTCATCGGGAAGGCTGCCGTTCTCAGCCAGGGCCGCCTCGAAGTGACGGATCGCTTCGATCTCGGAAGCATCGGGCGCGTTCTCTGGGTTCCGGTGCATCTCGGACACGCGCTTGATCGAGATCCCATCACCCAGGCTCTCGGACACGCTGTCGGTTAGCGCCAGCGCGCGGTTTGCGCAGAACTCGACCGCCTGGACCGGACCTCCCTCTTCCATGGCGGTCACCAGGTTGGTCTGCAACGTGGTCATCAACGCCTTTGCCGCAGCCGCTCCTTCGGCACGTACGGCAGCCTCGCGTTGTGGAGTGAGCCCGGACTCATCCGAGCAGGAGACGAACGCCACGGCGATTGTCAGAGTGGCCGTCCAGCGCACGGTGCTGCGGATCATCGGTCCTCCCGGTTGGATATGGTCATGACGCGGTACTTGTCTTACTCCTGTACTTCTTGCAGCCTGCCGGCCGCGGATTCGCTGCCGTTTCGGTCCCACGGTGTGGCATCGACGCCGCGTCCGCAGAACCCAACCTGAACAGCGACATTCTCAACACTTGAATACGTAACGAGTTATCAAATCCACGATGAATAGTCATCGGTCGGTTGCGACGCGCACTCACACCCGGTGTCCGAATCGGGCTGCCCGACCGGGAGCGGTCCGTGACTTGCTCCCTTTCCGGGCGGATGGAGCCGGCCACGCCGGTCGGCCCCGAGGAACCCGATAGACCGAGAGAACATGCGGCCCGGAGACCGAACGAGCGAGCGCGGCTTCACACTGGTCGAGATGCTGATCGTCGTTACGATACTCAGCCTCGTCTCGCTGATGGCAAACACATCATTCCGGAACTTCCGGGAGCGGGCGATCCTCAATCGCGCCGCCAGCGTCGTGGCGGCCGACATGGCACTCACCCGCAGCTACGCGATCCGTGAGCGACGCAACGTGTCCCTGGTCGCGGATGAAGCGAGTCGGTCGTACGCGATCCGGACTGATGCCGGCGACACGCTGGCGGTCCGCAGTTTCGATTCCAGTTCCGATCTCGCCATCGACTCGCTGAACGTACTCGCTGCAGGGGACTCGATCACTTTCAACTCGCGCGGATTGCTTCTGACGGCGGGGGCCCAGGTCGACCTCGGACGGGCGTCCGGGGATCGACGCGTTCAGGTGAACGGCGTCGGCCGAGCACGCGTCACTATACCGTAAGGCGGAACGAGATGCGGAAGGCAACACGGCAGTTGTGGAGGCAGGCACGAGCGAATCTCCGGAGCGAAGACGGCTTCGGACTTGTCGAAACGTTGATCGCCTTCACGATCCTCGTCATCGGACTGCTCGCGGTCACCGGTCTGACGATGGCGTCCGCCTCGCAGGCGCGGGTCGCCGACCGGTGGAGCGACACCGCCACGGCCGGGCAGCTCGTGATCGAGGCCGTTCAGTTCAGGGGCTACGATTCGGCGACGAGCGGAACGGACACCGTGTCGGTCGGCGGAACGGATTATCCCGTGACGTTGACGGTCACGAACGTGTCCAGCCGGGTGCGCGAGGTCGTGGTCGTAGTGGATGGTACGGGCCCGGCTTCCGTGCGTACGTTCACGGCCCGAGTGTACAGGCCGCGGTCGCTGCCGATGCCGTACAGTCCGTAGAGGATTCTCGTGGGTGAGAGAAAGGCTGATGCTGAATAACGACTGGGGCAAGGTGAATCTCCGAACACGGGACGAGTCCGGTTTCACCCTGATCGAGGCGCTTATTGCGCTGGTGATCAGCGGCATACT
>CBDUVN010000152.1:0-3899 GCA_965370685.1 uncultured bacterium | reverse complement strand
GCAAGCGCTCGGCGAGCGCCGGTTCCCTCTATTGCTCGACCCACGCGGACCAGGCTCGGGGCCGCAAAACCGGGACCAAATCGCCCGAAGCTGACGCGCCCGAGATTCTCGTCGGGACGCCCGAGGAACGGGGGGCGCTGGACACTCTGATCGTCGCTGCCGCCCTGGGCGCAGCTGTCGTCGTGGTGTTCGCGTTCGGGAAGCTGCTCCGGCTCTGATGGATATGGAGTGATCGGGCGGCTATTCCGGCCGGGAGTCGCAGCGCTCGCGGCAACGGTTCTGCTGGCCTGCGCACCGAACGAGGCGGACCGGCCGCAGTCTGCCGCCGAAGTTCCCCGGGTGGAGTACGACTGGCTGATCGCCGGCGGTACGGTGGTGGACGGAACCGGCGAGCCGGCCCGCCGCGCGGATGTTCTCGTGCGGGAAGGACGGATCGCCTTCGTCGGACCGGTGGATCCGGATACGCTCGAGGTCCGCGAACGCTTTGACGCCGAAGGGCTCATCGTCGCGCCCGGCTTCATCGACGCGCATGCGCACGGCGATCCGGCCCGGGATCCGGCGTTTCCGAACTTCCTCGCCATGGGCGTCACCACGATCGTCCTCGGCCAGGACGGCGGCGGCCCCGAGGTGGCAGCGCTGGACGAACATCTCCGGGCGGTCGATGCCGCGCGTCCTGCCATCAACATCGCCTACCTGGTCGGCCACAACACGATTCGCCGCGAGTCCGGTGTCGGCTTCGACGCTCCGGGCTCGGAGGGAATGGTGCGCATGTCGGCACTGGTCGCGCAGGGGCTCGCGGCGGGCGCCTTCGGCCTGTCGACGGGTCTCGAGTACGATCCGGGCTCACGGTCCGGAATGGATGAGCTCGCGGCGATCGCCGGACCGGTTGCCGAGGTCGGCGGCGTCATATCCAGTCACTTGCGTACCGAAGATGCGGACCAGGTCGAGGAGGCGCTCGGCGAGCTGATCGAGCAGGGTCGCCGGTCCGGCGCCCGCGTGCACGCATCACATCTGAAGATCGTGCTCGCCGACGATCCCGCCCATGCCACGGCGCTGCTGAAGCTGATGGCACGGGCCCGCGAGGAGGGGGTCGAGGTCACGGCCGACGTCTATCCCTACACCGCGAGCTACACGGGAATCAGCATTCTTTTCCCGGAGTGGGCCCGGCCACCGAGCGATTACGAAGCCGTCGTTCAGGAGCGTCGCGACCAGCTGGCCGAGCACCTTCGCCGGCGAGTGGAGAGCCGCAACGGTCCGGAGGCCACCCTGTTCGGATCGGGTCCGTGGTCCGGCCGGACGCTTGCTGAGGTGGCCGCGGAGCAAAACCGCCCGTTCGAGGATGTGTTGATCGAACTCGGGCCTGACGGCGCGTCGGCCGCGTACTTCGTGATGAACGAGAGCGTCATGCGTGCTCTGTGGATCGACCCGCACGTCGTGGGCTCGTCGGATGGAAGCCCGACGATGCACCACCCGCGGGGCTACGGGTCGTTTGCCCGGGTGATCCGGCAGTTCGTGGTCGAAGAAGAGATTCTGTCTCTGGAGGAAGCGGTCCGGAAGATGTCCGGAGCGACGGCCGCCATTTACCGGCTGGACGATCCCGCCGTCGTGGACCCGCCACGCGGCCTCGTGCGCGAGGGCTGGGCGGCCGATCTGCTCGTATTCGATCCGACCGAGGTGCGCGATGCCGCAGACTTCGAGCATCCGCATCGGCTCGCGGAGGGCATGCGAGCGATCTGGGTCAACGGTGAACCCGCCTGGCGGGCAGGCGAGCCGAGTTCAGCGGCCAGGAACGGAAAGGTGCTCAGGGCACGGTGGTAACGGGAGAAATGAGGCATTCAGTCCACTTGCCGGTCATGCCGTCTCCCGCCTATCCTGTTTTGATGTGCGCTATCTGGAAGGCCTGTAGCTTTCCTGTCCTTCTGACGTCGTAGTCATCGGCGCTGTTGAAGACCCGGATGAATAGCACTTCCGCCGCCCATGAGCAGAAAAAGTCCCGCCCGAGGGTGGGCCTGTCGATCTCCATCGATACGGAGGAAGACAACTGGGCTCCGACCCGTGAGGGCGTCACGGTCAACAACATCCAGGAGCTGCCGAAACTCGCCGATCTCTTTGACTCCCTCGGAGTTCGCGCCACCTATTTCGTGACCTACCAGGTCGCCGCTGCCGCCGACTCCGCAGCCGTTCTTCGCGATCTCCTCGAACGCGGCGACGCCGAGATGGGCGCTCATCTCCACCCCTGGAACACACCGCCGGACTGCGGAATCGAATCCCGAGTCACGATGCTCCGCGACTATCCCCCGGACAGCCAGCGTCAGAAGCTCGAGCGGCTACTGGAGGAGTTCGACAGGTCGCTGGGGGTGAGACCGACCTCGTTCCGTGCCGGCCGTTTCGGCATGGGGCGGACCATGATCGCCAGGCTCATTCAGAGTGGGATCTACATAGACAGCAGCGTTACGCCCCTGCTCTCCTGGGAATCGAATGGCGGGCCCTCTTTCATCGGCGCACCCAGTCGGCTCTATCGCCTGGATGGTCAGGGCGATATCCGGGTTCCGGTCGATACCGGCGAACTGGTCGAGGTCCCCCTGACCGTGGGATTCACGCGATTTTCACCATCCTCCTGGGCCCGGATCGCCGAATCACTCGCCGCGCCGGGGGCCCGGAGCGTCCATGCACTGGGTATCGCGTCGCACCTCGGCTTCCTGCGGCGCGTGGTCCTGAGCCCCGAAACGCACTCGGTGGGGGACATGCTCAGGGTCAGTCGCCGTTTCATCGATGCGGGGGCACCGTTTCTGCACCTCTTCTTCCATAGCAACAGCCTCCAGGCCGGGCTCACCCCGTTCGTTCGGACCGAGGACGACGTGGATCATCTCTACGATTCGCTTCGCCGGTACGTGGAAGGCGTGCAACGGATGGCGGACGTGGACTTCTACACGGTCTCCGAAGCGGCAGCGGCTCTCGGTCCTCAACGGGCCGCGACACCGGAACCCGTATCGATCGACGTCCCGAAGGGCGTCCCCGGCACCCGCACGGGTGAATCGACCGAGTGAACCCAACGTCCGAGGCGGATGGTCCGAGGATCCCGGTGCTGATTCTCGGAAATGGAATTACGGCTCTCGGCGTTCAGCGAATCCTCGGGAGAGCCGGGATTCCCTACTTCGTCGTGGAACGGCAGGACCCCTTTCTGACCCGCTCGCGATGGTATCGCCCGCTCCCATCCGGCACCGATCCGGTTGAGCCCGCCGACCTGCAACCGTGGCTGAGCAGCCTCCTCCTGGACGAGGCAGTCCTCCTTCCCTGTTCTGACCATTGGGCCATGGCCGCGGCGCGACTGGACCCGGAGCTCAGGAGCAGGTTTCCATCCAGTGTAGCTCGACCGGACGTCCTGGAGCGTTTCGTCGACAAGGGGCCGTTCGCCGAGCTGCTCGTCGATCTGGGGATTCACCACCCCTGGTCCGGGCTGGTGACGACGCCGGAAGACCTGGATACCATTCCGGAAGGCGAACTCGAAGCCGTGTTTCTCAAGCCCCGGGACTCCGCGCGTTTCTTCAAGACGTTCGGCGTGAAGGCCTTCCGGGCCGCAGACCGGCCTGAGCTGGAGGCGCACCTGGCGAGAGTAGCCGAGGCGGGGCTGGGGGTCATCGTCCAGGAGTACATCCCCGGACCGGCCCGGAACCACTACTTCGTCGATGGCTTCCGGGACCGGCATGGAACGATTCGCGCCCTCTTCGCCCGCCAGCGTCTGAGAATGTACCCGCCTCACTTCGGAAACAGCACCTTCATGCGAAGCGTACATCCCGGCGAAGCGGAAGGGGCCGTGGAACAGCTGGAACGTCTCCTGGCGGAAACGGAGTACCGGGGGATCTTCAGTGCCGAATTCAAGCTCGATCCGCGGGACGACA
>CBDUVN010000151.1:0-3917 GCA_965370685.1 uncultured bacterium | reverse complement strand
TTCCGCTCGCGCCGCGATGCCCGAAGGCCGGGAGTGCGCCGGAAGCCCCGCCCGGAGAATTGATCTCCCAGTGCATTCCATACCAGCGCGGCACCGGGGCAGGGCGGGACCCTGCAACCGGGTCGGCGAGGGCCAGGGCGACGGTCGTGTCCGAGACGAGCTGCCCGGCAAGAAACGCCGTCAGGAACTCGGCATAGTCGAACGCGGTGCCGTACAGATCTCCGGCCGGGCTGAACCAGGCCGTCTCGTGGGGTCGGAGCGGATTCCAGAATCGTTCCCACGGCCCCTCACCCCAGCGCCGGTAGAGACTCGGAACGCGATTCGCCCACGAGACTTCGGGCGAAAACGACGTGTGGGTGTCGGAAAGACCGAGCGGCTCGATGATCCGCTGTTCGAGGAACCACTCCACGGGCTCACCTGTCACGGCTTCGATCAGCGCGCCGAGCGTTTCGGAGTTCAGGTTCGAATAGATGAAGTCGTCGCCGGGCGGGAAGTCGGGTCCTTGTGCGCCCAACAGGTCCACGGCGTCGCGAAGGCTCGGGACGTCGCCGTATCCCTTCGGCTCGGCTCCCTGCGCAAAACCGGATCTGTGCGTCAGAAGCTGCCGAACGGTGATCGCACCCGAGCGCGGGTTGTCGAAGGACGGCAGGTAGACAGCCACCCGGTCGTCCAGCTCGAGCAGACCTTCCTCAACAAGCATCAGCGCGGCCGTTCCGACGAAGGGTTTCGTGATCGAGGCGATCCGGAACACCGAGCCACGCTTCATCGGCACTGCCCGGTCGATGTCGGCCCAGCCCATCGCCTGGTGGAGCACGATCCGGCCGTCCTTGACCACGAGGATTTCGGATCCTACCAGATGGCGGGCGACGACCCGTGAATACAGGCGCTCCTTGAACAGCCACACCTTCTGCGCCGACAGGCCGACGTCTTCCGGTGCAGCATAGGAAAACGGCGCGCCCTCGATCGGCGTGAGCTCGGTACGCGGAAAGCCCGGACTGGATGTCTCGCCGGACGAGCAGGCGCTCACGAGGAAGACGACTGTGACGAACACCAGGCAACTGAGGATGCGTGTCCTGATCGGTGCCAATGGTCCCCCTTGTCTGTCCGGATCGGCATTGGTCATGTTGTACACGGTAACTCCGTGCACCGTTTCAACCCGCCAGGAGACGACGAGATGATCCCCCTTCTCCACAGGTCGAGTATCCGGCCGCTCGCACTTTCGCTGGTCCTATTCGCGATCATCGCCTCCGGCTGCACCAAGCCCGTGACCACGAACGTTGCGCCGCCGGCGGTCGCATCGCTCACGGCAGACCAGGAAATCGTGGGTCTGATCCTCAAGGATGGGACCGAGGAGCTGTTCGACATCGGCAGCCCCGAGCTGCAGAACGGTGAGTGGGTCGGCACTGAGCACGGCCAGACAGTCCGGATACCGGCTTCGGATGTTCAAGAAGTAATTGTCCAGGAGCAGGAAACGGATGTCCTGGCGATCGGCGCCATCGTGGCGATGGTCGGAATCGCCATCGCCGCGATTGCCATCGCCAGCGAGCAGCGCTGACGGGAGGGCGCACGCCGGACTTTCGGAGCCTGGATTCCCCCCGCCCTTCCCACGATTGTCGGTCTGCGTGATCTTGTAGCCCATGTCAGACACGACGCCGGCCTACCAGCGATTCTTCGCCGAGCTCAAGCGGCGACGCGTATTCCGCGTCATGGCCGTGTACGGGGCGGTCGGTTTCGTTCTCATACAGATCGTCGAGCTTCTCGTCCCGGCGTTGCTCCTGCCGGACTGGACGTACCGGTTCATCGCGCTCATGGTGCTGCTCGGATTTCCGATTGCCGTGATCCTGGCCTGGGCGTTCGACCTGACGCCCGAAGGCGTGAGACGAATGGGAGAGGCTGAGCCGGGAGAACTCACGCAGATCATCGAGGCCCCGGCCTCGAAGCGGTGGCCGGCCGGACTTCTCGCGCTCGCTGGGGTCACGGCCCTGATTGCCGGCGCGTGGTACGTGGGCCGTCAGTCGGCGGCGGACTCGACCCCGGAGGGAATCGAGGCCAGCGCGCAGACTGCGCAGGTTGGCGGAGAGTCAGACTCGGATCGGGGCGCGAGCCTCGCCTACATCGATCCTGCCGACGATCCACGGCCCACGATCGCCGTGCTCCCATTCGTCGATATGAGCCAGGCCGGGGACCAGGAGTACTTCAGCGATGGGATCACGGAAGAGATCCTGAACGTGCTGAGCAGGATCGAGGACCTGCAGGTGACGGCCCGCACATCGGCGTTCGCCTACAAGGGTACCAACCAGGACCTGCGCGAGGTCGGTCGGGAGCTGAACGTCAATTATCTACTGGAAGGGAGCGTCCGAAAGGCGGGCGACGATCTTAGAATCACGGCCCAGTTGATCGACGCCGAGGCCAACACCCACCTGTGGTCGGATACGTACGATCGACGACTGGAAAACGTATTCGAGATCCAGACGGAGATCGCGCAGGCGATCGCTGAGGAGTTGCGGATTCCACTGGGGCTGGAGGAGGCGGAGTCGCTGGTCACGCCGACCGGCGATATCGATGCGTACGATCTGTACCTCGCGGGCCGGGCCCACATGCGCGAGCGGGGGCTGGAGGGAATCACGCAAGCGACCGGGCTGTTCGAATCGGCGATTGCACGTGACTCGGACTGGGCTCCGGCGTGGGCGGGCCTGGCGGAGAGCCGGGCTCTCTACCCGTTCTATGCGGATGGGAACAGCGAGTCGCCGGATTCGGCGGTCTGGCGGCAGTCATTGGAGGGCGCCGAGGAAGCTGCTCGGCGCGCCCTCGAGCTGGATCCCACGAACGCCTCGGCCCGAGTCGCGCTCGCCAACCTTTACCGGGACCGCTGGGAGTGGGTCTCCGCGGAACGGGAGTACGTCCGCGCGATCGAGCTCGACGTGGACAACGTCGAAGCGCACCATCAGTATGCCGAAATGCTCAACTACTCGGGCCGTCCGGCCGACGCGCTGATCGAGGCCGCGCGCGCCCTATCGCTCGATCGCTCACCGATCCGCCTCCACGTCTTCGGCTGGACCCTGTGGCTGAACGGCCGGCAAGACGCTGCGAAGGAAATCTGGGAGGAGGCCGTGCGTCTGGACCCTGAAGGTCGAGTGCACTACGTCCCGAACATGCTCGCCCAGATCGATCTGCTCGAAGGACGCTATGAACAGGCGCTCGAACGGTTCGGTCCGGTTCTGTGGGACACGGTCGCCTTCCGGCTGTCGGGCGAGGCCCTCGCCTCGCGTGACCCCGCCGACCTGCTGGAGTACGTCGCTCCGGGCAGCGGCAACAGCGGATTCGGGGTCTGGCCGTCTGTCTGGATCATTCTCGGCGTTCCCGATCAGGCGTTCGATATCGCCGTGAACGCCTTGCAGGGTCGCCCCTACGGCGGGCTCGGATTCCTGTGGGACCCGAATCCGTTCGACGACCCGAACTACGAGCACGCCCGCTTCCGCGATGAGATCCTGCCTCTGATCAACCTCGAGGGGAGAGTGGTCAGAACCCTTCCGCCGGCCGCCGAAATTCCCGGGTTCTGATCCTCAGCCGGGCCACAGCCAGCCGAACGTTCCCGCCGTGACCAGGGCGTAGATCAGGCCGTCACCCATCGAGGCCAGGGTCTGGCTCCACTTCCTCTTGAACCAGATCGAATTCTGCAGCAGCGCGAGTCCGTAGCCGGCGAATGCCATCACGCCGGCGAACCTGAACACGGACAGGTAGTGCGCACCCGGCCCGAGCGCGCGTCCCGCGACGTATGCCGCGAAGATCCCCACGATGATGCTGTAGCCGAACCACATCGCCAGGCTGCCGCCCATCTTCGGGGGGCCGCTCGGATACAGCGTGAGGAATCCCATCGGGCCGCGGTTCATCTTCTCCTTGAACGCGTCGGTGCTCCG
>CBDUVN010000150.1:0-3926 GCA_965370685.1 uncultured bacterium | reverse complement strand
TGATTCGCGACACGATTTCCGCCTCGATTCCGGCCCGGCGTCGTACTGGTTCTGGACGGCCGCCGGGCCGTATCTTGTACGCTCGCCACTGTTTTGCTCACATCTTGTGGAGGCGCTGCAGCAGGGTGGAGTGGCCATCGACCTGTGCTGTGATGTAACTCATTGACCAGACATGACTTGCTCATAATTGCCCCGGATGGCACGGGGGATGCTTCGAGTGGCGTTCGTCCGACGTCACCTGCGCCGAGAGGCCGCATGAGCAAGCAGAGATCAATGAACGACTTCGGTTCCAGCACAGCCGTAATTCGCGAGCCGGTATTCCAGCGACGCCGCCGGCCCCGCTACATTCGCCTGCAGGAGCATGGTGCGACCGCTTCGCCCACGGCTCTCGAGAGTGGAGAGGCGATTCGGCGCCCGAACCGGCTCGAAGCGACCATTCTCAGGTCGCTGAATCTTGTACTGGCGATTGGCGCCCTCATCGTGCTCGCCCCGTTCATCGTGCTCGTTGCGTTGCTGGTGAGGCTCGACAGCCCGGGTCCGATATTCTATCGGCAACAGCGCGTGGGACTCGATCGTCGAGCCCTGCGGGAGAGGGGTCCAAGCGGGGGGCGTCGAATGAGCGACATCGGCGGCCAGCCGTTCCTGATCACCAAGTTTCGCTCCATGCGAGTCGACGCTGAACTTGAAAGCGGTCCGGTATGGGCCCAGGAGAACGACCCGCGTGTGACCC
The DNA here is from genome assembly GCA_965370685.1 of uncultured bacterium. Lineage (GTDB taxonomy): Bacteria > Gemmatimonadota > Gemmatimonadetes > Palauibacterales > Palauibacteraceae > Carthagonibacter. Next base: position 3,196 of record CBDUVN010000150.1, on the reverse strand, counting down.
GTGTGGGTCGAGTACTGAGGCGTTCACGGCTGGATGAGCTGCCCCAGTTCTGGAACGTCCTCAAGGGCGAAATGTCGATCGTCGGTCCTCGACCGGAGCGTCCGGCATTCGTGCAACAGCTCCGCGAGGAAATCGACCACTATCCGCTTCGACACCAGGTCCCACCCGGCATTACCGGCTGGGCACAGGTGAATCGACGCGCGGATCAGACGGTGGATGACGTCCGGATCAAAGTCGACTACGACCTCGAATACCTGCAGCGACGCTCGCTGTGGTTCGATATCTGGATCATGCTCAAGACGTTTCCGGTGATGTTCGAACGGGATCACCCTTGCAAGCCCGAGCAGTGAACGCCGACGTTACGCTTCGGAATCGGCCCCTACCCGTGGCGAGGAACATCTATGTCTGAATCAGTTCGTCCGGATGTACAGACAACTTCGACCAGCGTTCTCCTGGTCACGGCACACGACTGGTTCGCGTCCGCGCTGCAGGCGGTACTCGAACCGGAAGGGTTCGCGTTCGCCCGGGTCCGGTCGGCGCGACTCGCCGTGCGGGATTCGACGCTCGTCAATCCGGAGATCGTGATCATCGGGGAGAACCTCCCCGATATGAAGGTACCGGAGCTGACGACGGCGCTCCGCTCTGCCGGGCTGCCCGAGAGCGTTCCGATCCTGGTCTACTCACCGAATTTCTGGGCCGAAGCGGACGAAGCCGCCGCCATGGCGGCCGGTGCGTGGGATATCATCAAGGAGCCGGTGCGATCGCAGTTGATCGTAGCGAAACTTCGCCGCCTGCTGGAAATCAAGCGCCTGATCGAGCTGACCGAGGAAGGATCGCTCGCGGATTCCGCCACCGGTCTGTACAACCTTGCAGGTCTGATGCGGGTCGTTCGCATTCTCGAGGCAAACGCGACGCGAACCGCCGTACCGCTGAGTTGCGTGGTCCTGGGCCCGGGCCAACCGGCTTCGGGACCGGACCTCGATCTGCAGCGGAAGGGCACCGCCGAGCTGGCCCGGAACCACTTGCGCACATCCGATGCGGTCGGCTGGCTGGGAGAGTCGGAGCTTGGAATCGTCGCCTACAACACGTCGGCGGCGGGCGTCACGACGATGGTTCGACGTCTCAACCAGCAGCTCGAGCTGTTACCGGACCGCTGGGGCGAGCAGTACGGTCCCCTGAGCGCGGGAATCGTCGAGTTTCCTTCTCCTGACCTGGTGAGGGAGGAGCTCCGTTCCCGTGGGGCCGTTGCGGGTCGCATCGCGAGCCTGACTCGCTTCGCGGCGGCGCGAACGGCTCTCCGGCAGGCCCGCGAAGGTGGCGGAGGAATCAGGATCGCCGAGATTTCCTGAGTCGATTCTCTCAGCACATGCTTCGCTCCATCGCGCGGTCCATCCGCTACGCCCCGGACCGCCTGTTCCATCGCCGAAGGGAACGCCAGGCGCACGAGGTGCTTGCCGGGAGAACTGGTGGCCGGGTGCTGTTCGTGTGCCACGGGAACATCTGTCGAAGCCCATATGCCGAGCACGCGCTGCGCAGGGAGCTGGCGGCTGAAGGCAAGCGGCGCTGGTCGGTCGAGTCGGCCGGTTTCATAAAGCCGGACCGACCGTCACCGGTGGAGGCCCGGGCCGTGGCGGCTCGCCGCAAGGTGGATCTCGAGGCTCACCGCTCGCGCACCATGACGACGGAGCTGGTTTCCGGGTTCGATCTGATCTACGTGATGAGTGCCACCCAGGCGCGGTCGATGTGTGAGTCGTTCGACGCGCGGCCGGAGTCGGTGTGGATCCTCGGAGATCTCGATCCCGCGGCGATCGTCAAGCGGACGATCCGGGATCCCATCGAGCAGCCCGAAGAGGTGTTCGAGGAAGTTTACGATCGAATCGATCGCTGTGTCCGGGTGATCGCGAAGCGTCTCAGCGCGCCCGCCACCGCACCGAACTGAGGTCGGGAGACAGCACTCGAGCGGCCCAGATTCCCCCGACGAGGCCGAGGATCGGACCGAGTCCCGTAACGAGCCAGTCCAATCCCGTCATCTCACCTGCGAGCAGGGCGGAACCCAATAGTCCGGCCAGCCCGATTGCCAGTCCGATAGCGGCCGTCCGGCGCCGCCGCAGCCAGTATCCGAGCGGAATGAACAGGAATCCCAGCCAGGCCGCGTCCGCGATGCGCTCGACGTCATTCGTCTGCGCAGCGCCCAGGAGGAGACTCCAGCCGCGCCCCGGAGTGGCGAGGGGCAGGCAATCGCCATGCGGAATCTCCAGGCATGTCGAGCGGTTACGCACCGCAAGTCGGACCAGGGCCGTGTCACCGTTCGACGGCGCGGTGCCTGGATAGAGCGCCTCCGGGGATCGAAGACGCCAGTCGGAAGCCCGGCGGCGGAGCCGGAACACGAGGTCGCTGGCGCGGGCGCCGAGAACCAGGATCTCCCTCTCCATTCCATCGTAGATGCTGAACACGGGTGCGAGACCGAAGGGTTCCGGACCGGCGACGAAGCTCACCACGATCGGCTCACCGGCTCGAAGCCGGGTACGGACCGCGCGCGGATCGTCCAGTCGCCGGCCTGGGACCGTGATCTCACCGATCCGTGCATCCAGTACCTCGCCGTCATACTGCTCGTAGTGTCCGAGATCCGGGGTCCACTGCCCGAACCACCCGGATTCGGGCAATGACGGGTGCAGCAGCAGGGTCGAGCCGAGTGTCAGGCATGCCGCTACGGTACCGGCGACGATCGACAGGACATCGGTGGTCGGTCCGCGAAGTACGGGGCCACGCCTCCACTGACGCGCCAGCCCGATTCCGATGGCCGCGCCTGCCGAGTTCATCAGAACGTCCGACAGAGTCGCGAAACGACCGGGGAGGAAGAGTTGTGTTACTTCGATAGCGACTGCGAGCGCCGTCAGACCCGCCCAGGTCCGAAGGGCTGATCCGTTGTGCCGAAGGCCGAGCAGGAACCCGATCGGAAGAAACAGGAGCAGGTTCAGGATCGCGTCGGCGAGCGCGAAGTGTCCGCACCAGAAACAGCCGCCCGCTTCGCTGCCTTCGGACGGCGGCTCGGGGGAGAGGGTCAGGAACAGGACGAGAGCGAGGAGCGCGAACGCCGCGACGGCCGAGCGGCGGACCTGGATCCGCCTCCGGCTCCGTCGCTTCCCCCGGCGAGGCATCGCCACCCTGACGCTTCGGTGCGACTCGCGTCTTTTTC
>CBDUVN010000149.1:0-4101 GCA_965370685.1 uncultured bacterium | reverse complement strand
CGCCAGCTCGTCGGAGTCCGTCAGTAGCTGTCGGGCCCCAGCACCACCTTCCCCTTGAACACGATGTATACGAAAGCCGTATACGCGATCACGATCGGCATGCCGATCAGCGTCATGACCAGCATGACGCCCTGCGTCTTCGGCGTGGAAGCGGCGTTGTAGGCCGTCAGGCTGTTGGCCAGGTCGAGGCTCGAGACGACGAGCCTCGGGAACATCCCCACCGCGGCCACTCCGATCATCGCCACGATCAACACGGAAGAGGCCAGGAACGTCCTGCCGGATCGTCCCGCGGCCGAAGCGATCGGAATCGTGACGATCGCTCCGGCGAGGACGACCAGCAGGATCCAGAACAGCGGGTTCGCCGGGCCTGCGATCGCGTGCGGAGCGGCGAAGAACGTGGCCACCGTGAGCATCCCGAACAGGACCACGAATCCCATCCAGCTGCGGCGTACCCACCCCTGCATGCGTTCCAGCAGCTCGCCGTCCGTCTTGAGGCACATGTACGTCGCTCCCTGGAGCACGAACACGATCAGTGTCACTAGCCCCACGAGCAGTGAGTAAGGGTTGAGCAGGCCGAGGAAGGAAGCCGGGAACCTCGCCGTGAACGCTCCGGATGCGTCGAGGGGGATCCCGCGGACCATGTTGCCCACGGCGACGCCGTACAGCAGCGTCGCAACGAGGCTGCCGAGGCCGAAGCTCCAGTCCCAGAACCGGCGCCACTTCGGGTTGTCGCTCTTTCCGCGGAACTCGAACGAGGCGGCCCGCGCGATCAGCGCTACGAGGACCAGCATCAGGGCCAGGTACATCGCACTGAACGCGGTGGCGTAGACGATGGGGAACGCCGCGAACAGGGCGCCACCGGCGGTGAGCAGCCACACCTCGTTCCCGTCCCACACGGGGCCGATGGCGTTCAGGTAGATGCGTTTCTCTTCTTCGCTGCGGGCAAACAGCGACAGCACGCCGACTCCGAGGTCGAATCCGTCGAGCACGGCGTAGCCCGCGAGAAGAAAGCCCACGAGAACGAACCAGATCAGATTCAGGTCCAGCTCCATCAGGCTGCCCCCTCTCTTTCCGGCGCTTCTTCGAGCCCGTGACCGGCCTCACGGATCATGTAATAGAGCCACATCGCCCCGATCCCCACGTAAATGGCGCTGAACAGGAGCAGGGAGAAGAGGATCTCGCCGGCGGAGACCGTGGCCGAGTGGGCCTCGGAGGTCCTGAGGATATGGTACACGACCCAGGGCTGTCGGCCGACTTCCGCGGTTACCCAGCCGAACTGGATCGCGAGCAATGGCACCGGCACGAGGAGCACGAGGAGCTTCAGGTAGAGGGTCGATTGCTCGAGCTTTCCGCGCCACAGCCTCCACACACCCCAGGCCGCGGCTGCCATCAACAGCGTGCCCAGGAGAATCATGTTGTGGAAGGAGACGAAGGTGATCCACAGCGGAGGCCGATTCTCGACGGGGAATTCGTCGAGACTGCGGATCGGAATCGACGCGTCGCCGAAGGCGAGCCAGCTCACCAGACCCGGAATCTCGACTTTCGCCGTGAGTCGTGGAGGCCGGTCCTGCACGAGCCCGAACAGGACGAGCGGTGCGCCGCCCTCCTGGCTCGTGTACAGCCCCTCGATCGCGGCGAACTTCTCGGGCTGGGTCTCGGCTACCTGCTGTGCGTGCCAGTGGCCGAGCGGGAAGGCCACGACGATGGACGTCGCGAGCCCCCACGGAAGGGCCAGCCGCAGGGCGCGCCGACCGATCCCGTCATCCCGGTTCTTGAGCAGGCGGTAGGCGCCCACTCCGGCCATCAGGAAGGCGCCGGCCACGAGGCAGCTGACCACGGTGTGGGTGAAGCGGGGCATGGTGGAGGCGTTGAACACGGCCTCCTGGAAGCTGACCAGCTCCGCCCGCCCGTTCCTGATCACGTGGCCCGCCGGCGTCTGCTGCCACGAGTTGGCCACGATGATCCAGAAGGCCGAGATCGTGGCTCCCACCGCGACCATGAGGATCGAGAACCAGTGCACTCCCCGGCTGACGCGATCGCGGCCGAACAGGTACAGGCCGAGGAAGGTGGACTCGAGGAAGAACGCGAAGATTCCCTCGGCGGCCAGCGGTGCGCCGAAGATGTCCCCGACGAACATGGAATAACGCGCCCAGTTCGTGCCGAACTGGAACTCCATCAGGATGCCCGTGGCCACGCCGATGGCGAAGGTGAACGCCAGCAGCTTGCCGAACAGCTTCGCTGTCTCCTCCCATACGGGATCGCCGCCACGCCAGGCCTTCCACTCCGCGGCCACGAGCAGCCAGGCAAGGCCGATGCTGAGTGGCGGGAAAATGAAGTGGAACCCGATGGTGACGGCGAACTGGATCCGGGCGAGGAGAAGTGCGTCCATGGGGGACTCCCTGTCTGGAAGCCCGCGCAGCCGCGTGTCCCCTCAGGGGTGCGCTGGCGGGATGACTCGATCCGTCAAGAAGCGCAGCGAGCGGGGGCCGCGCAAGAGTACGGATGGACCTCCTCGCATGGCACGAAAGAACCTGCAGGATATGGAGTTGTGCAACCGGGTCGTCAGGTCAGCAGGTAGCCTTCGGCGAGCTCGTGATACGCCGCTACCTCCGACGCCACCCAGGCCCCGTCCCGGCCGAGCTCTTCGGCCATCAGGCGCGCCACGAGCGGCGCCGCTTCGATGCTGGCGCGAGCGTCCAGCAGCAGGGCGCGAGTGCGGCGGGCCAGCACGTCCTCCACCCGGCGGGCCATCTCCACCCGGGCCGCCCACACGACCTCGCACTGCTTGTAGGGCAGGGAGGGGTGCACCAGCTCGCCCAGCTCGGGACGCAGATCGATCAGCTTCTTGTGTCCCTCGATGTCGGTGCCGTACACGGACTGCGGGTCCGACGGATCCAGCGTGTCGTCCCAGCCGTGCAGCCGAAGCTCTGAGGTCCGGCTCGGACGGTACTCGAGGCCGCCGACCTGCGCCGCCTGGTTCACGCAGTCCTCGCCCATGCGCCGATAGGTCGTCCACTTGCCGCCGGTGATCGTCACGAGACCGGAAGGGGAGACCAGCACCGTATGGTCGCGTGACAGGGCGGCAGTGTCCTCTTCGCCCCCCGCGCTCACCAGGGGGCGCAGGCCGGCGAAGCAGCTCAGCACGTCGGCCGGTGTCGGGTCCTTGGTCAGATAGCGCACGGCGTGTGTGAGCAGGAACTCGATCTCCTCTTCGAACGGACGTGGCTCGAGCGTGGCTTCCGGCACGGGCGTGTCCGTCGTCCCGACCACCACGCAGCCGTGCCAGGGCACGGCGAACAGGACGCGCCCGTCATCGGTCTCCGGGACCATGATCGCGCTGTCGCCGGGAAGGAATGATTGGTCGAGCACGATGTGCACGCCCTGGCTGGCCCTGACGATCGGAGCGGCTGCCGGATCGTCGAGTCCGCGAATCGAGTCCGTGAACACGCCGGTCGCGTTGACGATCACCCGACCCCGGAACTCGTGCTCGATTCCCGTCAGCGCATCGCGCGCTCCTACCCTCCGGGCCAGCCCGTCCTCGTGGTCGATGCTGGTGACGACCATGTGGTTGAGCGGGACCGCTCCGAGGTCCCCGGCGGTGCGGGCAAGCGTGATCGCGAGGCGCGAATCGTCGAACTGACCGTCGTAGTAGATCACGCCGCCGCGGAGGCCTTCCGGCTCGATCGTGGGGATGTGCGTCAGCGTCTCTTCCGGCGACAGGCGCTCGGAGGGGGCAAGCCCGAGCTTGCCGGCCATCATGTCATACACCTTGAGGCCGATCCCGTAGAACGGTCCCTCCCACCAGTCGTACAGCGGCACCACGAAACTCAGATGGTGCACCAGGTGAGGGGCGTTCTGGATCAGCAGGCCGCGCTCGTGCAGGGCCTCCAGCACGAGCGAGATGTTCCCCTGCTTCAGGTAGCGGACGCCGCCGTGAACCAGCTTCGTGCTGCGGCTCGATGTGCCCTGGGCGAAGTCCGCCTGTTCGAGCAGGAGAGTGTCGTAGCCGCGGGAAGCCGCCTCGACGGCGACCCCGAGACCGGTGGCGCCCCCGCCGATCACGATCAGGTCATGCTCGCGCCCGTCGGTGGCCCGTTCGAG
>CBDUVN010000148.1:0-4132 GCA_965370685.1 uncultured bacterium | reverse complement strand
CTTTCGCATCCAGGCCAGACACGATCGCCGCCCCGACTTCCTCGTACAGGGCGTCTACCGTTCCACCGAGATCCTCCACGGCGGCCGTGAAGCCCTTAGGTGATCCGGTCGCCCGGTTGAACACCACGAGCTGCCGCCCGCCCAGGTCCTCGAGGCTCACAGGCGCGGCAATGGCGCTCAATTGCGCGACATCAGCCGTCGTGTCCGGAGTCTGCTCCGGGGCTACCGTTTCGTCCATGCAAGCGGTCAGCGCCAGGGCGCTGCACGCTACGGCCAGAACTGACAGGCGGGTCATTTTCATGGTCGTACTCCTTCTCGACTGTTCACGAAAGGAATTCCAGATAACGACAGGCAGACAGACGTCCGTCGGTGGCCGTACGACCGGCGTCCGGGTTCGGTCTACTGCAGAGTCGAAAGGACTGATCTTCGTCTCCGTCGTGTTTTCGGTTCCATGCGGGGGTGAGGCTCTGTGCCGCCGCCTATTCTCATAGGCCCGCGGACATGTTCCTGTCAATTGTCGCACGGCCGCTACACGCAGCGGAGTTTCAGGCTCACGGCAGGCTCACGGTCGGAATTCGACTTCGGTGACCTTCCCCTGTACGACCCGGACCTCACGCCACACCCGCGCTCCCTCGATCTCCACCCCCAGCACGTACTCGCCCGCCGGCACGTCACCGATCGCGAAATGCTCCCCGAACACGGGGTCCGGGTTTGCCCGGTCCTCGTAGGTCTCGGCGAAGGAGAACGGCGTCTCGGTCGGCTCCGGCTTTCGCACGCCGTACACCCGGGCACCAGGCACCGGCTCGCCGGCTGCGTCGAACACTCGTCCCGCGATCACGCCCGTGCCGGGCAACGGCTCGATCCACAGCTGCGGGTTTCGCGTGTACTGCGGATAACGCTGCTCCGGGCTCACCACGACCGTGACATCGGCGTCGGCCGGCGTGGTGTGGACCTCGAGGTGAAGATGGTCGTTCGTCGCCCGGCCGGTGTTCCCGGCCCGGGCGATCGGCTGACCTGCGCTGACCCGCTGTCCCGTCTCGACGAGCAGTTCCGAGCTGTGGTAGTAGGTGGACCAGACGACCTGGTCGCCGATCGGCTCGTCGTGCCGGATGACCACGGTCAGGGCCCCCGCCTCGGCCTCACCAGCGAGCGCGACCTCTCCGTCTCCGATCGCATGGATGACTGTGCCCTCCGGCACGTTGAACTCCACTCCCTGGTGCTGCTGGAAGTTGCCGCCCATGGTCGAGCCGTAGGTGTAGGTCTGGTCCAGGTGCGGGTTGTCGGCGGGCAGCACCGGGCGCTGGAAGCGGAAGTGTGACCTCTCCGACGGCCCGACGGACGCACCCCCGTCCGGTGGGTAACTCCGGAACGACACGGTCCACTCGCACAGCCGGCGCGTCAGCTCGTTATGCTCGCAGGTGGCGACCGGTATGCCGCTCTCGAGCTCTCCGAACACGCCATCACGATCACCTGCCAACGCTGCGCGAGTCCGCTCTCCGCCCAGGGCGAGGAGGTGCTCCCAGCTTCGACCACCGTCCCGGCTTGCCGACACTCCGGCCAGGTGAGCGACCTGGATCTGCGTCGCCTGCCCCTGGCCAGGTGATTTCACATCGATGGACAGCAAGTACTTGTTGACAAGTCCGTTATCATCTGTGACCTCGCGCCACTTCTCGCCATCGTCGGCCGTGATCCGCAAGCCGTCGGCCGTGGCCACGAACACCGTGTCCCCGACGGTCCGGATCCCGTCCGGGACCACGTACTGCCAACGCGGCCCGAGCTTGCGGAAGGTCCAGTTGTCCCAGCTGCGGCCGCCGTCGCGGGACAGGCCCCAGCCGTTCCCTACCGTGCCGTACCAGGTCTCGTCCTCCGCGAAGGCGAAGGAGTTGACGAAGTCCCAGCTGATCGAGGTGGAGTCGTCCCTGGAGGCGACGATCCGTTCCCAGTCATCGCCGAGTCCGCTCCGGCTGACGAAGATCCCCTGCCCGTACGTTCCGACCCACACGGCGCCATCCGGGGCCACGCCGATGGCCAGCACATGGGTGCCCCAGCCGTCCGGGTCCGGCAGCGGGCTCTCCGGGCGGACGGTCCGCATCGTGGTCGCGGGATCGCCTGCGTCTCCGGCGTCGCCGGCGTCATCGGACGTTCCGCAGGCAGCAAGACCGACCAGCACTGCAACGGCCGTGACTGCGGCGCTCAAGCGAGTCGGGATTGGCGGAAACAACATGTGCCTCATCTCCAGTTCATTCTTCGGTCAGACGATCGAACTTCCCGTCACCGTACAGCCCCGGCCGACGGTCGCGCCAGAACAGACGGCGGGCCGTGGAATTCGCGCAGGCCGCGAGATCCACATCGCACATCACCAGATCCTCCGTTCCCGAAGCCCCACGCGCGATGACCCTGCCCTCCGGGTCCGACACGAACGACTCGCCGGCGAACACCAGGCCGTCGTCCTCGCCGACCCGGTTGCACAGCGCGGCGAAGTACCCGTTCTGAAATGCCGCCGCCCGGATCTCCGCCTCGTACATCCCCTCCGGCCACTCCCCGGCCGTGCCGGCCTGCGGAATGCACACGAGCTCCGCCCCCGCCGCGCCGAGCGCGCGCATGTACTCGGGATAGTGACGGTCGTAGCAGATCGCCACGCCGATCCGTCCCACGGACGTATCGTACACAGGAGCGCCGGTGTCACCCGGATGATACCAGGCCTGCTCGTGGAATCCCTCGTACTCGGTGATGTGCACCATCCGGGTCACTCCGAGCAGTGACCCGTCGGCCTCGAACACCGGCGAGCTGTCGAACGTGCGGCCGTTCTCGTCACGCTCGTACAGGTTGAACACGGTCACGAGGGAAAGCTCACGGGCGCGTGCCGCGATGCGCTCGCTGCTCGGCCCGGGGATCGGCTCCGCTATCGAGTCCGCCCAGCCGCACACCTGGTACTGGGGGAAGAACCGGTCGAGCGCGAGTTCCGGGAACACCGCGAGTTCCGCCCCCGCGTCCCGGGCTTCTCCCATCGACGCCAGTGCCCGGAGCAGGTTCTCCTCCCGGTCCGCTCCCGCACGGCTCTGAATCAGGGCAATCCGCATTACGATGCCTCCACGGTTCGGGCTTGCCGCCGGGTCCGGCAACGGCTAGAAACGGGGTCGTGTCCGGCTGCGCCATCGGCGCCCGGCAACGACATCCTTCAGCGAGGCCCCGTGCCCGAGACGCCCGCCACCCGGTCCCCGTCGTCGTCCCCGTCGCCGTCGACCACGGCTCGTCCACCGGTATCGCCGGACCTGGCGATCCTGGTGCTGGTCCTCATCTGGGGCACGAACTTCTCGGTCGTCAAGGTCGCCCTGCGGGATTTCTCTCCCCTGGCGTTCAACGCGCTGCGTTTCGTGCTCGCTTCCACGATCCTGTTCGTGGTCCTCCGTCCGACCCGGGCCACGCTGAACGTCGACCGACGCGACATCCCCACGTTCATCGGACTCGGTCTCCTCGGCAACGTCCTGTACCAGGTCCTGTTCATCTACGGGGTCGATTGGACCCTGGCGGGAAACGCGGCCCTCATGCTGGCCACCGTGCCGATCTTCGTCTCCCTGTTCTCCACCCTGCTGCGGCACGAGAAGATCGGACCGGCAGGCTGGGCGGGCGTGCTGCTCTCCGTGGCGGGGATCGGCCTCGTCGTGTGGGGAGGAGTCCGCGGCCTGCAATTCGGGGCGGAGACTCTGCGAGGCGATGTCACGATGCTCGCCTCCGCCGTGGCCTGGTCGGCCTACACGGTCGGGGCCGCTCCTCTCGTGAAGAAGTACGGTCCGCTCAAGGCTACCGCCGGAACGATGTGGATCGGCACGATAGTCCTTGTTACCATTTCTACCCCTGCCCTGCTGGCCCAGGACTGGTCCGCCGTGAGTACCGTCGCATGGGCCGGGCTCGCGTTCAGCGGCGCCCTCTCCATCGCCCTCGCGTACATCATCTGGTACTACGGGGTGCGCCATCTCGGGAGCTCCCGCACGGCTGTGTATTCGAACACGGTACCGCTCGTGGCCCTGCTCGTGGCGTGGGCGACGCTCGGAGAGACTCCGACCTGGACGCAGCTGGTCGGGGCCGGAGCGATCGTCGGTGGAGTCCTGCTGTCGAAGCTGGGGTCCGCGAC
>CBDUVN010000147.1:0-4179 GCA_965370685.1 uncultured bacterium | reverse complement strand
GCGATGAATCCGTGTGCCGCGAACCCGTGCGGAGCCGGTGCGATGAACCCCTGCGGGGCGGGCACGAACTAGATCACCCGGGAGCCGTGGCGGAGGGCCGGCGACGGTCCTCCGCCGACGTGTTCCTGCGAGGCGGAGGGGACGCAGGGCGTCTCTTCCGCCTCGATTTCATCCGGGAAGCAAGGGGAACGAGGGGAGCACGATGACCAGCCCTTCCGGCGGCCGGTTCGACAGGTCCTTCGCGATCCGGATGATCCGGGACTTCATGATCGCGCTGATCGCGATCGTGGTCCTGGAGCTCGGCGCTCGCTACGCCCTCGCGCGGTACGAGTTCGCCACGGAGGACCGGGAGGTGACCCTGCTCGCGGCGGAGCGCCTCGCCGGGGATGTGAAGGACATCATGCTGAACAGCGGCGGCCCGGTGGCCGCCCGCACGGTCTACCCGATCATTCGGAGGCACAGCGAGCAGGCCGCACTCGAGATCGCGATCGTCCCCTCGGCGCTCACCATGGAAGCGATCCAAGCGAGATTCGGCTTCACTCCGAACGGCATCCCCCCCGATTGGTCCGACGGACCGCATCACGAGGCGACGGTGGAGCTTCACGCGGAGCCGTTCTGCATCCAGTGTCACGTGACGGCTCGGCCGGGGGACGTGCTGGGTCAGGTCACCGTGCGCAGCTATCGCTCGCACCGACTGGCCGAGTGGTGGCGCGAAGCTCGAGTGATCTCGGTCGTGGGGATGGGCAACGTCCTGCTCCACACGATCGTGCTGTTCATGCTGTTGCGGGTTCGCATGGAGCCGTTGCTGCGTCTGCGGGCCGCCGTCGCCAGCCTCGCGCGTGGCAGGATGGACCTGGGGCAGCGAGCTGAAGTCCGGTCCGACGACGAGTTCGGGGAGCTCGCGGCCGACTTCAACCACTTCCTCGACCGGATCGTCCTGCTCGTGGAGGATCTCGATGATGTGCTCGGGAAGGTGGCGGCGGTGAATCAGAGACTGCTCCAGGTCGGGACGGAGATGGACTCGCGGATCGACACGGTTCAGGAACTCAACCGGGACGCCATGCGACGGGCGTATGAGATCGGGCAGAAGATCGCGGGTCCGTGGGGCGAAGCCGTCAGCGCCCTCGATCTCGTGATTGGCGATCACGCCGGGAGCCCGGGGGGCGACGGAGGCGGGAAGCTCGACGAAAGCGACGAGTCCGACGAAAGCAGGGAGCTCGACCCGCGGATGCAGGAAGTGCTTCGCAGTCTGCGCTCGGCAGCCGCGGTTCAGCTCGAGGCCGCAGAACAGCTCTCAGCGCTGACCGAACTGCTGTCCAGGTTGTCCCAGGAGGTGGCCGGAGACTCTCATTACCGGGGCGAGATCCGCCTGCTCGAGGAGCGGATGCAGTCCGTGGCCGAGTCGGGACAGACACTGCTGGCCCGGCTGCGAGGTCCGGAATCTGATGCCGGGGACGACCGGGACCCCGGAGGGTAAGCTCTGCCGGCTGGAATCGTTTCCGTCCGTCAACGTACGAGGACCAACGGAGGCCGACCTGGAGACACTAACCGGATCGCGAGTGGAGCGCCTGGACGCGATCGTCATCGGTACCGGACAGGGTGGAAAACCGCTGGCCGCGGACCTCGCCCGGGCCGGATGGCGTACGGCCATCATCGAAAAAGGAAGGGTGGGAGGCACCTGTGTGGTCGCGGGATGCACGCCTACCAAGACGATGCTGGCCAGCGCAAGGATCGCGCACCTGGCTCGCCGTGCATCCGAGTACGGGGTGCGCACCGGTCCCGTGTCCGTGGACCTCGAAGCTGTCCGGCAGCGGAAGCGCGTCATCGTGGACCAGTGGAGCGAGGGCAGTCGGAAGGGCCTGGAGCGCCACGAGAAACTGGAGCTGATCCTCGGCGAGGCCCGGTTCGCAGGCGTGCGTGAATTGGAGGTCACCCTCGCCGACGACGGGACACGACGGCTAGCATCCGACCACATCTTCATCAACGTGGGCGGGCGTCCGCGGATTCCCGCGATCGCAGGACTCGACACCGTTCCGTACCTCACTTCCACATCGATCATGGAGCTGGATCGGATACCGGATCACCTGCTCGTGCTCGGTGGCGGGTTCATCGGGCTGGAGTTCGGCCAGATGTTCCTCCGGTTCGGGGCCGAGGTGACGATCGTCCAGAGAGGTCCGCGCCTGGTCCCGCGCGAGGACGAGGATGTCACGGAGGCGATGCGCGAGATCCTGGAGCAGGAGGGAATCCGGATCCTCACCGACTCCGAGGTCGTTTCCGTGGAGCCGGGCGCGCGCGGCATCGATCTGCGGGTCCGGACCGGCGAGGAGGAGACCATCCTGTCGGGCAGTCATCTTCTCGTCTCGGCGGGCCGTACGTCCAATGCGGATCTCCTCGACCTCGAGGTCACGGGTCTCGAGGCCGACGAGCACGGCTGGATTCCAGTGAACGACCGGTGTGAGACCGATGTGGAGGGAATCTGGGCGCTGGGAGATGTCACCGGGGCTCCGCCATTCACCCATATCTCGTATGACGATTACCGGGTGATCCGGGAGAACCTGCTGGAGGGGGGAGAGCGTTCTACGAAGGACCGCCTGCTTCCGTACGCCGTGTTCACCGATCCGCAGCTGGGACGAGTCGGACTGACGGAGCGCGAGGCCCGTGAGCAAGGCCGGGACATCAGTGTCGCGAAGCTCCCGATGTCCCGGGTCGCGAGAGCGATCGAGCTGAACGAGACCCGGGGCTTCATGAAGGCCATCGTGGACAATTCCACCGGTCTTATCCTGGGCGCGGCGATCCTCGGTATCGAGGGCGGAGAGGTGGTCTCCGTGCTCCAGATGGCGATGATGGGAGATCTGCCCTACACGGTGCTCCGAGACGCCGTGATCGCGCACCCGACCCTGGCCGAGTCGCTCAACAACCTGTTCATGACGCTGGACGACTGATCCTTCCCGAGCTGTGAGACGGGCGGTCCGCGCGGGGCGTCAGAGCAGCTCGCGCGAAGCGTCAGATCAATTCGATTCTCGCCCGGTGCCCGGCGGACCGGGCGAGACGGGCGTCCCTCGTAACCAGGGTCGCATCGAGGGCTTCGGCGAGTGCGACGTAAGCCGCATCGTATGCGGTGAGATTGTCCCTCAACTCCCAGACCCGCGGTACGAGTTCCACGTGCGGATAGCGATTCAGTCGCAGGTTGGCCATGTCGGCCAGAGCGACCTCGGCTCGTTCGGAGGACAGCACGCCGGTCAGCACCAATCGGCGCAGTGTGTGCGCGACCTCGAGGTCCACCACGTGGGGAGTGTGGAGGCTCTCCTCCCCCGAAAGCAGTCGTTCCTCGAGTCTCGTCCGGACCTCTGATTCAAGCAGCAGGTCGATGAGCGCGGAAGCGTCCGCGACGATCAAATCGGTCCCCGGTGTTCCCGGATGATCTCTGCTGCGCTGCCTCCCAGGTCCACGAATTCACGACTCCGAAGCCGTAGCCGAAACTCCTCGAGCGTGGGCTTGTCCGCATCGCGCCTGACGATCTCGATCAGGTAGTCCGACAGGGACATACCGGCCAACGCAGCCCTGGACTTGAGCTTACGGTGGAGTTCGGGCGACACGTTTCTGAGTTGAATCATTTTACCCATGTCTACAACATGTGAACACGTGCTACACATGTCAACGCTCCGTACCGGGTGCCTCCATGCACTCCGAAGCTGAGGCCCGGCGATCACCGTTTCTTCATCACACGGGAAGAACTCAAGGTCCCGGGGCACGGCGAGAGAACCGAGAGAGAAGCAGGACTCCGCGACCTGTTGCCGCCGCCCGCCACCACCGTACTGTGCTTCTACCAGGTCGACGATTCCGCGTTGTCACCCTCGAGGCACCGATGACCAGATACGCAGCAGCCGCGCTGACCAGTTTCATTCTTCTCTCCGCGCCCCCGGCAACGGCACAGACCTCCGACATTTTCGTTCCGAACGAAATCCGCGCCGCGTACGAGAACGGCACCCGGAGCGAGGATGGAAATCCGGGGCCCAACTACTGGCAGAACGGCGCCGATTACGAGATGCACATCCGGTTCGATCCACTGAGCGGCGAGCTCGTCGGGCGCGAGACGATCACCTACCGCAACGACAGCCCGGATTCGCTTCGAAGTCTCGTTCTCAAGGTGATGCCGAACCTGTTCAAGCGCGGCAGCGC
>CBDUVN010000146.1:0-4340 GCA_965370685.1 uncultured bacterium | reverse complement strand
GCGAAGCTCGGCCTCGAAGACTCGGTCAAGTTTGATTCGGACGAGGTCGTTCTGGTGACGACGGGCGACGGCACGACCTCCGAGGGCGAGTTCTGGGAGTCCATCAACACGGCCAGCAACCTGAAGCTGCCCGTGATCTACCTGGTGGAGGACAACGGGTACGCGATCTCCGTCCCTGTCGAAGTAAACACCGCGGGCGGCAGCATCTCCCGCGTGGTATCGAGCTTCCCCGACCTGATGATCCGCGAGGTGGACGGCACGGACCCGATCGCCAGCTACGGCGTGTTCCAGGAGGTGATCCAGCATTGCCGCCAGCGCCGCGGTCCGGCGCTCGTGCACGCGCACGTGACCCGGCCGTACAGCCACTCGATGTCGGACGACGAGCGGATGTACAAGCCGGAGGTGGAGCGGGAGGCCGAAGCCGAGCGCGACCCGATCATCAACTTCGGGACGTTCCTGGTGCAGGAGGGGATCGCCACCGAGGACGAACTGAACGGGATCCGGGAGGAGATCGACGCCGAGATCACCGAGGCCTCGGAGCGGGCCGTCGAGCGTCCGCAGCCGGGTGCCGAGACGGTCTACGTGAACGTGTATTCGCACGACGTGGACCCGACCTCGGACGCGTTCGCCACGGAGCCGGAATACGAGCCCGAGGCGACCGAGACGACGGTGGTGGACCTGGTCAACGCGTGCATGCGGGACGAAATGCGGCGGGACCCGCGGATCGTGGTGTTCGGCGAGGATGTGGCAGACGTCTCGCGCGAACGCTACATGGACGAGTTGAAGGGAAAGGGCGGCGTGTTCAAGGTCACCTCCGGCCTGCAGCGCGAGTTCGGCTCGGAGCGCGTGTTCAACTCGCCGCTCGCCGAGGCGAACATCGTCGGACGGGCGATCGGCATGGCCCTGCGCGGCCTCAAGCCGGTGGTCGAGATCCAGTTCTTCGACTACATCTGGCCCGCCTTCCACCAGATGCGAAACGAGTTGACGACCATGCGGTGGAGGTCGAACGGCGCGTTCACCTGCCCGGTCGTGATCCGCACCACGTACGGGGGATACCTGTCCGGCGGTGCCACCTATCACTCGCAGACGGGCGCCTCGCTGTTCACGCACACGCCGGGCATGCACGTGATCTGTCCCTCGAACGCCGAGGATGCGAACGGCCTGCTCCGCACCGCGATCCGCTGCGATGATCCGGTCCTGTTCCTCGAGCACAAGCACCTGTACCGGCAGACCTACAACAAGGGCCGCTATCCCGGGCCGGACTACATGATCCCGTTCGGCCGGGCGGCGCTGGTGGAGGAGGGCACCGAGCTCACGGTCCTGACGTACGGCGCCCTGGTCGAGCGCACGCGCAAGGCGCTGAGACAGCTCGAGCGCGACGGCCGTCCGATCTCGGCCGACGTGCTGGACCTGCGGTCGCTCACCCCGCTGGACATGGACGCGATCGAGCGCTCGGTGAAGAAGACGAACCGGGTGCTGGTGGCACACGAGGACTCGAAGTCGTGGGGCTGGGGAGCGGAGATCTCAGCCCGGCTGGCCGAAGACCTGTTCGAGTGGCTCGACGCCCCGATTCGCCGAATCGCCTCGACCGACACCTTCGTCGGCTACGCTCCGCAGCTGGAGGAGGCGATCCTGCCGCAGGTCGGAGACATCGCCGCCGCGATGGAGGAGTTGAAGGCGTACTGAGTCTTACAGGGGCCGGCTGCCCGGCCGGTCCCGACCTTGAGATTCCGTTTTCTCCGGTGGAGCAACGATACATCGGAGGAATCGCGTGCAACACGGATTTACGGCGCTCAATACCCGAGCTTGGCAAGTCGATTTCTCGCTGATCGCAAGACAGCGCGGTTTCTGCAGTCCTGCAACCGGAACCCGTGACGTTTCTCCCGGCCGACCTGATTCCCATAAACGCAAGTCGAGCAGTGGGAGTGTAAGGATCTTGTCCCGAGCCGCATTCAATAGATAGAAGGGCCTTATGTCGCCCGGTCCCGACCGGGCAGGGACCTCGACTCGGTATTCGGAGAATCATCGAAAGGAGCCGATCTTGAACCGGCGGAAGATCCAGCGCATGCTCGTGCTCGCTGCACTCATTGTTCCACTCGGTCTGCTGGCGCCACCACAGGCAGAAACTAGCTGGTGCGCTGACCAGAACGACTGGTGCGAGTACTGCATCAGCAACGGTTGTTTCTATTTCCTTTACGACAACTGCAGCTATTGTACTTCTGGCGGCTTCTGCTGCGGAAAATCGGACTACCAGAAATCCGGCGCGCCAGACGGGTGTGAGTGATCGACTTATGAAGCGAGCCCTCCTCCTTTTCTCCCTTCTCCCGGCTGCCTGCGAAGAGCCCCTTTCGTACGGCCCGGCAGCTCCAGTCGTCGAGTTGCGCGGCAGCACCGTCGTCCTTCGCGACGAGATCGAGGGTCTTGTCTCGGACATCCTCTTCGTTGGCGACACGATCGTGATGGTTGACGCCATGGCGGACAAGCCGATCGTGGTCGTCGGACATGGCGAGGTTATCCGGGCCGGGGGCAGGGGCGACGGGCCCGGCGAGTCGCGAGGGTTGGGACGGCTCTCCGCCGTCGGCGACACCGTCCGCGTATTCGACTCGGTGCTGAATCGGGTCCTCAAGTTCTCGACCCAGGAGCCGGAGCCGACCATCGAGGCATCCGGGTTTCCGAAGTCCGAATTCCTCATCCGATCGATTTACTGGGATGACGGGAAGTACATCGCGGGAGGGCTTCTCGGGGAGTACCTGTTCGCGGTTGCTACGGCGGACTCGTTCGAAGGACGTGGAGGGGCGCCGGAGATCGTGCGGGACCAGCACTGGGTCCTGCGCAGGCGGCTGAGTACGGCGCACACGACTCTGAACCCCGGCCTGCGGCGAATCGCCGTGGCGTACATGTTCACCGGGCACTTCATCGTCGCTTCGCTGGATGGCGAAACGCTTTCAAGTAACAGATACGGGGACTGGCCGATCGAGGGAGGCGTCGTGCAGCACGGCAGTCTCTATTCGCCCGAGATCGAAGACGAGACGCTCGGTTACTACGGGGCGTCCAGCGACGACGAGCGGATCTACGCGCTCTGGGTAGGACGCCGCATGGAAGACGCACGACGCGAGATGTCCGCCGAGGCCACGGATGTCCACGTGTTCGACTGGGACGGACAGCTTCGTCGAATCCTGCGTCTCGATGTTCCGGTGGTCGATGTAGAGGTCCACGCGGACTCGCTGTACGGACTCGTCGCGGAACCGATACCGGAGATTCGCGCGTGGAAACTGCCTGCTGAGTCCAGCCTGCAAGACCGATCTTCCCGACCTTGACCTCCGGACGCGTTTCGGGCGACATTCCATCGTCCCCCCATATGCCGTCCCATCCGCAAGGAGGCCGTTGTGAAGCGCATTCCATCTCTACTTCTTCCCCTGCTGTTGTTCCTCGTAATCCCCGCGACTGCTCAGGAAGCGGAGCCCGAGTGGTACACGGTGTACGCCGAGCACGTCCCGATCTCGAACCGTTCCGCATTCGAGGAAGGACTGGCGGATCTCATTTCGATCTTCCAGGACGCCAACATCTCCGATGCGTCCTGGGTCACGATCCAGGGCAGCGAAATGGGCTTTTCCTACGTGTTCGCGGGCACGGGTCCCGGCAACCTCGACGAGCTCAACGAGACGTGGGGCGGGGTCATGGCCAAGCTCGGCGACCGGGGAGCAAAGGCGATGGCGAAGAGCGACGCACTGGTCGACAGCCGCGAAATGTACTTCCTCATGCTGCGGCCCGATCTCTCATACCGGCCCGATGACGTCGGTATCTCCGCCGACAAGCCGTTTCGCCATTACACGCAGTTGTACGTCCATCCCGCGAAGACGACGGAGTTCGAAGCTTCGATCCCGGCGTGGATCGCCGCCTACGCCGATGCCGGCGTGGAAAGTGGCTGGCGCACGTACCAGTACATGACCGGGAGCGACCTTCCCGCGTACCTGATCGTGGGTTCGGCGAAGAGCGAGGCCGAATACCACACGCGGTCCGCCGAGACCGAGAGCAAACTGGGCGACAAGATCGGTGAACTCCGGGCGAAGACCGGCCCGACCCTGCGACGGGCGGAGGATAAGTCCGGCATGGTGCGGGGCGATCTGTCCTATCCGCAGTTCGGCGGAGGGAACTAGAGGCGCCTGACGACGACGCCGGCCAGGAGGAGCGCGGAGCGCGGGAACACGCCTCCGCGCTCCCTGGCGGTGTAAGTGAAGCGCTCGGCCTTTCCCATCTGAATTGATACTGCGGTTGATGGTTGTGCCCAGACTGGGTCATGGAAGTCTGAGTCTGGAGTTCCTGGTTGTCTGCGCCGGGAA
>CBDUVN010000145.1:0-4374 GCA_965370685.1 uncultured bacterium | reverse complement strand
GTACCGGGTGAGCACGACGCCGAGAAATGCCGCCACGGCGACCGGGACAACGAAGGCGATTCCAGCCCGGAGCGACGGACAGGGAGCCGGCGAACCGAGCAACATCGCTACGAGGATCGGCACCAGGAACGGGAGCTCGAACCCGATCAGGTAGGCGAGACCCGTGGACACCGTCGCGCCGATTGCGAAGCGCACCACACGCCGTGTGCGGATGTCCGTGAGCAATCCGTCCGCCGGAAGAGTGGAGGTGCTCACTGCCTCCACGGACATCAGCGGAGGTACGAGAGGATCGTCGTCAGCCGGATCTGGAGCTTTCCGAGGAGGTTCAGCAGCGGACTCGAGCCGGTGTACACGATCACGCTCGCCCGCCCCCCGGCCCGGCGGTATCCGCTGGCATCGTCGCCGTCGAACCGGATGATCACCGGAAACCGCTGCGGATCCTGCAGCCAGCCCTGGGTCTGCTCCGAAGTGGGCAGGGCTCCGCGGGCCTGCTGTCCGGCCTCGACACCAGAGCTGATGCTGGCCACGTGTCCCTCGAAGATCTGGCCCGGCGCCACGTCGAGCGCGATCTCCGCCCGGTTGCCGACCTTCATCCGGCCGAGGTTGTTCTCGCGCATGTCGGCCCGCACCCATACGTCCTGCGCGGAGATGAACGTGGCGAGCGGCTGGCCGGCCGCGGCAAAGTGTCCTTCGGTAAGCTGGAGGTCACCGATGATGCCGGCTCGTGGCGCACGGATCTGGGTGTTCGCGAGGTTGAATTCCGCCTGTGCGAGCGCCGCTGCCGCCGCCTTGATGGCCGGATTGGCGTCTCCTTCCACACCCAGCGTCTCCTTCGCCTTTTCCAGCTCTGCCTCGGCACTGATCGCGCCAGCTTCTGCCTGTGCGAGCGCGGTCACCGCCCGGTCCCGGTCCGCCTGCGAAAGCGCCCCGGGGTTCTCGGCGGCGATCGCCTCGACACGATCGTGGTACCTCTGTTGTCGGTCGAGCTGGGCCTCTGACACGCCCAGCCGACCTGCCGCGGACGCGATAGCCGAGGTCTGCGCCCGGACCTGCTGGCCCGAGAGTTCGAGCGATGCCCGGGCCGCATTCACCGCCAGCTGATACGGCAAGGTGTCGATCTGAATGATCAGATCGCCTTCCTCGACGACCTCGTTGAGAACGACGCTCACTTCGGTGATGTAGCCGGGTACCTGCGCCGCGATCGGGATCACGTACCCCTCGACTTTACCGAGATCGGTGTACGGCGTGGCACGGTCAGCCATCAGGTGCCAGCCGAACAGGACGGCAACGACTGCCAGCACGATCAGCGTGATCCGGCGGGCCGGATCCATGCGTTTGCGCAGCGGCGCCTGTGGCTCAGGGGATGCTTCGGCGTCCTCTGAGGTCGGTGCCGCCTGCGGCTCCGTGCTCACGGTTTCTTCCTCGCTCAAGTGCTACGCCCCCGCCGCCGAATCTTCCGGCTCGACGCCCGGCTCGCCGTGCGTGAAAGTCCCTTCATATACCCACGCAACGAACAGCTGGTAGGCAATAGCCAGCATCACGGCCCCCACGAACAGTCCGATGATCCCGAATGCGATCATTCCACCTATTGCTCCGAGCAGGATCACGAGCATCGGGACGTCCACTCCGCGTCCGAGCAGGAGTGGCTTGAGGACGGCGTCACTGCCGCTCACGACGAGGCCGTAAATCAGGAAGAACACTGCCGCCGTGGTGCTCTTGGCGGCGAACGCGTAGACCATCACCGGACCGAGCACGATGATTGGTGGCAACTGGACGATCGCGAACACCAGCACGAGCAGCGCCCACAGAGCAGCCAGCGGCACTCCGATGATCACCATGCCGATGAAAGACAGAATCGACTGGATCACGGCGATGCCGAGCACCCCCACCGTGACGCTGCGGATCGTCTTCTCAGCGAGGACCACGAACCCGTGGCCATCCTGGCCGAAGAAACGAGTGGCGACCGCCACGACCCCCTTATTCCCGGCTTCGGCGCTCGCGAGCAACAGCCCCGCGATGATGATCGACAGCACGAACTGGAGCACCGTCACTCCTAATCCCCCGATCGCGCCGAGCCCCCAGCCTGCCACGGCTCGGACCTGCTCCTGGTAACGTTCGAGCATGGCCGGCAGGTTCCGGGACGCGTCTGCCCACAGTTCGTACGCCTTCTCACCCACGACCGGCCACTCGGCGACGCTGGCCGACGGCGGGGGTATGTCAAGAGTGCCTGCTTCGAGCTGGGCCTGAATCCCTTTAGATTCGTCGATCGCTTCGCCGAGGAAGCTGAACGAGGGGACGAGGATCAGCGCCAGCGATACGAGCACGAACAGAGCCGATGCCAGCTTCGTCCGTCCACCCAGCTTGTTCGTCAGCCAGACGAACAGCGGGTAAATCGCCACGGCGATGATCGTGGCCCACAGGACCAGGTTGACGAAGGGTCCGAGGATCTTCAGCGAAAAGACCGCCAGGAGGAACAGCAGGCCGATGCGGATCGCCGCCTCTACGGCGCTCCTGACGATTCGGGGGTCGGCCTGAGTCGTGGTGTCCGTGCTCATCTCGGTCTCCTCATCTGTTCGGTGTTGCGACAACATGATGGATGATGAGGGGCCGGTCCAGACGACGCGAAGATGACCGGTCGATCAGTCTGACGCAGCTTTCCTGTACTTGCTCGAGCCGATCCCCAGCTCTTCCAGGATATGAATCAGTTCGCCGGCTTTCATGTCGAGCGGCTCCACGTTATCGGATTCGGCGTAGACCACGTGTCCGGACCACGGATTCGGCGAGCCCGGGAGCATGACCGCGACCTCGCCCGTGGGGAGTCGCTCTACCTCCAGGGCAGGTCGCAGTCCGCTGTCCGTGCGAACCAGCACCGGAACGAATCGCTCCGTCTGCTCGTGACTCCGGAGCACCTGGTCGGCGAGCGCCTTGATCACCCCGTAGCCGGGAATCTTGGTCAGGATTCCGGCTTCGATCCTCGTCACGAGTCCCCGGCCGGGCGCGGAACGCGCGACGAGACCAGCCACGAAGCACATGAGCAGCAGGAGCACCACGGCGATCACCTGTGCCAGCCCGAGGCCGAGGATCGTGTCGGTTGGAAGGAAGCCAGCCATCGGCGCGGCGACTGCATCGAGGACACCCAGGACCTTGCCGATGACCATGACCGCGATCGTGACAGGTATGAGGAACAGGACTCCGCCGATCGCGATGTTCTTGAATGCGCTAATCAGACCCTTCATGCTTGTCCTCCCTCTCACCTGGTCTTGAGGCCTCGTCGGACTTCGTTATCGCCGAGAAGCTGAAGTCGTACTCACGATACGCCCGCACGATCGCAATTCCAAAGCTGAATTGCAGGATCGGCGAGAAGGGCAGATTGCGGAGACGTTCCAGGCCGACCGATTGACCCCGGGGCGCCAAGCCGGCGTCGCCGTGGATTCTGCCGTGATCGGCGCTTATCTTCCCTCGCCCCTCGAATCGGTCCCATATCCTGGAGGCATGACATGAGACGACTGCTCCCCTCGCTGGCCGCGCTGTCACTGCTCGGCCTGATCGCCTTACCGACACCCGCGCAGGCGGGTACCTGCGACGACATTGAATTCGCCGCGGTCGTTCACGAGGCCGCACTGGAGGAAGTTCCGGCTGCCGTGCAGGAGACGCCCGCCGTGCAGGAGCCGCCGCCGGTCGTGGATGAGACGCCCGTCGTGCGGGAGCCGCCGCCGGTCGTGGATGAGACGCCCGTCGCGCAGGAGCCGGTGGAGGACGGATCGAGCAACCTGATGCTGATTCTCGGCGTCGTGCTGATCGTCGCAATGATCCTCCTGCTGATCGTCCGTCGGAGGAAGAAACAGGACGAGGAGGCGTAGAACTTCTTTCACTCCGGGAGCCGGAGCGATTTCCCCGCTCCGGCTCCCGGTACTCGAGTCACTCGGTCTCCGCACGCCGAATCCCCATGATCCGATCGAAGCTGGTTTCCGGGAACGAATCCCGGTCCCGCCGCGTATCCATTTCAAGCACAGATGCCGGGCTCGATCCGAGGCCGGCCGAACGACCAGTCGACTGAACGGGAATACTCGAGATGGCGATCTACGAATACCGCTGCGAAGCCAACGGCCGGACCGTCGAGGTCCGCCACGGAATGAGCGAACAGCTCCGGACCTGGGGAGAACTGGCCGAGCTGGCCGAGCTGGACACGGACGGGACGCCGGCGGACGCTCCGGTCGAGCGGCTGATGAGCGCCGGGGTGTCGATGACGGGTGGCTCTTCGTCGAGCCCTGGTCCGCAGTCAGGACCTCCGTGCGGCTCCGCCTGCGGCTGCGACTGGAACTAGAGGCAGGAACTGAGACTCGATCAGGCGCCCCGCTGACGGGGCGTCAGAGA
>CBDUVN010000144.1:0-4382 GCA_965370685.1 uncultured bacterium | reverse complement strand
GAGAGTGGTCGTCTGCGGATTGCTGCTGCACCGGTGAGGGGCCCACGTCGTGCACTCGGGGAGGGCGCGTCCCTCGTGACCCGTGAAATGGCCGAAGACCTCGATCCTGTGGCCGGTGAATCCGAGCTCGCCTCCGCCGCAGCCGGCGCCGTACCGTACCGTGAACATGCCAGTGGATCCGATGACTCCGCTCTGCAGGACGGGACCGCGGGGACCCAGGAGGACCGGGCTCTCTGGATCGTACCGGATCAACTGCCACCGGGCGTCGACGAATCCCGGCTCGCGTGCCCCGGTCGAGGGGGACGGTTCCGGACGCGTGCCGCGGTGGTAACGATCGACGCATCCACTCGCGAAGGTCTGCCGCTATATTCTCCATGATCCCCACCTCTTAGAACGGGAGCTTTCGCGATGAAACGTGCTGCCATCATTGCCGCGATCTCCGGCCTGCTGCTCGTGCTGTCGAACGGCCCCGCGCTCGCACAATTCCGCCCGGACCCCGGAGATCTGCTGTGGAGCCAGGAGATCGGGGGGCAGTTATGGGCGCCGCTGACGCACCACGAGGGGACTCTCTATTTCGGCAGCGACGACTCGACGTTCTATGCGTTCGACATCGAAGACCGGGAAGTGATTTGGCGGTTCCACACGGGTGGGATGATCCGTTCGGGGGCGGAGGTTATCGGCGACAACGTGGTTTTCGCGAGTGATGACGGGTTCCTGTACGCGCTGGCGTTGGACTCCGGGAAGGAGTCCTGGCGATTCTACCTGGGCAGTGCGGGATTCGACCGCGTGCTGCCGGCGGTCGATCCGCCGTACGGCTACGACTACCGCCATTCGTCTCCGCTGAATCGCGGCGGCGTCATCTACGTCGGAAGCGCAAACGGTGTCCTGTATGCCATCTACGAAGAGATCGGATTGGTGCGCTGGCAATTCGAGACCGAAGGACCGATCCGGTCGACCCCGGTCACTGATGGCCGGAACGTCTATTTCGGGAGCTGGGACGGGCACGTCTATGCGATCGACGCTGTCGAGGGGACCCTGTCCTGGCGCTTCGACACGGGCGGGATCGTACAGGGATCGCCGGCGACGGGAGCCGGCGCCGTGTTCGTGGGCAGCCGCAGCGCCAGCGTGTTCGCGCTCGATGCGCGCACGGGCGAGCAGCGGTGGAAACACGTCCACGAGGACGGATCGTGGGTCGAGTCATCGCCCGTGTTCAGCGACGGTGTAGTCTATGTCGGCAGCTCGGATGCCCTGGCACTCTTCGCGCTCGATGCCGGGACCGGGGACTCGGTGTGGGAGTTCGACACCGGCGGCTGGTCCTGGAGCGCGCCCGTGCTTGCCGACGACGTGGTCTACATCGGCGGCCTGAGTGCGTCCCCGTACAAGGTGGAAGGGGTGGATCTCCGTCCCGGCTTCTTCGCGGTGGATCAGGAGACTGGAGCGGCCCTGTGGGAATTCACTCCGGCGCCCGTCGAGGGCGAGGGCTATCTGACCGGAGGGATGTACTCGACGCCGGCGATCGTCGACGGGGTGATCTACGTGGGCGGTATCGACGGGCGGCTGTACGCGCTGAAGCAGTAGGGGGACGTACCCACATGGATGACGCGAGCAGCAACAACCACGAAGAAGAGCACCGCGCCGGGCCGCCGTCGGAGGACCGGGTCCGGCTCGAACTCGCGCTGTTCGCCGACCTGATCCAGCGCCTGGAGCAGGAAAACGGGCTGACCGAGGCGCTGCCCTTCGTCCTCCAGCGGCTCGGCGATCTCCGCCGCCTGCTGTTCGACTACGAGGTGCGTGCCACCGAGCGGCTGCTGCCGATCGAGGATCCCGACGAGCGGGAGTTGCGACGGATCGCTCGAGAGATGGAGGAGCGCAAGCGGCAGATGATCGAGGAGTGGGACGAGCCGTGGACCCCGGACGAGGAAGAGGGGTCGGGTGCGTGAGCCGCAACTGAATTTCCCCTCCGGGTGGTTCGTCGCGTCGACCGTCTACCGCGTCCCCGACAGGACCGCGCCCTGGGCCGCTACATACATGTGACTCGGGGACAATCCGAAGATGCCGTGCAGTTTCCGGCTCGTGCCCGACGATTCCGCGACCCAGGAGGTACCGTCGAAGCGGAGGAGCGTGCCGCGCGACCCGACGGCGTAGACCTCCATCGGTGACAGGGCGAATACGCCGTTCAGATCCGCCGTCGTTCCGCTCGACATGCGGCTCCAGCTGGAGCCGTCGAAGTGCCAGATGTAGCCGTTCGCGCCGACCGCGAACACGTCGTCCGGACCTGTGCCGTGAATCGCGTGCACGGTCTCTCCGGGGACGTGCAGCACCTGCGTGAGCTGTGAGCCGTCCCAGTGCAGGATGCGCCCGTCATATCCTCCGACATACACGTCATTCGATGCCGTCCCCCAGATGGTGAGCAGCCGGTCCGTGTTGAATTCCGTGGACAGGCCGGTTGGGATGTCCGTCCACCGGCTTCCGTCGAAATGCAGGAACCGGCCATCGCCCGATACGTAAAGGTCCGACGCGCCGGTCCCCCAGATGCCGAACAGTTCGTCGACTCCTCCGAGGACGGTCGTCCAGGCCGTCCCGTCGAACCGTTCCACGCCGCGCTGACCGGCCAGAAACACCTCGGAGTCGGAGAAGCCGAACACGGTGTTCGTGTTCGCGGTCCCCGCCGGGAGAGGGGGCGGGGACCAGGCCGCTCCGTCGAAGCGCCACAGGACCCTGTATCCTCCGGCGACCCATACGGACGATTCGGAGGATGCCCATACCGAATAAGAATGCGACGCGTCGTCGATCGACTCGAGCGACCAGGTGAGCGGGACGAACCGGGCACCACGCCACACGACGAGCCGTCGCACGAGCAGCTCCGTCCCGACCGCTTGGCCGGTCAGATTGACGTGCCAGGTCGGGCTGTCGAGGCCGGCGAGTCGGAGCGGCCCCGCCCCGACCAGCCGCCGGTTTACGAAGAAGAAGGGCATTCCGTCGCCGCGGATCTGTACGGTGACGTGCACCCAGTCGTCGGACGGCAGGTCTTCGGGAAGTCGGACCGCCCGTCGCCACCCGGCGGCGCTCAGCTCCGCTTCGTCGGGCAGGAGCCGCGACATCTCGTCAAGCGGGTAGGTGAAGCATGCGGCCTCCCGAGGGGCGGGGAGGAACTCGACGACGTCCCACGCGGCGAGATCGGGGCCGGTGTCCAGCAGGCAGAGCTGCACGCGCTGTGCACGGATCCCCCGGAGCGGCAGTCGGAACTCCGCCTCCAGCGTCGCGCCGCCCCTGAGTGAAAACGGCTCGCGCGACAGCACGCCGTCGTAGTAGACCCCGTCGCCCCGCAGCGCCACGGCGGTGGTATCGCCCCTCCGAACCGCCTCGGCGGGAGGAGTGCCGTACGGAATCCAGCGCTCCGGCCGGAGTGCCGCGAAGTCCTCCTGCAGCAGGACGTCCGGTCGGTCGGTCGCCAGCACTTCCACGATGACGGTGTCGCGAATCCACCCCTCCGCCTCGGCGATCACGACGGCGACGCCGGGTCCGTTCGCGGTCACCGTGCCGTCGGGGCGCACGGAGACGACGGCCGGATCGTCTGAACGCCATGCGATGGCTTCCTTGCCGGGCGATCCGTCCGATCGTTCGACATCTGCTTCGATCCTCAGCGTGTCGCCCCAGTCGAGGCGGAGGGAATCGGGCGCGATCAGGACCGAGACGGTCACCGGAGCCAGTGAGTCGGGCAGCCAGGCGAGGCCTCCCCTGGCGTCCGCGCCCGCAGGCAGCGGTTCGAAGCCACCGCTCGCCACGTCGAGCAGGACGAGCCGCATTCGACCGTCCACGGCGCGCGCGTACACGATGCCGGAGGCGTCGGGCGAGCATGCGACCGGGTAAGCGAGGGGCTCCCCGGCCGCCACCCGCGCAAGCTCGGCTTCCAGCGGGCTGCCGAGCCACAGGCCGGGCTTGCCCTCCCGGATGCCCCGCACCGCGAATCGGTCCGTCTGTCCGCACCAGGCGACGTCGACCTCGTCCTGAAACGGCCACGCGGCCCGCCGTTCCCCGAGCGGTGACACGACGAGAAGCGAGTCGGTACCCGGGCCCGCCAGCGTGACCAGGATGTAACGGCCGCTCGGACTCCAGCCGCGCACCCCGAGCGTCCAGTCCCTCCGCATGACGACGCGGGGCTCGCTGCCGTCGGCGCGGGCGATCCGGACTTCGTGGAGATACTGGTCGCCGTCCACTCGGGCCCGTTCCCAGGCAATGAACTGTCCATCGGGCGACAGCCATGGCCTGCCCTCGTCCCAGTCGGATCGCGCGACGTCGCGCACGGAGCCGTCGGGAAGGATGCGCACCAGCCTCGGCGGCACCCCTTCTTCGAGCACGCGGCCGAACAGGACCCGCTCTCC
>CBDUVN010000143.1:0-4439 GCA_965370685.1 uncultured bacterium | reverse complement strand
CCGACGCCCCCGATGTTGGCCATGCTCCCGGTCGCGATAAAGAAGGAAGGCGCTTTCAGCAGCTTCGCGGCGATGATCAGCACGGTGGCGTGGATGGCGATCCACAACATGCCCGCGAGGAAGAACGCCGGCGCGTCGAGCACGGCTCGCAGGTCTCCCTGTGCGCCGATCCCGGTCAGCATCAGGTACAACGCCACGAAGCCCATGCGGGAGGCGCCTACCTCGTCCAGCTTGCGGACCGGCGTGAAGCTGAGCAGCAGCCCGCCGGTGACGACGATGAGCACCGCCCAGGTCGTGTGGCTGATGATCGTCGGGTCGCCGAGAGTGGGGAGTTTTCCTCCGAGCATGACGGATGCGATCGCCCCCGCCAATCCGAGGCCGAGAATCACCGCCATATCGGCGATGGTCGACGGGTGTCGAACGGCCTCCACCTCGGCCAGCCGCCGATTCGTGTCCTCGATCGCCGACTGATCGGCGTTCAGCCAGCGGTCGAATTTCGGCTGGAAGGCACTGAACAGGAGCAGGATGCCCATCCACCCGTATCCGACGACGGTATCCACCACGATCACCGGCGCGAAAATCGCCTCTGGTGTCCCGACGCTCTCGGCGATCGCTACCATGTTCGCCGTACCGCCGATCCAGCTGCCGCTGAGTGCAGCGAATCCCGTCCACGCGTCCGCCGGGAGCCACCGTTCGAACACGAGATAGCTTACCTGTGCCCCGATCACGATGCCCAGCGCGCCGGCCGTGACCATTGCGACGGCGGTCTTCCCCAGTTTCAGGATGCTCCGCACGTCCACCGTGATCATCAGCAGAAGCAACGCGAGCGGGAGCAGGTACTTCGTCATCCAGTCGTACACCGGCGACGAGGCCGGGATGATCCCGAGGGTGGTGGAGATCGTCGGGATGAAGTAGGCGAAGATTACCGGAGGCAGATAACGGAACACGCGCTCCAGCTTCGGTTTCTCGCTGAGCCAGAAGATCGTCCCGAGCACCGCCGACAGGTAGGCGAGGACGGCCATCGGGTCGCTGATCAGGGGACCGTTCATCGGCTTATCGACCCCCGGTGCCGGTGTCGCCTGAAGCGCCGGGCTCAACCGCGCCCGGTCGGCGCTCGAGGCCGGGACGATAACGTCGCACCAGGTCCCGCTCGATCTCCTGCTCGGTGAACGCCACCCGCTTCAACTCTCCGCGTGCGAACATCTCGAGCTGGTCCGTGTGGTGCGGCGAGTCCTCGCGCGAGCTCTGTCCGTAGGCGAGCACGGAGTACGCCCTGGGAGTGTCTCCGAACTCGACCGCGAACACCCAGCCGTCGCCGCTGTACGCGACCTGCATGCCGTCGTCCGCCTCGGCGTAGTACACGACCCGGAAGCAGCCGAGCGTGCTGGAACAGCCGCCGGCCGGGATGTCGAGGTCTCCGACCCGGAACCGGTGCACCACCCCCCACGCGACGTCCCATTCGCCGAATAGTCCCTTCGTTTCAGCCACGGCGCCCGCGAACGCGATTGCGGCTGCCTCCGGATCGGCCAGACCGTAAGGGGTCGAGGTCGGCCGGTCCGCCGTCCACGGCTCGGCGAACAACGCGTCGAATTTTTCACCGAACGGGCGCTCGTCATCGTCTTCGATCACCAGGTCGAAGTACCGGTAGTACCAGACCTTGAACAGGACGCTCCCGCGGCTGTCGGGGGCCGCCGTGTTGTCCCACGCCGCAAGGAGGTCTGTCGCGGCCGCGATCTCGTCCGCGGAGACCAACACCGGTTCGGGAACCAGTGCGGGATCGAGTGCGGGGTCGAGTTCGGTGTCCGGTTCGGACTCGTCGACATCGCTGGAGTCCGCCAGTCTCGCCAGTCTCTCCGCGATGGCCTCAGCCGCGTCGGACGCCCCCTTCTCAGCCGCCTCTGCCATCTCCGACGGGTCCGCGACCCGGATGGCGGCGATCAGGTCGTCTTTCATCCGGTCGGCGAGCAGCATTCGCATCGAGTGCTTCCGCTCGACGACGTCCTCCAGGCTGAGCCTGTCCGCACCCTCGATCAGCGACACGCCGAGCTGACTGCGCAGCCGGAGTCGCGGTTGGGGGAAGTATGCCGGCCAGTCCGCCGGGTCGAATTGCTGGTTCATGTTCGTGAAGTGGAACGGATCGTTCTCGTTCTGCAGGTAGCCGCCAACGGGGTTCAGCAGCTGGGGAAGCGAATCCCACGGGACGAGCTCGCTCCAGACGTCGAACGACGAAACGGCATCGACCGCCAGCGTATCTCGTCCCGACGGCAGGGGATAACGGGGAATCGTGGCGTTCCACACGTAGAAAATGTTCCCGGCGCGGTCGGCGTAGGTGAAATTTGACACGACCTGCGCCCGGATCCGCATCGCCTGCTTCCACTCTTCGAGGCTCCGCGCCCGCATCATGTTGAGGAACTGCTCGGCGTAGCGGAACTGACCCTGCTCGGACGATTTCACCACGTAAATGAGGGAGTCGGTGCGGTGAATCACCGGGCCGATGGAAGTGCTCCAGAACTCCCGGCTGGCGGGCACGAGATCGTCGTCTTCGGCCAGTACTTCGATCGTGATCGTCTCGCTCTCGAGCGGCGTGAACTCTCCGTCGAACCGGTAGTGGTCCGGCCGCTGCGGGTCGACCACCAGCGAGTAGATCTCCTCGATGTCGGGACCGTTGTTGGTCGTCGCCCAGCCGAGGTCACGGTTGAAGCCGCCGTTGAAGTAGAGCGGGTATCCGACCCGGAAATCTCCGTAGATGTCGATCACGCCGGGCACCCGCAAATGTGCCTCGTAATAGCCGGCGCCCCAGTTGAGGTGAGGGTTGCGCAGCAGGATCGCGTTCCCGGATGTCGTGCGTGACGGCGCCAGCGCCCAGGCGTTCGAGCCGTCCTCCGCGCCCCCGAGCGAATCCCGCTCCACCGCCTCCCGCCGCTCGAGGCTGCGCATGAACTGCCGCACAGCCGGCTGGATCTCCTCCTCCGCCCAGCGCGCCGCGATGTCCGTCCCGGTGAACGCGGGTCGCACCCAGTCGGGAAACTCCTCCGGATGGAGCTCGACGTAACGATTCACGCCGGCCGCGTAACCCTCGAACATGGCGCGAGTGTCGGGCTCCAGGAGCTCGTACGTGGCGACCGCGTGATTCCAGCTCCGGCGCCACGCGAAGTCTGACTCCAGCGACTCGGGGCCGAGATGCCTGGACAGCTCTCCCCGGGCCCGCACGAGGCCGATGACGACACGTTCCCCGTGGTCCTCGAGATGTGCCCAGGCGAGGGCGTAGAACGCCGCCTCGAGATCTTCCGCGAGGATGTGCGGCACGCCGTACGCGGTCCGGCGAATCTCGACGCGCTCGGGGATCGGGCCGGCTTCCGGGTCGGCTTCCGGACGGCTGGACTCCTGGCCGACGGCGGGTGACACGAGACAGCCAGCCGCGAGAAAGGTTACCACGAGTGACCGAAATCTGACGAGGGTGCGGCCGAGTGTGGCGAGGGCCCGGCGTCGCTCGAGGTCTGAGTACGGATTGGGCATGACGGATGCAGTTCCCATGGAGTCGCGGTTCGCGCGGAACGGGCCACTGGCTGTCGGCAGATCCGCCCGGTCATGTGAGAAGGTCGAACAAATTACGACCAGCCGGGAGCACGGTACAGGCCGGACGACCGGGCTCCCGGCCGGACAGGGGATCTTCTGACAGCAACTGCGGTAAGCGATCGCACTTGGGGGACCAGACACACCGGTCCACGAAATCACGGAAAATGCTGGGTCGAGCCATGGATAAACACGGAATCTGGCAGCGCTTCCGACGCTCGCGCATCGCGGGTGTTCTCGCTGTCTATGCCGGCGTAGCCTGGGTCGTTCTTCAGCTGTTTGACGTCCTGGACGGAATCATCACGCTTCCCGCGTGGGTCGGTCCGGTTGCCCTGGTCCTTCTCGGTCTCGGACTGGTCGTCGTAGTCGCTACCGCTTTCGTGCAGGGCGCAGCCGATTCCCGGGAGCGGGCCTCGTCGGCTGAAGTTCCCGGAGCGTGGGGTCTGGAGCTCGACCGGATCGACGACGAGATCCGGGCCGGCGGACTTCCACACCTCACGTGGGCGCGTGCCGCGCTCGCCGGCGTGGTGGCGTTCTCTCTGCTGTTCGGCGTGGCGGGACTCATGGCCTTTCTCAAGTACCGCGATGCCGTCCCGGAGACGACGCCCGCCCTGATCGCGGCGGAGGTCCCGGAGCCGGGGCTGGCGATTCTGCCGTTCGATATTCGGACCACGGACCCGGAGCTGGAGGTGTGGGACGAGGGCCTGGTGGTGACGGTATCCGCAAACCTCGATGGGGTCGAGGGTCTTCGGACGATCGATTACGGGACGGTGCTGGCCCGCTGGGCCGAGCGGGTTCCGGAAGGGACGACGGCCGACCTCGAGACGTCGCTCGAAGCGGCCCGCGCGGCAGGCGCTGAGTGGGCT
>CBDUVN010000142.1:0-4497 GCA_965370685.1 uncultured bacterium | reverse complement strand
CACCTGAGCGTTCGTCCGTTCGAGGAATTCCGGGATCCCGAGACGGGACGCACACGCGTGCGGCTGGTCGAGATCGACTCAGAGGACTACAGGGTGGCCAGACAGTACATGCTGCGGCTCGAGGCCCAGGATCTCGAGGACCCGGAGATGCTCAGCCTGCTGGCCCGCGAGGCGAAGATGGAGCCAGACGAGTTCCGGGAGCGATTCGCCGGTGCCCTGAACGGATACACGAAGTCGACATGAGTCACGCCGATTCACCGGGGTTCCGAACCGTCGTGTTCGACCTGGACGGTACGCTGATCGACAGCGAGGGGCTGATCCTGGAGTCGTACCGGCACACGATGCGGTGCCACCTCGGCGCGGCCCCGCCGGATGAGCGGTGGCGGACGACGATCGGTCGTCCGCTCGTGATCCAGGTGCGTGACTTCGCGCGGTCGGACGCTGAAGCCGAGGCGATGATCCGGACTTACACCGAGCATAACCTCGCGAATCACGACCGGCTGGTGCGTCCGTTCCCCGGAATCCGCGAAGCGCTCGAAGAGCTGAAAGCGCGAGGGCTGGTCCTGGCGATCGCTACGAGCAAGCGGCGTGTCGCTACCGGTATGGGGCTGGCGGCGTGCAACCTCCCGGAGGAGTGGTTCTCGACGATCGTCACGGCGGACGACGTGACCCGGTTCAAACCGGATGCGGAGCCCGTGACGCGGGCACTCGCAGGGGCGCATGAGCAGGATGTGAACTTCGCGGTGTTCGTGGGCGACAGCGTTCACGACATGCAGTCGGGTCGAGCGGCGGGGGTGCGGACAGCTGCGGTGCTTTGGGGACCTGGCGACCGCGAGGTCCTGCTTCCCGAGTCGCCGGACCTGTGGATCGAGCGGCCGGCGGACATCCCGCTGATCCTGACAAACTGCTGACGCGTAGATTCCCGGCGTCAGCCCTCGATCGGATAGACCGCGACCTCCATGGCATCGTCCAGCGTTTCCGCCAGGTGGAAGTGTAGCGAATTCCGGGTCTCCTCCGGAAGATCATCGAGGTCTCCCTCGTTGTCCTTCGGCAGGATGATGTGCTCGATTCCGGCTCGTTGCGCCCCGAGCACCTTCTCCTTGAGACCGCCGATCGGAAGTACGCGACCCGACAGAGTGAGCTCTCCCGTCATCGCGACGTCGGCTCGAACCGGTCGTTCACTGAGCGCCGAGATCATCGCAATCGACATCGCGATACCGGCGGACGGACCTTCCTTCGGCACCGCACCGGCCGGCACGTGAATGTGAATCTCGTGGTCCTTCAGCTTCTCCTCGGGAATCCCCAACTCCTCCGCGTGCGTTCTGGCATATGTCAGCCCGGCCCGCGCGCTCTCTTTCATCACATCGCCGAGCTGCCCGGTCAGGACTAGACCGTCGCGGCCCGGCATCACGCTGCACTCGACGATCATGATATCGCCGCCGAACGGCGTGTAGTACATGCCCGTGGCCACACCGATGGTGTCCTCCGGGAGTTTCTTTTCGGGGTGGACTTTCGGCTGACCGATCAGCTCACGCAGGTCCTCCGCCCCGATGGTAACGGACTCGGCCTTACCTGAGGCGATCCGCCGGGCGCTCTTCCGGGAAAGCGAGCCCAGTTCGCGCTCGAGGTTCCGGACACCGGCCTCCCGCGTATAGCTCGAGATGATCTCCTGGATCGCCCCGTCCTCGATCGTCAGCTGGTCCTCACGCAATCCGTTGAGCTCCCGCTGTCGCGGCGCCAGGTATCGCTTGGCGATCTCGAGCTTTTCGTTCGCCGTGTATCCGACGAATTCGATCGACTCCATCCGGTCCTTCAGCGGCCCGGGGATCTGATGCGGGA
Organism: uncultured bacterium; assembly: GCA_965370685.1. Lineage (GTDB taxonomy): Bacteria > Gemmatimonadota > Gemmatimonadetes > Palauibacterales > Palauibacteraceae > Carthagonibacter. The sequence continues at coordinate 2,658 of CBDUVN010000142.1, read as the reverse complement.
AGTTCGCGGTCGCGATGAACATCACATCCGACAGGTCGAACGGGATGCCCAGGTAATGGTCGACGAATGTCTCGTTCTGCGCCGGATCCAGCACCTCCATCAGCGCGGCGGACGGGTCGCCCTGGAAGGAAACGCCGAGCTTGTCCACTTCGTCGAGCAGGAACACCGGGTTCTTGCTGCCGGCTCGCTTCAATCCCTCGATGATCCGCCCGGGAAGGGCGCCGACGTAGGTACGCCGGTGACCCCTGATGTCGGCCTCGTCGCGGGCGCCGCCGAGTGAAACGCGCACGTACTTCCTGCCCATGGCGTCCGCGATGGACTTGGCGATCGAGGTCTTGCCGACTCCCGGCGGTCCGACAAACAGGATCGTGGACCCGGTCCGATCGTCCGGCTGTCCCTTGAGCGGAGTGTCCTCACCCTCTGCACCGTCCGCCGATTCCTCCGCCGATTCCTCAGCCGATTCCTCGGTTGACTCATCTTTCGCCTCGGATTCCCGCTCCTCGGCCCGGTCGCTCTGGAGCTTGCGTACCGCGAGGAAATCCAGGACGCGGTCCTTCACGTCTTTCAGGCCGTAGTGATCGCGCTCGAGTATCTGCTCCGCCAGGTCCAGGTCGAACTGGTCCTTGGTGGTCGTGTTCCACGGCAGGTCAGCGACGGTCTCGAGAAACGTGCGAATGACCTGGGCTTCTGCTGCCTCCCTCGGCACCCGCTCCATTCGTCCGAGTTCCCGGTCCACCTCGGCACGAGCCTCTTCCGGCAGGTCCAGTGCCTCCAGTCGCTCCCGGAGGTCCTCGATATCCTGCGAGTCCGCGTCGTCACCCAGCTCGGACTGGATGGCCTTCATCTGCTCGCGCAGGAAGATCTCTCTCTGACGCTCGCCGAGCTCCTCCTGCACCTTGCTCCGGATCTGCGCCTGTGCCTCGAGCAGACCGATCTGGCGCTGCAGGTGGAGCAGCAGTTTCCGCAGCCGCTCTTCGACGGAAAGCGCCTCCAGGAGCTCCTGCTTCTCCTCGACCTCGAGCTCGGTGTAGAACGCGACCAGGTCCGCCAGCTCCCCCGGGTCCGACGCGCCCCCCAGGAGGTGATCCACGATCTCCTTCGGTACGCCCCGCAACCGGCTGAGCTGCGCTGCCCGTTCCTGGACTTCCTTGTGCAGTGCGAGGAAAGCCGATCCGTCAGGGTCGATCGGGAGCATCGGCTCCATCTTCCGCACGACGGCCTCGAGGTAGCCGTCCTTCTCGTGGATCTCGAGCATCGCCCCGCGGCCGGTACCCTGGACCACGAGCTGCATGCCTCCCGGCACGCGCTGCATCTGCGCGACTCGAACGATCGTTCCGACCCGGTACAGGGAATCGGGGACAGGATCTTCGACCTCGGCGTCCTTCTGGGCCACGGCGAACAACAACCGGTCACCCTTTACGGCCTGGTCGATCGCCCCGATAGTCTTGTCGCGGCCAGCGGCGATCGGTGCGGCGACGGATGGGAATACGACCGTGCCCCGCAGGGGGAGCACCGGTAGCCGCATGCGCTCCGGCAGCTCTTCCGGGCCGTCCTCTTCGGGGGACTCGTCGTCGGAGTCCCACACGATGTTCACGTCGCTCGACTCCCCCAGGTACGGAATCCCTTCTTGGAAGGAGAGGAAAAGCGGCGTATTGTATCGATCGATCATGTCTGTTTCCGTTCTTCCGTTTCGGCTCGAAGCCGGAGTACCGGCTGGCTCGCAGCCACGTCCCATGTGAGGAACGTCGCCCGTGCGTGTTTCGGTTGCCAGACTCGGGTGCAGGATGCGCGCCGTTCCGAAGGCCGGAACTCGCAGTATGTCGCGCCGTTCTGGCACGTCGCGCGCTGCCCGGGGGCCAGAGTTCCGCCGTATCGGCAGGGTGGCGCTGCTGGCCGTCGCGAGTCTCGGGGCTCTGGCGGCCAGCAGCTGTTTTCCGAAACCGGTGGATCCGGTACCGGTGTCGCCGTCCCCCGAACCGTTCGCCAGGACACCGTACGTCCAGAACGTGGGAGTCGACGAAGCCAGCGTCATCTGGATGACCCCCGATTCACCCGTCGATTCCCTGCGATACCGGCCGGCCGGCCCGTGGGAAGCGTGGCGCCATGCTTCGGTGACCGATCGGGGCCTGGGCGTACGCGCCGCGCGACTCACCGGACTTCCGGCCGACGCCGAGATCGAGTACGAAGTCTACAGTCGGGAAACGCGTTCCGGGCCGTGGACGTTCCGTACGGCACCGGAGCCGGGAGCCCGCGACACCCTCCGTGTCCTCCTGCTCGGAGATACGGGCTGGGGGTCCGGGGCCCAGATCGACCTTGCCCGCCGCATGGAGAGGATGGATTGGGATCTCGCGATCCACGTCGGAGACATCGCCTACAACAACGGATCCGAGACGGATTTCACCGAACGTCATTTCCGCGTGTACGGTCGGATGCTGGCCCGGACACCGTTCTTCCCGTCGGTCGGCAATCACGATGTACGGACCGACGAAGGGGAGCCTTACGACCGGGCATTCGACTGGCCGGAGGCCGTGGAGGGAACTCGTTTCTACTCCTTCCGCTGGAATACCGTGCTGTTCCTGGCGCTCGACACCAGCAGCCACACAGAGGACGTCCAGGGCCTCGCCGAGGGCCGGGGCCGCCAGTACGAATGGCTGGAAC
>CBDUVN010000141.1:0-4620 GCA_965370685.1 uncultured bacterium | reverse complement strand
CGCAACTTCGACCGTCTCAGGCACGACCTCCACCGTCTTTTCCGGGCGTGTGTCCGGCTTCTTGCCCCGATCACGGTCTCGATCCGGCCGGGCGCCCCGGTCGGAGCGCTCCGACCTCCCACGACGGGTTCCGCCCGACTTCGCCTCGGAGTCTCCGACTGCGTCTGCCGCCTTTGCCGGTGTGCCCTTCCCCGTCGTCTGCGCGGGAGCACCGGCTGCGCCACCGATCGGGGAAATGAGGTAATTCCCCTCCGGGCCCCGTTCGAGGTCGATGATTCCCTCGTCATGCGCCTGGCGCAGGAACCGGCTGAACTTGCTGAACCCGAGCGCTGCCTCGTCGAACTTCCTTTCCTGCTCGAGCATCCGACGCTTCACCTCGGAGTCCCGGACCGGCGCGCCCGGACGGGCGAGTTCCGCCGTCACGCTGGACAGGAGTCCGTAGGCGCCACGCAGGCGATCCTCATCGACCGTCGGCGCTTCTTTCTCCGCTGGCGGCGCTACACTCGACGAAGGTCTCCGCTCCTGCGTGCGGCGGGTGCGGGAACGCGACCGGGGGCGCTTCTCCGGAGACGGAGTCGGCGTTGGACTTCCGGCGGAGACTTCCGGGGTACCGTCGCCGGACGAGATCGCCTTCGCCCGAGAGCCGAGAGCGACTTCGTACTGCCCGTTGGCGGCCTTCTCCAGCGACAGGATGCCCCTCGATGCCGCTTCGGTGAGAAATCGATTGAACTTGCTGAACCCGATCTCTTTCTCGTCGAACGACTGATCGAGTTCGAGCATGACCTGCTTGAACCGGTCGGAGCGCATGACGTCCTTGCGCTCTACCATCTTCAGAATCGATCGGGCCGCGAGCACCCACGGGTCGTGTTTTTCCGTCGGGCCGTCCGCCGCGGACGTGAGACCAGAAATGCTGTTGTAGCTGTAGTACTCGTCGCAGTTCTGCACGAGCAGATCGGAGCTCGACTCCTGCATCCCGACCCCGATCACGTACTTGCCGTACTCCTTCAGCTTCAGAACGAGGCTCGAGAAATCCGAGTCGCCGGACAGGAGGATATACGTGCCGATCTCGGGGCGGATGAACACGAGCTCCAGCGCGTCGATCGCGAGGCGAATGTCGGTCGCGTTCTTCTTCGACGACCCGTATGCCGGAGCAAAAATCAGGTCGATCGAGGCCTCGGAGAGGGATACGATGTACTGGGGGTAGCGTCGCCAGTCAGCGTACGCACGCTGGACAGCGACCTTGCCCTTGATAATGTCTGAGTTGAGCAACCTGCGGAGCTCCAGGCCCAGGTTGGACCGGGTCCCCATGGTGACGTTGTCGAAATCGATCAGTAAAGCCGCGTTGGAGGTTATCTCCTCGGCTCCCGGGCGCCTGTGCGGCGCGTGTGCATACAATTCGTTCATGCCTCTCGTCCTACTTCCAGAATTTACAGGACCGCTCGTTGGAGCGGGCGAGAGGCCCGTCGATCTCGCCTCCGGCTCTGCCGGAGGGGACGATGCGACGAGACTCTCCTTCTTAATCGTTCCGCCCGTCGGCCGGCGTCCGGCCTCGAGCGGCGAGGTGCATCTTCATCAGACGGACGAGCTCGAGTTTTCGGGCTCGACCGGTCCCCGCTTCGGGCAGCGCTTCGAACAGCTGCACCACATCGGGCAGCTTGAAGTCCGACAGCGCCGGCCTGCACAGCTCGCGGATCTCGTCTTCGGTCACGAGCGCACCTTCGACCGGAACCACGCAGGCGCAAACCAGTTCGCCGAGCACCTCGTTCGGCAAACCGATCACAACCGCCTCGCTCACGGCCGGGAGCGACCGGAGGTGATCCTCGATCTCGCACGGATGGACACTGTATCCCCCGCGAAGGATCACATCACTCCGGCGCCCCACGATCCGGAGGAACCCCTCCTCGTCGAGCGTTCCCAGGTCCCCGGTTCTCAGGAAACCATCGGAGGTGAGCACGGACCGGGTGGCGGCGGGCTGCCGGAAGTACCCCAGCATTACGTTCGGCCCGTGCACCGCGATCTCGCCCGTGTCTCCCGGGTCCACGGGTCGATCCCCGTCACCCAGGATCCGGACCTCGACCCCTTCGATCGGCCGACCGACCGAATCCGATCGCGCCTCTCCGTCACCGGCCCGGGTCATGGACACGGTCGGAGATGTCTCGGTGAGCCCGTAGGCGATCTCGAGATCCGGCACGACCTCGTCCCTCAGCGCCCGCACAAGGTCCGGCTGTACGGGTGCACCGGCGATGATACCGGTACGAAGTGACGAAAGGTCCGCCGGCCTGTTCTGCAACTCCCTCCGCAGGAGCACGAACATGGTCGGAACCCCGTGCAGCACCGTCGGTCGATGGCGCTCCACCAGGTCGATCAGGCGGCTTGCACTGAACTCCTCCTGCAGGATGAGAGAGGAGCCGGATACGACCGCCGTCAGCAGAGCGGACCCCAGCCCGAATATGGTGAACAGGGGAACCGCGCACAGCGTGCTGTCGGTATCCGTCAGGCCGAGGCTGCCGGCCGTGGCTACCGCCGTACTGAGGAGGCTCTGGTGTGACAGCACGACCCCCTTCTGCTTCTGCGACACACCCGCCGTGTACAGAATTGCCGCGGGGTCCTCCTCTCCGACCGGGACCGGGGTGCAGATGCGCCCCCGCCCCGCCGAGACCAGATCTTCGAACTGGAAGATCCGGTCGTCGTACCACAGGTCCTCCTCACCGACCGTGACCAGGTACTGGAGCCCCGGTAACCCGGAGAGCATGCCCTCGAACAGCTCGAGATAGTCGACGCCGCCGAATCGCTCGGCAGTTATGACAACCGAACACTCCGTATTGCGCAGCACGAATTGCAGCTCATGCGGCGAATACACGGGATTCAGCGGGACGATCGTGGCCCCGAGCTCGGCGGCCGCGATTACCGACAGAACGAACTCCGGCCAGTTCGGCATGTTGAGCCCGATCCGGTCCCCGCTCTCGACACCGAGCTCCTGCAGTGCACAGGCGAGCGAATGCGCCTGGGCTGCGGTATCGGCCCAGGTCCACTCCAGGTCGCGGAAGCGAAGGAAGATCTCGGCCGGGCGGCGCTCCCGCTGCTGCAAAAAGGCGGCGGCGATGCCCGGAAGTTCGGGTGTCACTAACAGATGCGCCCTCCCGGAGAGAAAGGGCGCTGACCCTCGCGTCGATTCTGGTCGTCCATCACGCCGGAGAATCTGGCACGTCGGAGGCGGTTCGTAAAGCCGCCCCGAGCTTGGACTCGCACGCGGAAGCGTCGATCGCGTGCGTCCAACCCCCGTCAGCCGTGCGCGCCGCTTCCCCGATCCTGGCGGGGACCGACCAGCGCAGAGCCCCTTCACGGGCCTTCTTGTCCGAACCTGCGGCCTCGAGAATCCTTCGCGCCGTGAGCTCAGGATCGAGCTCCAGCGGCAGCCCGCAGGCTGCGAGGACGGCGTCCAGACGTTCCGCCGTCCCGCCTTCGGTCAGGCCCAGGCTCTCACCGAGCCTTGCCTCCAGTCGCATGCCCTGCGCCACGGCTTCGCCGTGCAGCAGAGAGAACCCTGACAGCGTTTCCAGCGCATGTCCGGCCGTGTGACCGAAGTTCAGGACTGCCCGCTCTCCCTGTTCATTCGGATCCGCCTCCACGACCGCCGCCTTCAGCTGGACGCTTCGCTCGATCAGCCGGTTGAGCGTGTCCGGGTCCCCGTCCCTCAGCCCCGGCGCAGAGGAGTCGATCCACTCGAACAGCCCGGCGTCCCGCATCGCGGCTATCTTTACCGATTCGGCCAGTCCGGCGACGCGCTGGAACGGGGCGAGCGTGATCAGCAGATCCGGATCCGCGAGCACGAGCGCCGGGTGGTGGAACGATCCGATCGCGTTCTTCGCGGCGTGAGCGTCGACGCCTGTCTTCCCGCCCACCGCACTGTCCACCATCGCCAGGACCGTGGTCGGAACCTGTACGACCGGCACGCCCCGCATGAACGTCGCGGCCACGAATCCCGCCAGGTCTCCGGTCACGCCGCCACCCAGCCCCACGACGACCGTGTCGCGTCCGAAGCCGGCGGCCAGAAGGGCATCGGACAGCTCCGCCCACGTCTGCCGCGACTTGTTCGACTCGCCGGCGGGAAACACGAACACTTCCGCTCGTCGTCCCGTGGAGCGCAGTGACTCCAGGGCCCGCTCTGCGTACAACTCCGCTACATGACTGTCAGAGATCAGCGCGTACGCATGAGCCGGCGCGGACTCCACGCACAGCGATCCGAGCCGGGCCAGGCCGCCACGCTCGATAACCACGTCGTACGAGCCGCCCGGCGCACGAGGAACCTCGACGCGAACCCGGCTGGCGTGGTTCATGGATCGACCGACACACTGAATGCGAGCAGCGGCTCGACGCGCGCAGCAGCTAGTGACGACGGTCGATCGACGAGGACCACGAGCGGCACCCCGGATTGCGTCGACCGCACGATATCCGTCGTGCGGTCGGACTGCTCCGCATACCGGGCCTGCTGTGCTTCCCGGGCGGCGCGCGCGAACTCAGTTGCATCCGTCTCCGAGTCCCAGGCCGAGACCCAGACCAGGACTTCCCCCGACGGACCGTCGAGCAGCCGATACACATCCCCGTCCCAACCTGCCGCCC
>CBDUVN010000140.1:0-4733 GCA_965370685.1 uncultured bacterium | reverse complement strand
CCTCGACGAGGCGAGCGGCGCGGCGCGGCGTCTCGCCCGCAGCCTGGAGGTGGCGGCGCGCGAGGCGGCGCGGCAGGCGGACGAGATGGATTTCGCCTTCCTGTTCGACCGCCGGCGCGGCCTGTTGCACATCGGGTTCAACGTGTCAGCCGAAGAGCTCGACCCCAACTACTACGACCTTCTCGCGTCCGAGGCGCGGCTCGCCAGCTACCTGGCGATCGCCCGGGGCGACGTTCCGCTGAAGCACTGGCTGCATCTCGGCCGGCCCTACGCCCAGCTCGGCGGTCGGCCGGTTCTTCTGTCGTGGGCCGCCACGATGTTCGAGTACCTGCTGCCGCGTCTCTACCTGCGCACGCCGGCCGACACATTGCTCGGCCGCTCGTGTCGGGACGCCGTGCGCCGGCAGATCCGGTTCGCCCGGCGCCGACGGATTCCATGGGGGATCTCCGAGTCGGGTTATCACCAGCTCGGCAGCGACGCCAGCTACCAGTACCGGGCCTTCGGGGTGCCGGAACTGGCTCTGCGACGCGACCCCGGCGAGCGCCTCGTGATCGCGCCGTACGCCTCACTGCTGGCGTTGCCGCTTGCAGCCTCGCAAGTAGTCCGGAACCTGCGCAGGCTCGTTCGCCTGGACATGCTCGGTCCGATGGGCCTGTACGAGGCCATCGACTATGGGCCACCGGCCCGGCTCAAGCTCTCCCGCCCGCGGCGCGTCCGCTCGTACATGGCGCACCACCAGGGCATGATCCTGGTCGCGATCGCCGACCAGCTCTCGCGGCACCGGACGACCGCCGATCGATTCCAATCCGACGCGCGCATGGCCGCCATTGAGTACCTGCTGCACGAGCGGGCGCCATGGCGCGTGCCCGTTCGCCAGTCGTGGACCGCGGCCGTGCGCGTCGCCCCACCTTCCCTCCCGCAGCCAAGCCCGGTGACGGCGTGGAACGTCTCGCCCCGGTCGGCACTTCCGGAGGTCCACATCCTGTCCAACGAGAGCTATTCCGTCCGGCTCACGGGCCGGGGCGGCGGGGCCAGCTACTGGAAGGACACGGCGCTTACGCGGTGGAGCGCCGACCCCACGGTGGACGACGGCGGGACGTGGATCTACGTGCGCGACCTCGATTCGGATGACCTGTGGAGCACCACGCCGGCACCAGCCGGTCACGACGACATGACCGTCCAGCTCGCGCCGCACCAGGCCGAGTTCCGGGGCCACTGGAGAGGGATCGGAATGCGCACCCGGGTTACGGTGCCGCCGGACGATGACCTCGAGATCCGTGTCGTCACGCTGACGAACCAAACGCCGGAGCGCCGCCGCATGGTGCTCGCAAGCTACGCGGAAGTGGTACTGGGCTCGGAAGCCGGATACATGCGCCACCCGGCGTACTCGAAGCTGTTCGTACAGAGCCGCTGGATGGAGGACCACGACGCGCTGCTCCTGTGGCGCCGCCCGCAGGCACCGGACGCTCGGCCCGTGTACCTGGCGCACTCGGTCGTGTGCGCGGGCGGATCGGAACCGCCTCGCATCAGTTTCGAGACGAGCCGGGCCCGCTTCGTCGGGCGGGGCGGAACCGCGCGTCACCCGGCCGCGCTGCGCACCGGGGTGGGGGTGCTGTCGGAGACGACCGGCACGCCGCTGGATCCGATCGTATCGCTGAGCTGCCAGTTCGAGCTTGCACCGCACGAGACGCGGCAGTTCGCCTTCCTGACCGCGGCCGCCGGCACGAGCTCCGGGGTATGCGACATCCTGGACTTCTATCGCTCGTTCCTCCACGTCGAATCGGCCTTCGACCTGGCTCGGCAGCGCATGCAGCTCACGCTTCACGACCTGGGAATCCAGCCGCACGAGATGGCGGACTTCCAAGCCCTCCTGTCACCGCTCCTCCGTCCGCAGGCCGGTCTGCGGGCGGCGCCGGAGACGCTTCGCAGGTGGTACAGGTCGCAGCCGGCCCTGTGGAAGCACGGCATCTCAGGCGATCTTCCGATCCTGCTCGTGCGTCTCGCCGGCACGGAGGAGGTGGCGCTGGTCGAGAGCCTGCTCCGGGCGCACCGATTCTGGCGGTCGCGGGGCCTGCGGATCGATCTGGTTCTCCTCGATCTCGAGTCGGGAGGATACGCCCGGCCGCTGCGTGACCGGCTGGCGGCGGCGATCGAAGAAGGAAAGGGGACGGACTGGGTCGGTCGGCCCGGTGGCATCCACATCGTCGGTGTGGAGTCCTGCGACGCCGCCGACCGGATCCTGCTGGAGAGCGTGGCCCGCGTCGTGCTCGACGGGACGGGTGATAGTGTGCGGGACCGCGTCCGGCAGGCCCGCGTGCCCCCGGCGCGTCTGCCGCCCTTCGTACCGGTCGTCTCTACCCCGCACGGCCGGCGGGAGAACGTGCCGGTCCAGCTCTCATCCAACCTCATCCTGTTCAACGGAATCGGGGGGTTCACCCCTGATGGACGGGAATACGTGATCCGGGTCCGCCGCGATCGGCCGACCCCCTCCCCGTGGATCAACGTGCTCGCCAACCCGACCTTCGGGTGCCTGGTGTCGGAGTCAGGACTCGGCTGCACCTGGTCCGAGAGCAGCGCCGAGAACCGGCTGACACCGTGGCGAAACGATCCGATCGCGGACCGGCCGGCCGAGGCGATCTACCTGCGGGACGAAGAGACCGCGGAAGTGTGGTCGCCCACTCCCCTTCCGTGCGGGACCGAGTTGCCGTATGAGGTGCGGCACGGGGCCGGGTACACGTCGTTCAAGCACCACAGCCATGGGCTCCGGCAGCGCCTGACCGTGTTCTGCGCGCCCGACGCGCCCGTGAAGATCGTCCGCCTGCGGCTCGAGAACGGGCAGCGATGCCCGCGCCGGATTACCGCCACCTACTACGCCGAGTGTGTGCTTGGCCGCAACCACGACTCAAGCGCTCAATTCGTCATTCCAGAGTACGATGGAGACCATCAGATAATGTTGTTTCGAAACCCGTTCGCCGAACCCTTCGCCGGGCGGGTGGCCTTCCTGACGGCGAGCAGTCCGCCGCACGGGATTACGTCCGACCGGACCGAGTTCCTGGGGCAGAACGGGGATCCCGCGCGACCCGCTGCGCTCGACCGGATCGGGCTGTCGGGAACAGTGACGCCCGGCCCCGATCCCTGTGGTGCCTGGATGCTTCACGTGGACCTGGCTCCCGGCGAGACGAAGGAAGTGCACTTCGTCCTCGGCCAGGAGGAATCCAGGGAGGCTGCCGTGAAGCGCGCTCTCGAATACCGCGACCCGGCGGCTGCGTACGGCGCGTGGGACCGCCTCGAGCAGATGTGGAATCGGACCCTGGGGGCGCTCATCGTCGAGACACCCGACCCGGCCATGAACATCGCAATCAACCGGTGGCTCCTGTACCAGGCGCTGGTATGCCGCGTATGGGCGAGGACGGCCCTGTACCAGTCGAGCGGGGCGTTCGGGTTCCGGGACCAGCTGCAGGACGTGCTGGCGTTGCTGCACGCGGAGCCGGGCGTGGCCCGGGCGCATATCCTGGAGGCGGCTCGCCGGCAGTTCGAAGCGGGGGACGTCCTCCATTGGTGGCTGCCGGGGACGACGACCGGGGTGCGCACGAACTGCTCGGACGACCTCCTTTGGCTGCCCTACGCGGTTGCCTCGTACGTGCGCCGCACCGGTGACAAATCCATACTCGATGAGCGTGTGCCGTTCATCCAGGGGCCGGCGCTCGAGCCCGGGGAGGCCGAGCGGTACGGCCGGTACGACCCGACGTCTGTGCCCGAGACGCTCTACGAGCACGCGGCGCGGGCCATCGAGCGCGGCGCGACGTCCGGTCCCCACGGACTACCGCTGATCGGCAGCGGCGACTGGAACGATGGCATGAACCGCCTCGGCCTGCAGGGCCGGGGCGAGAGCGTGTGGCTCGGCTGGTTCCTGACCGCTGTGGCGCGCGACTTCGCGGACGTAGCGCAGGCGCGCGGGGACGTGCTGCGCGAGCGGTACCTCCGAGAGCTGGCTGAGCGGCTCCCGAACCGGATCGATGAATCTGCGTGGGACGGCGAGTGGTACCTGCGCGCGTTCCACGACGACGGAACGGCGATCGGCTCGGCGTCGAGCCAGGAGGCCCGGATCGACGCGATCAGCCAGGCGTGGTCCGTGCTGGCCGGAGGCGGCGACCCCGACCGGGCCCGGGCCGCGATGGAGGCCGTCGAACAGCATCTGGTCAGGGACGACGACCGCCTCGTTCTCCTGCTGGAGCCCCCGTTCGACAAGGCGGACCCCGATCCCGGGTATATTCGGGGCTATCCACCGGGCATCCGTGAAAACGGCGGCCAGTACACACACGCGGCGGTGTGGGTGGCGTGGGCGTTCGCGGTGCTCGGGGACGGGGAACGGGCCGCGCGCCTGTTCGACTACTTGAACCCGATTCGATGCAGCGCGACGCTGGCCCGGGCGATTCAGTACTCGGTGGAGCCGTACGTGATGGCGGCCGACGTGTACGGGGCTCCGCCGTTCACCGGCAGGGGCGGGTGGAGCTGGTACACGGGATCGGCCGCCTGGATGTACCGGCTCGGCGTCGAGGCAATCCTGGGCCTGAGGCGAGAGGGGGAGGCGCTGTGCATCCAACCGTGCATTCCGGCCTCATGGGACGGATTCCGCGCTCGTCTCCGGCTCGGCACGTCCACGTACGAAGTGCACGTCGAGAACACCGAGCCCGTGGGCGCCGGCGGCGCCGGATCGAGGTCCCGCGTGCTGA
>CBDUVN010000139.1:0-4801 GCA_965370685.1 uncultured bacterium | reverse complement strand
ACGCTCGTGGCATCGTTGACGGCGAGTTGTCCCTCGACGCGCGGGCCCGATTCCAGTTGCAGTCGCACATAGTCGCCCGTGTCGATGCCTCGCACCGCGGCCAGGCGATCCGCGTCGGCCGGCGCCTGCGCACTCGCGTATGACGGCAAGGCGAGGAGCACCGCACCGGAAACCGTGAATGCCCGTGCAAGCCAGGATCGTGACATGGTCTCGCACCTTCTGCTGATTCCTGCTGCTACTTCATCGCGTAGCTGATCGGTCGAAGATCAGCGGACCGTCTTCACCCCCCCGAATCACCGGGTGGCGGCGGCGGGTACAGCCCGAGTTGACTCAGCATCGCCACGTTATCCCACTCCACCCACAGTTCGGCGACCTTCCCGGACTCGATGCGAAAGATGCCGAGAAACGGGCTCTCGACCGACTTCCCAGTCGCCGGAATGTCGCCTATCGGTCCTGTGTTGGTGCCGGAATAGGTTCCCAGAATGGCCACGCGATCTCCTTCCGTGACCAGCTGTTGAACCGTGATCCGCTGATCGGGGAAGCTGGAGTGGAACGATTTCTGAAGCTGGATGAACTCCTCCCGTGACGTCACGGGTGGACCGGCGGTCGCAGTGCTGTGCCGGGTCAGGTCCTCGGTCACCATCGCGGCAAGCGCCTCCCAGTCCGCCGCGTTCGTGACCTCCGCAAACTGACGTATCAGGTCCTTGTTGGCTTCGAGATCAGCTGTGGGTGAAGGAGTACATCCAGTTGCGGCTGCGGCGATCAGGCTGGCCAGAACGAGCAAGTGCGATTTCATGAATCCCTCCCGCGGAACACGGGGCGCACGGCCGGTACAGCAGGGGGGGGTGAGGATCAAGATAACCTGGTCATTCCACCTCGGACATACGGCCGGCGACAGCGACCGTGGTGGGTCCTCCGAGCTTCATCCAGGTTGACTGTCACGGCTTTTAGACCACCAATCCGATCACCCGAACGATCCAGACGAGCACGACGAGGATTACGGGGAGCACGAGCGTGAGCCCGACCGAAAAGGTCAGACCCGCTCGCAGGAGCAATGGACCGGTCGGAAGCACACGTCCGCCGGACAGCTTCTCGACCGTGAGCTCGACGGCCGGCCCCAGCGAGTAGCAGAGATTCGCCAGGACTCCGTAGACCACGATCGCGAGAAACGGAATCGAAAAACCGTGCGCGCTCGGTGGGAGGATTGAAATGAGCGAGATGATACCGAGGGAGACGACGCCCGAGGCCCCGATAATGAGGTTAAACGGGATCCTGCGTGCCTCCCACCACCGGATGATCGCTCCCGGTCGCCGTGCGGCAGGTACGGGGTACAGGAAGTCGGCGATCGTGCGTGGTGGCACCGGCGAATCGAACTGCTCATACACGATCACCTGCCGATCAGGTTCCGCATTTTGAATCGAATCCTGTCGGATCAGGCACACCTAAACGAGGAAACGCCGAACGACCAGCCACAACAGGGGGATTCCGGCGATCGCCGTGTACAGCGGCGCTGCCTGGCTCAACTTCCCGGCACGGATCTCGGCCGCACATTCGAACAGTCCCAGGAGCACGATCGCAAGACTGATGATCCCCGGTACGAGCAGGATCGGCGCCGCTGCCCACGCACCCCAGCCATCGAACTGGCGGACGTAGACTTCCGTAACACCCAGGAGGATCAGCGGCATCCAGCACAACCAGCGTAACGCGATCATGGGGCCTCCAGCGCCGCGCGCATTACATCCGCCGGGAAAGGCTTTCCATGCGCGGGGAAGATGGTCCTGATGTCCCGCTGCAGGAGCCACCTCCAGCTCTGCACGACCTGTTCTGGATCGTCCGCGAAGATCGGGAACCCCGGAGTCAGCCGCAACGGGAACCGGTTCATGGCCAGGTCGCCGACGAACGCCTCGCCGGACTCGAGCAGTACGCTGACGGAACCGGGCGAGTGCCCGGGAGTGGACATGACCACCCCGGGAATTCCGTACTCCTCCAGGGAGATCACGTCGTCACCGAGGCGCCGGTCCACGCTCGCCGGCGGCACGTGGAGCAGAGGCTCCAGCAAGCGAAGGACCGACATGGACATCCTGCCCCACGCAGTCACGCCTGGTGGCAGGTGCGGGGAGCCGGTCTCCACCCACTCCGCCTCCCGTTCATGCACCGCCAGCGGCGCACCCGTGATCTCTTTCAGGTCCGCGGCCGAGCCCATGTGGTCGAAGTGGGCATGCGTCAGGAGGATGAGCCGGACGTCGTGGGGCTGGATTCCGGCGCGCTGCATTCCCCTCAGGAATGTCGGCCCTTTACGGGGCTCCCCCGCGTCCACGACGATCGTGCCCTCGTCTCTGAGCACAAAGCAGGTGTCGAAACCCAGAGCGATCGGGAAGATCTGTGTGGCCATCCTCTCCCCCCTTTTCCCGCTGCTGCATGGGATCGCACGCCAGCCAGCAGCGTCGATCTGCGCGCGCCGCTCGAAGCCCAGCTCCTCGAGCACCGGGATTCCGATCAGGTTCCCTGGGGCTCGTAGACCTCCCCGTCAAGGTCGTCCAGACTGATTACCATGGACCCCTGTCGTGCATTCCGGACTCAGCGGGCGTCGTCTGCATGCAGGCGTCGGACCGATTGGATCATCTGGTCCAGTTGCTGGAGAAACCGCGATCGATCCCGCTTCTCCATCGGCGGCGGCCCACCGGCTACTTCGCCGGTGACGCGAAGCTCAGCCAACAACTCCCTGGTCGCGACGGCATCGCCGATGTTGTCCTCCGTGAACGGCTTCCCTGTCGAGCCGATGACGCGTGCGCCCTCCTGCAAACAGCGGTTCGCGAGCAGAATGTCGGCGGTGACCACGATGTCGTCGGGATTCACGCGGTCGACGATCCAGTCATCGGCCGCGTCGAAGTCGTCCTTCACGACCTCGATCGCGATCCACGGTTCGTCCGGCGTCCGCATCCAGGAGTTGGCCACCAGCGTCACGTTCAGGCCGTATCGTTTCGCGACGCGGTACACCTCCTGTTTGACCGGACATGCGTCGGCATCGATGTAGATGTGCAGCAAACGATTGTCCTCTCTTACCCCGGATCCGGCCCCGGGCTGCGCCCGGCTCGCGAAGCCGACCGAAACGCCCAGACACAGAGAATTGCCGGACCCAGCGTGCCCAGCCACGAGATCCACATCGGGACCGACCAGCTTCCAACCACCAGGGTCCAGCCGTTGACGACCCGCAGCAAGTGGCCCAGCGCGACGAGACCAAATACGGCTCCGGAGATCACCAGATAGGCGCGAAAATTCACTTCTTCCCTCCTGATTCCTGTATCGCGACGGCCACTCATCCGGGCCATCGCCTCGTCACACGGCAGTTGTCCAGGACTCGCCATCCTGCCGGGTAATGGCCTCGAGAGCATACTTCGGACAGACGTAGTCCTCGATGAAAGTGAGCAGCGATTCAGCGATCCCGCGGAGTGCGAGCTCCGCGTTCTCGTCGAGGCAATTCCCTTCCTCGTCGAACGCCTTCTGAACACCCGCGATCGAGATGGCTCCCGGGAGAACGAGCGCCCCGACGTGCGAACAGACGCCACGAAGTTGTTCGAGCGACTTGATGGCGCCGATGCGGCCCGCGGCCACTCCGACAAGCGCCACTGGCTTACCCGCCAGGACAGATGGGAATCCGAGATTCTCGATGATCATCTTGGTCATCGCGGAAAAGGAGCCGTGATACTCGGGGGTCGCGATAACGATTCCGGCGGCCCCCTTCACTGCTTCCTGCAGTCGTTCAGCATCGTCCGTCGGCGACTGGCCCGGGAAGGAAAGGACGAGGTCACGAGCGTCGAATACCGTTGGCTCTCTACCACGTTTCGCCAACTCGTCGTTTACGATCGCCAGTGCCCGGGACGTATAGTTACCGGGCCTGTTTGTCGCTGAGATACTCACGATTTCGTGCATTTGCGCTCCCTGTAATGTAGCTGGCCTCGCCCGAGCAGAGGACAGTTCTATACTGCATCGCCAATCATGTCAGTCCAGTCTGGAGCAAGAGCAGCAGGATTACTCACTCGCAACCGCGGCGCTTCACCGTGACCGCATCTTCCAGAGCTCACCAGCCGCTACGGTGAACGTATAGAACCCGTTGGTCACGCGTGCGTTCTCCAGCCCTCCGTCTCCCGTGAGGTTGCGCATCAGCTGGACATCCGACGTGCTGAGAGTCGGGCTGCCCAGAGCCAGGCGCTCTCCGTTCCGCTGGATCGTGTGATTGTGGAGCGCGTACCACCAGCGCCAGCCGTCGGCCAGGTGCTCCTCCACGACATCGAAGCCATACACGGACTTGGGTGGAAACATCTCGTGCCCTGCGCCGAACACAACGGCAAGCTCCGTCCCGCCGTCGACGTCCCTGCGCAGCACCGAGGCCAGGAACTCGGTCGGCTGCTCGAGTTGGGACACCCGGGCGTTCTGATACGCGAACAGGAGAGCGTCGAGGCAGGTGATCGGCTCGATCGAGCCCACTTCGCCGCTCTGCGCCAGTTCGTGGTTGAAGTGCTCGTCCCGCCAGTTGTCGGCCTCGGCCTCCGTCCGCGGAACCGGCTGATCCGCGACGGGCCGCCTCAGGTCGCCGCCATCCGCCCGGATGGCGGCGCGATAGTTCAGGAAGGCGCTGTCCACAGGCAGGACGGCCTGCGCGTACACGTCCTCGGCAGGAAACGTCCATACCAGGAGAACCGCGTCTCCGTCTTCGCGGACGGTCGCGGGATCGGTCGGCAGCGCGCACCGTGCATCGACGGGCTCCCCCGACTTCTCTCCCGGCCGCCCGCCGCAGGAGACC
>CBDUVN010000138.1:0-4861 GCA_965370685.1 uncultured bacterium | reverse complement strand
TACGAGCATCACCTGACGTGGCAGGGCGAGGGGTATCCCGAGATGACGTACCCGCGGCAACCGCACCAGGTGAGCCGCTTGATCCAGGTGTGCGACATCTATGACGCGCTCCGCACAAGGCGTCCGTTCCGCCCTCCGTGGCCACACGACCGGGCGGTGGAGTACATACGCTCCAAGGCCGGTGATGAGCTCGATCCGGAGTATGTCGATGCGTTCCTGACGATGATCCGCCAGTGGGAGCCTCGCCAGATCGTGCTGGACGAGCCGGAGCCGGAGGGTGACGAGGCCGTCTGAAGGCGTTGTCAACGCTTTCGCCCGTCAGGGTGTCCTATACAGTGAATCCTGAGTGCCAAGTGAGTGTCCGGTCGCGCCCGCGTCCGGATGCGCGGGTGGACCTGTTCGGGGGATTCGGGGCCGTAGGACAGAATGCGCTCGCGATCAAGATGAATTACTGGATTCCATTCTAAAGGACATTCCCTTGCGCCTCCTCAACAGCGTCGAAATCCGTCGCGCACGCTCCTTCGTCGGCGCCTCGGTGGCGACTCTCCTGCTGATCGGCTGCGGCGGTGAAGCAGAACGCCCGGCTACGCCGGTCGCCGTCGCCGATACCGTCGACGGAATCCCCCGGCTCACCTGGGCCGAGGCGCCGGCACAGGAGCTGGCGTGGACGCTCGATACGGTCATGGTGATCGGCGGATTCGAGCAGGAAGGCAACGACTATCAGTTCGACCAGGTCTCGCCTGGAGGCGTCGATGGCGACGCCGAAGGCCGGCTGTTCGTGCTCGATGGGGCGGGCAAGCGGATCCTCGGATACGATCCCGCCGGCCAGCCGATCGGCACGTGGGGAAGGGAGGGAGGCGGGCCGGGCGAGCTCAATGCGCCGTCAGGACTCTCCGTCGGCCCCGGCGACAGCCTGTGGGTCGTAGATCGGGGGAACCGTCGCGTGACCCTGTTTCCGTACGATCCCGAAGGAAAGCCGGTGGATATTCCTCTTTCCGACGAGTCATCCGGACTCGGGGGCGAGCTCGCGATCGCACCCGACGGACTGTACGGGGTTGCGATGATCTTCTCGTTCAGCCCGGGGGAAGAGGTCGAGTACCCACCCCGCCTGCTGATTCATCTGCGGCGCGACGGCGAGATCGCCGACACCACCTGGACCTCTCCTCCTCCGAAGTTCGACCGGGTCGAGCTCACGTCGGGAAACCAGATCGCGGTCATGTTGACCCAGCGGACATTCAGCCCGGGGTTCCACTGGGAGAGGTTTTCAGACGGGAGCTTCGTGGTCGCACAGGGAGCCGAATACGAGTTGTCGTTTCTCGCTCCTGATGGGTCGGAGCGACTGCGCGTTAGACGCGAGCCGCCGGCCCGCCTCACCACCGAGGAGGACCGTCAACGCGCCCGCGACGAGGCGCGGGACGACGCGGAGGAGTCGACGTCCCCGTTCGTTCGCCAGTCGATCGACGAGCGAATCGAGAAAATGACGTTCGACGACAGGATTCCACGCATCACGGGACTGGCCGTGGACGGGCAGGACCGCCTGTGGGTGGGTGTTTCCGGGTCCCTGCCCGGCGAAACGGATCGGATCGACGTGTACGGGCGCGACGGAACGCTGATGGGAGAGATCCGTCAGCCGAACGTCTTCCCAATGGTGTTCTACGGCGAGGGACGCGCCGCGGTTCTGGACAGCGACGAGCTCAACGTACAGCGAGTGCTCGTGCTCCAGCTTCGGGAGGGGATGCGGCCGTAGCTCACGACGAGGCGGTCCGACACACCCGGCTCAGTTGGTGGTGGGCGTTCCCAGTCGGTGCACGAGCAGAGCCGCCCGCTTCGCCATCGCTGGAATCGAGCGCAGATCGACCGTTTCATCGGGCGTGTGCGCACCCCGACCCACGACGCCGAGCCCTCCGAGCGCCGCCGTATGCTGGGCGGCGAAGGAGATGTCGGCGGCGCCTCGCTTCCCTGGATCGACGGCCTCGATCGGGCCCATCCCGAGGTCACGGCTCACCTGGTCGAGCCGCTCCAGCAGCTCGAGGTTCCCGGCGGTCGGCGCCATCGGCGGGTAGGAATCGCGAAAGGTAATCTCGGCGCTTGTCCGGGGCAGATTGTCCGACACGATCACCCGCATTCGTTCCATCGCCCGTTCGAGCTGTTCGAACGTGAGAGTCCGCAGATCACCGGCGGCGATCACGGTCTGGGGAATCACGTTCGTCTTGCCGATCGCGGTACCGCGATCAGACTCCGGGTCATACTCGACGGTTGTTCCACCCAGGAGGATTCCCGCTCCGAACGTCAGGTTCTCCTCTCCGCGAAGCTCCTCGTAGAACCTGTTCAGGATTCTGGCTGACTCGAACGCGGCGCCCGCTCCATACCTGTCGTTGAAGATCACCGAGGAGTGTCCCCGGGTTCCCTGCACTTCGAGCCGCCAGTCGGTGAAGCCGCGGCGAGCCACCGTGGCCGACTGGAAACCGCCCACTCCACCCTCGAACCCGAGCGCCGCGTCGCATCGACGTGATGCTTCCACCAGGTGCTGACGGCTGATCGTCAGCGGGTCCCCGGTTTCTTCTTCATCGCCGAGCAGAGCCACGATCAGGTTGAGATCGTTCAACTCGCCGGCGGCGTGAAGCGCCTGCAGCGCCAGGAGGATCACGACGTCGCCGCCCTTCATGTCCGACACGCCCGGCCCGCGCGCCCGGCCATCCCCGAGGTCTTCGTACGTCTGGAACGGACTGTCGATCTCGAACACCGTGTCCAGGTGACCGATGAGGAGCACCGTCGCCCCCTGACCACCCGCTGTCTCGGCGAACAGATGTCCCGCGCGATTGACGTCCTCCGGCATCGGAATCCAGGTCGTTGCCATGCCCAGCGCTCTGAACTCCAGGTCGAACATCCGACCGACCTCGCGCACGCCATCGTGATTCATCGTCCCGCTGTTGATGTTGACGATCCGCTCGAGAAACAGCACCGCGGCAGGTGTGAGGCGGTCCACTTCAGCAACCACCGCCGTTTCCGTCGCGGTGAGCTCGACCGGGGCCGTCGCCGCCGGGAGTGTCCGGGCTGGCAACCCTGTCGCCGGCCCATGGCTCGCTGCGGTCGGGTCGACGGCCGGACCGCCGCTCGATGCGCAGGCAGCGAAGATGAGCCACGCGGACAGGACCGCCGGCTGGAGTGCGCGCCGGCCTCGCGAGGCGGACCGAACCCGGGGGGCGATCGAGACTGACGAATTCACAGTTCCTCCACTTCGATAGTCAGCGGTCACGATTCGAACCCGTAACGGGTACCGGGGATCCCGCCGGCGGTCAGAGGTTGCAACCGATGCCGAACCCGGCGTACCGTGCATACCCGAACGAACACCGAAACCGTGAACCCGGATCGCGCATGGCACGATCGAGCCCCGTTCCCGCCTGGGTCCCCCCGGACCTGCCGGCCCGGCCCGGCGTGTACCAGTTCGAGGACGCCCTCGGCACACCGATCTACGTGGGCAAGAGCGTGAATCTGAAACGGCGCGTGAGGGGATACTTCTACGGCGGCGGACCCGCGGACGAGCGGATGGCGATGATGGTCCGGCTCGCGCGCGGCGTGACGATCCGGCGCACGGGCACGGATCTCGAAGCGCTGCTGCAGGAGGCGGAGCGGATCGAGAACTACCGGCCGGCGTTCAATCGTGCGCTCAAGAACCGGTCGCGCGGCTGGTACATCGAGATCGACTGGGGAGACCCGTTTCCCAGGCTGCGCATCGTCAAGTCGAGACGGAGACCGCGAGCCCAGTATCTCGGTCCATTCCGGGGTCGCCGCATTCCCGCCGAGGCGGCACGGCTGGTGGAGAAGGTATTCAGACTCCGCTGCTGCACGGGATCGGTCCGCCCCGACATATCTGCCTCTCCCTGCCTCGAGCACGGAATCGACCTGTGCACGGCGCCCTGCGTAGGGCTTGTCGGAGTCGACGTGTACCGGAAACAGGTCCGCGCAGCCGTTCGTATTCTCGCCGATGGCGAAGCGGCTGTAGACGCGATCCGTCGTTGTCAGGCGCGACGGGACGCTTCGCTGGCGGCGGGGTCGGTCCAGGAGGCGACCGGCTGGGAGCAGCGCCTGATGTGGCTCTACGAGCTCGAGGACTACCGGACCGTGCTCGAGCGTCCGCAGGTCGAACGCTCGTGGCTCATCGTGCTGCCGGGCTCGGATCCCCGCACCGGGGTCCTGCTTCCGATGGCGCGAGGCCACGTCCTCCCGAGACAGCTGGTCCATTGGCACGACGAAAGCTGGCAGGAGTGTGTCGAGCAAGTGTGCTATGACGTGCGGATCGAGGAGCTTCGCGCTGAGAGCGTGTTTACACCGGCGGCACTGACACCCAGCCTGATCGTTACATCCTGGCTCGAAAAACGGCAGCCGGGTGAAGGATCGGTATTCGACCTCGATCGGCTGGACACGACCGTCATTCTCGAGGCCCTGCGTCAGGCGGCCCCGGAACGGAAGGCCGAGGCCGCCTGATCGATCGTATAGCCGTCCGGGCTCAGCTACCCGAGCTCTGCCCCTGCCTCGACCGCTTCTGCATTCCTTCGCCCGATCCCTGGTGCATCTGGTGCATCTCCTGCATCGTCGGGAGCTTCGCGAGTTGCGCGGGCGTCAGTTCAGCATGTGTCTGGACATGGGCGTTCAGGTGCGCGGCGCGCAGCTGGCCCTGGAGCTCGCCGATCTCGCGGGACCGCTTCTCGACGTCTTTCGTGCTCACCGAGCCGGACGTGAAGAGAGCGGCCAGCGCCTCGTCCTTCTCCACCAGCTCCGTTCCCAGTTTCACGGACTCCGCCTTGACCTTGCCATAGATCGTGCCGATCGACTCGCGCTGCGCGGCCGTGAGCTCGAGCTC
>CBDUVN010000137.1:0-4873 GCA_965370685.1 uncultured bacterium | reverse complement strand
ACTGCTCGGGCAACGCCTCGAACAGCTGCTCCCGTATCGATCGCCCGCGCCAGAACGGAATCACCACCCGTTCGTAGTCGTCGAGGCATTCGGCCGGAACCCGATACCGGGTCTTCTCCCGCGCATCGAGAATCCGCAGATCGTCGAGGCTGTGGCAGGTGAGTTCGGGAAAGGTGGGGACCGCCTTCGGCCGGGGACCGCGCTCCCCGACGATCAACTCGTCCTCGCCGATCCAGATCGTCTTGTGCTCGCACAGGTGGCGGAACGCGAGCGCGCGCAGAATCGGGACCGGGTGACGTCCCTCGTTGTCGCGGTAGAACTCCGTCAGCAGCATGGCCCGCTCACTGGAGAGCGACGGCTCCGCGGACAGGCTCTCGGCCCTCAGTCGTCTGGTCCGTTCCGTCATGCCTGGCAGCTCCCGGCGGCTCAGCCGCCGATCGAGGTTTCGAGTCCGGCCCGTTCGAAATGCGCCGCCGCGGATCTGATCCGCTCCGGCCCGGGTGCTCCCGGATCCGGTTCCAGAAGCGGCAGTCCCAACCGTTCACGCTTGTCCCGACCGAGCTTGTGGTACGGAAGAATGCTCACCTGCCGGACGGCGCCGAGAGTGGATGCCAGGTGAGCCATGTCGGCCAGCTCTTCGTCGTCATCGTTCACGCCCGGCACCAGGGGGATGCGCAACCAGATCGGCGTCGGACCGTCGGCCAGGGCCCGGAGATTCGCGAGGATCCTCTCGTTCGAGACTCCCGTCGCCGACCGGTGCCGTTCCGCGTCGGAGGTCTTGAGGTCGAACAGGATGAGGTCCGCCAGATCGGCCGCCGCGAGCAGGTCCCGGGTCTCGACGAGTCCGCAGGTGTCGAGTGCCGTATGCAGGCCGGCGTCCCGGCAGGCGGCGAGCGCCGTCAGCACGAACTCCGCCTGTTGCAGCGGCTCCCCGCCGGAGAACGTCACGCCGCCCCCCGATTCCTCGTAGAACACGCGATCGCGTGACACCGTCTCCAGCAGCTCGTCCACTCCGAGATCCCGCCCCGTAATCTCACGCGCCCCGGTGGGACAGACCTCCACGCAGGCCCCGCACGCTTCGCACGACGTAAGCCCCGGCGTGATTCCCCGACCGACCGTCGCGGGCACCGCGAAGCCGTGCGGACAGGCGCTGACACAGGCATTGCATTCGATACAGCGGGAAGGGTGCGTCAGGAGCTCGGCGGCGGAACGCATGCCCTCCGGGTTGTGACACCACCGGCAGGCCAGCGGGCATCCCTTGAGGAACACGGTCGTGCGGATGCCGGGCCCGTCGTGAGTCGAGAACCGCTGCACGTTGAACACGCGGCCCCGGATCACGCTTCCCCCTCGATCCCGTTCTCGAGATGGTGGTAGCGCATGAGAAACGGCTTCTGCACCTCGAAGGACCAGTGGACATCGCGCAGGAAGTCGGCTGCCGCACGAGTCTCCCCGGCACGCAGGAGATCGAGGAATTCCTGGTGTTCCTGGATCGACCGGCGTTCCCACTCTGGCACGAACACGCGCTCGCGTGGGAAGTCATACAGACGCTGCCGGCAGACCCGGACGCTCCGCCTGAGTTCCCGGTTGTCGCACCAGGAGAGAAATACGCGGTGGAAATCGACGTTGCGGGAGTAATAGGCGTCGAATTCGCCCACCTCGAGCGCCAGCGACATCTCTCCGTTCAGTGACTCCATCAGCTCCAGGTCGTCCGGCTCGATTCCGCCGGGGACGGAAAGCAGCGCCGCTCCCTCCAGTGCTCCGATGATCTCGTACAGGTGGCGTACGTCGTCGAGCGTGAGCCGTCGGACGCGTACGCCGCGCCGCGGAAGCACCTCCACGAAGCCCTCGAGGTCGAGCTGGATCAGTGCATCCCGCAGCGGCATGCGGCTGATCCCGAGCTCGGCGCTGATCCGGTTCTGGTCGAGAAAGGTCCCGGGAACCAGTTCTCCGGCCTCGATCGAGGCGCGCAGATGCTCATATACCTGCTCTCGCAGGGACTTGAGCTGGAGACCGCTGGGCTCCGACATCCGACTCTCCATGAGGTGCCGGTCATTCACTGCGCACCCGGCAGACCGACCTGCTATCGGTACTGATATCTAATATATCAGACCACAGTCTTCCTCGACAGTCGCGACCAGCTCTGCTCGTCAAGCCCCGTTCGCACCCCGCGAGCCTCGACTGGCCTGCCCTGCACACCTACAATTCTGCGCCATGGGAAGCCTGTTGATCGCCATGACGCTCGGACTCGTGACCTTCGTGGCCACGTCGCTCGACAACCTCCTCCTGCTGATCAGCTTCCTCGGAAACCCGTCGTATCCGAAGCGTGTCGTCGCCCCGGCATACATCGGCTCGATCCTCGGCGTCGTCGCACTTTCCGCCTTGCTGTCCGTCGTCGCCCGATTCGGACCGCTCGAAGGTCGGGGTCTCGTGTTCCTCGGGTTCGTACCGCTCGGCCTGGGACTGTACTACGCGGTTCGCCTCGTTCTGCCGGGACGGATCAGCGAGCAGGAGAAGCTTCAGCAGAGCATGGCGCGGACGATGCGCATGCGGAAAGGACGGGCCGCCGTGATCGCCGTGACGCTCGCCGCGAGCGGGGACAGTCTGGCGACGTACACGGCCCTGTTTGCGGATACCCGGAGCTGGCTCATTCCGGCTACCGTGGGTGGGATCTTGCTCGGAGCGGTGGCCTGGACGTGGGTCGCAGAGTGGATCATGCGCCAGGCTGGAGCGCGCCGGTTCATCGAGAAAGCCGGGCCGATCCTGCTCCCGATCGTGCTGATCGCGCTCGGTCTCTATATCCTCGGGGATACTCCGACGGACTTCACGCCGGCACCGATCTGATCCGGTTCAAACACCGTCCATCTCGACATCGGAGACGAGCTCCTCGAACCTCGGATTCCCGCGCAGCGACGCGAGATCCGGGTCCTGCCCGATCCAGTCCCGATTGCCGAAGCCGGCGGCGATCGCATCCTCGAGGCACTGGATCGCCCGATCGGGCTCGCCCTCCAGCGCGAACAGGCAAGCCACGTTGTAACGCACGCCCGCGTCCGTCGGGTCGATCTCCAGCGCCCTCTCGGCCCAGACCTTCCCTTCTTCCGGCTGACCGAGCCTGCAGAGAGACACGGCCCGCATCGTCGCGGCGCGCGGATCGTCGGGATTCAGATCCATGTGGCGCTCGGCGGTTTCGAGCGCCGTGCGATAATGGCCCAGTGCATCCTCCACCGTGCCGAGCGCTTCGCGGGCCTGGGCGCCGAAGAATGCTGCCTGGCAGTCTTCGCGCGCCGCGAGCGCCTCGTCGAACAGGTTCGCCGCCTCCTCGTGACGCCCCTGCTGGAACCGGAGCCGGCCAAGGAAGTAACGGGCCTCGAACTGGAGCGGATCCAGCTGCATGGCCCGCCGCAGGCTCTGTTCCGCCGCATCCATCTCCTGTGAGACGAACAGGACGAGGCCCCGGGCGGCATGAGCGTCCGCCAGCTCGGGTTCCAGTTCGAGGGCTCGCAGACTCTCGGCGTCCGCTTCTTCGAGCACCGCCTCGAGCGTCGGGTAGTACATGCGCAACAGCGCGCCGGCGAAAGCGGCGCCGACCCTGGCCTCCGCGTACTCCGGGTCGATCTCGATCGCCTTCTGAAACATATCCCGCGCGTGCTCCAGGGCCGCCTTCCTGTACTGGCCGAAGAACTGCCGGCCTCTGAGCACGTACTCGTAGGCCCGGATATCCGTCGGCTGGCCACCGAGATGAGCGTGCAGACCATCACCCTCGAACAGAACTCGCAGGGCGCGGGCGACGTTTCCCGCGATCTCGTCCTCGATCGCGAAGATGTCCTCCATCGATCGGTCGTATTTGCCCGACCACAGCTGAAACCCGCTTTCCACGTCCACCAGGCGAGTCGTCACGCGCAGCTGATCACCGGACCGCTGGACGCTGCCCTCCAGCACCGATCGCGCCCCCAGGGCCCGCCCGATGTCACGCACGTCGCCGGGACGTCCTTTCCAGGCGAATACCGAGGTGCGCGACACCACGTTCAGGCCCTCGAGGCGCGCCAGGGCGTTGATGATCTCCTCGCTCAGCCCGTCGCTGAGGTATTCGTTTTCAGAGCTGTCGCTCAGATTGGCGAATGGAAGCACGGCGACCGACTGCTCACCGAGCGGGGGCTCGGGACGGCCTTCCGAACCGCCCGCTGAACCGATCTCGTGGCTCGGACCGGCCGGGTCTCCCTCCTCCGCTCCGAGTCGCCACGCCACGAGGATGACGAACGGAAGCCCGAACAGCAGAACGGCGATCAGCACGTCGGTGACCCGGCCGGAGAGGCCGAACCTGCCGACGGCCCAGTCCGAGAACTCGATCAGCGCCCAGCCCGCGGCCAGGTAGATTCCAAACAGTTGCGGGACGCGCCGACGCAGCAGTTCGTGGACGTTCATCGGAAATCGTCGTGGACGTTCATCGGGATCCGGCGCTCAACTCCTGCAGAATCCGGTCGGCCCCGTACACCTTTTCGAGGGCCTCGCGAATCGCGCGCACGTCCACCATCACGTTCCGGCCACGCGCCGGCAGATAGATGAAGTCGCGGGACAGACCGTCGATGTTACGGTCGAAGTTCAGCCCCACGAGCTCGAGCTGCGGCGTCACGGCCGGCGAGCCCGAGTTGCCTCCGTACGTGTCGGATGTCGACACAAAGTTGAGCGGCGTCGCCAGGTCGAGACCGGCGGGCGGCGTCCGCCAGCGCAGCGGAAGTTCCCACTCGGCTCCGAGCCCCTCGCCCCGCCCGTGCGCCACATAGCGATCGTACAGGCCGTAGAACGTCGTGTACGGCGGAGCGATCGTGCCGTTGTACTCGTAGCTCTTCACCACGCCGTCCGTGATCCGCGGCGAGAA
>CBDUVN010000136.1:0-4877 GCA_965370685.1 uncultured bacterium | reverse complement strand
GGACAATGAAAGGTGGCGTCGACCTCGATCCCCAGCCGATCGCTCAATCCGTACACGACCCGCACGACCAGGCGGTCTTCGCGGATCTCGATCACCCGAAGCCGCTTGAACGTGTGCGGGTGATAGTACACGCCGTGCCACGGGTCGAGTCGGTTCGCGATCACATCACGCGGCTCGCACGCCGCTTCCATCCGCATCACGGAGTCGAGGAACACCTCCGGTCGTGGAGAGAGGATCGGCCGCGCCGTGGGATCCTCTCCCTCCTCGGGAATGCGGACCCAGGCGAGCACTCCGTCGTCGTACGACTCGAGCGGACACCAGGCGCCGTGCCTGCCATCGCCGAGCTCGAGGCCGTGCCACGGGCACACGAGTCGGCCCTCGCGGAGGTGTCCGTCAGACAGGCGGGCTCCCATGTGCGGGCAGGCGTCGGGGGCGATCCTCAGGGTGCCATCCACCCGCCACGCAACCAGCTCCCGGTCTGCGATCGTGTAAGAGCGGGGCCGGCTCCCGATCACCCCGGAGCCGTCCACCGCGTTCCACCCTCCGGTCGGCAGTGCGAGTGCCCGGTCGAGATGCTCCTGGATCAGGAGGGGGTTTGCCTGTACCCAGTCGGGTCCGTGCAGCTCGGGCGGGAGCTCGGTGGGGAGCTGCGACAGGCCTCTTCCGACAGTCCGGATGCTGGACATGTATGACTCTCGTTCAGGCTCGGGTTCACCGGGTCAGTCTACACCGGGTCAGTCTGCACCGGGTCCGGGTCGGTCGCCCCACGACGCGACAGGGCCGTAGAGGCGAACGGTCTCGGCGACCAGCGGAGCGACCGGAAGCGCGGACATCACACGAAGATCGTCGAGGAGCGACCCTCCGTCGAACAGAAATCGCGCCAGCGCATCCGGACGTACCCGCTCGAACATGCTCAGAAACAGCTCCGGCGCGCGTTCCGGGCGCCGAATGATGTGTGACAGAAATACGCGATCCAGCCACGCGGAACGAGGCGAATAGTACGGAGGGGGTTCCGGCGGCTCCCTGGAGGGGTCTGCAGCCCATGTCGTGAGGCGCTTCGCCAGCAACGAGGCGTGGCGCTGAATCGCCAGGAACGCGTAGCCCGTCGATGGGCGAGCCGCTCCTCCGCGTACGCCAATGTTCAGAATCCGGGATGCACTGCGGGCCGGGAGCGCACGAGTGTCCATCGGAATCGCGCCCGTTTCGGCATGCAGGACTTCGTATCGATCCACTCCATGACGCGTCTGGACATAGCCCGCGATCTCCTCTGCGTATGCCTCGATCGGACGGGGCTCGTCAGCGAAGTAGGTGTCCTCGACCAGCGCCGTGCGAGCGTCGAACGGGAGCAGATAGACGAAGTGGATCCCGCGGTCCTGTGACACACGGAAGTCCATCACCGTGGCCACGTCGGGGTCGAACACGTCCGCGTCGGTGCGGATGGTCTCACCGTGAAAGTGCTGCAGAAGCCGGGGACACTGGCGGCGGACGTCAGCTTCCTGGTGGAATTCGAGCGGTCGGGGGCGGCTGTCCAGAGCGATCCTCGCCCGGAACTCACCGGAGTCGGTACAGGCCCTGACAAGCTCTCCTTGCTGCTCGAGCTGGTGCACGCGGACTCCGAGACGAAGCTCCACATTCGGGTCGGCGCCGAGGATCTCCCATGCCCGGTCGTAGAACAGGTCTGCCGGAAGATGGTCATAGGTCAGCCCGGGCGACGAGCGGTCCACGTGGCCTGTCGGGCCGGCGACGCTCCACGTTCTCCATCGGTGCGAGACGCAGTCCTCGAACGGGTTCGGCAGCACATTCCAGAAGCACCAGGTGCGGTCGTGCACGTACTCGGTGCGCGGTTCGAGCAGCAGGACCCGCAGGCGGCTCGTAATTCCTGCCGCGGACAGCTGGACCGCACACGAGAGGCCGGCCACACCAGCGCCGACGATCAGGACATCGGCGTCCGGTTCGCTCAGGGTGTCCTCCGAAGCCCCGGACGGCCGAGAAGCCTGCGGAGGACCCGGACTCTCGGTGACCAGCGAGGCCGCCGGCCGGCTCCAACGCCGAGTGCCGATTCCGCTCTGTCCAGGGCGTCCTCTATCAGCGCGTGGTGCAGTGGGGAGTAGACGGCGGGCCAGGTGAGCCTCGCGAGGCCCGAAACCCGCATGTCGATAACGTGGCGAAGGGTCGCCTCCTCACCTGTCGGAACCACCACGAACTCGTGCGTACCGTCGAGCCCGCGCGGCGCGGTGAATCGAAATCGGACAAGTCGGGATGGCTCGTACGCTTCGACGCGGTAGCGGATCGGGCCGTGACCACCCTCCGACCCGACCCGAAGGCCGGAGTCGAGCCGCATCGATGGCCATGCGTTGCGTGGCCACAGGCGGTCCTTCCGCGATGCGAGCGAATCGATCAATGCGCCGACCTCGTCCGGTCGGCTCGGGAGACGTCGTTCGTGGACGACGACGACCCGCTTCCGGCCTTGCTCGCCGCGCGCATTATCGGGGTTCACCATCTACTCCAGCCGACCGAATATTCGATCCTCCGCGGCCACGATCTCGGCGCACCCTTCATGGCTCGCGATCGGAGCCCAGCTGAACGTGTTTCTGTCGGGCGCCGGGTCGGGCACGAACGTCGGCGTGAAAGCCCGGAGAATGAGATTGCTCGCTCCCAGCGTCTGCTGCTGGTTCGTGCCCCGAACATTACCGATCATCCGGCCGTCGCGCGTCAATTCGCCCTCCAGGCCCCTGATCATCCGCTGCACGAGATAGATCTCGCCGCTCACCAGTCCTTTCACACGAACCGTTACTCCCGGGTGGCCGTCGCGGTCGGGATCCGTGATGCGCGGGTCATCTGCATCGTCGGGAAGCGGGTCCGAAGCCGGATCCTCCAGCTCTGCTCCGATGACGGCCGCATTCTCCGCGATCTGTACTCGCCACGGTCCCGTTCCTTCGATCTCTGCCGGTGACTGCCAGGTGGGAAGCGCTTCGACGAACGCAGAATCGAGCACGGTGCGAACTCGACCAATCGGGTCCTGTCGCACGGCGCAGAACCGCGTCCCGACGATGACGTCGCCTCCCTCCCTCCGGACTTCGTGAACCAGGATGGCAATCGTCCGCACCGGAATCGGGCGCGAGCGCGGGCCTGGCTTCGTCCGGCTCGTCATGATCTGGCGACTGGCGTACGGGCCGTCAGGCAGAGGAATCGTGTCATATCCGAGGGCCGGAGCAACCGGATTCGCCTGCGCGGCGCACGCGACCAGCACCGAGAGGATCGCGTTCATGACTCGACGCTAGCGAGTATCGGTCACACGGGGCAAGCGGTGTCCACCGGGCCAAATCCCCAGGCCCGTACTATGTTCGCTCCGACCGATCTGAATCGTGAGAGGGAGACAGAATTGCAGACAGCGGTGCAGCACGACGTGCGACCCCATGCAATCGTGATCGGCTCCGGCTTCGGCGGCCTGGCAGCTGCCGTCCGCCTCGGGGCTCGCGGCTATCGGGTAACCATTCTGGAGCGGCTCGACCAGCCGGGTGGAAGAGCGCGCGTGTTCCGTGAGAACGGGTACGTGTTCGACGCCGGACCGACCGTGATTACAGCACCATTCCTGCTGGGGGAGCTTTGGCGGCTCTGCGGTCGCCGGCTGGAGGACGAGATCGAGCTGCTCCCGGTGGATCCGTTCTACCGCATCCGGTTCGACGACGGCTCCGAGTTCGACTACTCCGGCGACGCCGAGCGGATGCGAGCCGAGATCGCGCGGTTCTCGCCCCGCGACGTGGATGGCTACGACGCGTTCGTGGAAATGAGCGAGCGGATTTTTCGCGTCGGGTTCGAACAGCTGGGGCATGTCCCGTTCTCGTCTCCGATGGACATGCTCCGGATCGCTCCGGCGATGGTCCGCCTCAAGAGCTATCGGACCGTGTATGGGCTCGTGTCGTCGTTCATCAAGGACGAGAAACTCCGGCAGGTCCTGTCGTTTCACCCGCTGCTGGTCGGCGGAAACCCGTTTTCCACCACGTCGATCTACACGCTGATCGCGTTCCTCGAGCGGAAGTGGGGGGTCCACTTCCCGGTCGGAGGGACCGGCGTACTGGTCGACGGATTGGTCGGTCTGGTCGAGGAACAGGGAGGGGAGATTCGCCTCAACGCGGATGTCGAGGCCCTGATCGTGGAAGCGGGGACGGCGCGCGGTGTGCGACTGACGAGCGGAGAAGAGCTGCGCTCCGACATCGTGGTGTCCAACGCCGATTCCGCGTGGCTGTATCGACACATGGTTCCCGAGTCCGACCGCCGCCGGTGGACGAACGCGCGAATCGAGAGGACGCGCTACTCGATGGGGTTGTTCGTATGGTACTTTGGGACGAAGCGTCAGTATCCTGATGTCGCCCACCATACGATCCTCCTCGGGCCGCGGTACAGGGGCCTGCTGGATGACATCTTCCGGCGGAAGCACCTGGCGAAAGACTTCAGCCTGTACCTGCATCGGCCAACGCGGACGGATCCCGGTCTCGCCCCCGAGGGGTGCGACGCGTTCTACGTCCTCTCGCCGGTGCCGAACCTGGCCGGTGACACTGACTGGGAAGTGCAGGCGGAGCCGTACCGCGCGGCGATCGAGTCGTATCTCGAAGCGACCGTGCTTCCAGGGCTCGGTACTGCAATCGAGGTTTCCCGGGTCATGCAGCCGCTTGATTTCGAAGCACAATTGCTGGCGTTTCGTGGCTCGGCGTTTGGGATGGAGCCCGTTCTTACCCAGAGTGCGTGGTTTCGTCCGCACAACCAAAGCGAAGATGTAAAGGGGTTGTATCTTGTTGGTGCCGGCACACATCCGGGAGCTGGACTGCCCGGAGTCCTGTCAACGGCACGGGTGCTCGATTCGATCGTGCCCGATCCGT
>CBDUVN010000135.1:0-4887 GCA_965370685.1 uncultured bacterium | reverse complement strand
CACCCGCCCTACGTGCCCTACTACAAGTGGCTCTGCCCGACCCGCGAGGGAGCCCGCGCGCACGTACGGAGGGCCATCGAGGTGGTGGCCGCCGACCCCGCCGTGGACGGGATTCACCTCGACTACGTCCGGTTTCCCGACGTCATCCTGCCGCGCGGGCTGTGGGAGAAGTACGGGCTGGTGCAGGACCGCGAGCTTCCCGAGTACGACTTCTGCTACTGCGTGGCGTGCCGGGAGCTGTTTGGCGACCAGACCGGCCTCGATCCGGCAGATCCGTCGGCCCTCCCGGACCCGCCCGTCAGTGAGGCCTGGCGCCGCTTCCGCTGGGACCGGGTGACACGCCTGGTGGAAGAACTCGCGGACTCGGTCCACTCGCACGGAAAACCGATCTCGGCGGCGGTGTTTCCCACGCCGTCGCTCGCCCGGCGGCTCGTTCGACAGGCGTGGGATGAGTGGCCGCTGGATCTGTATTTTCCGATGGCGTACCACCAGATGTACGACGAGCCGGTTTCGTGGATCGGTGATGCTGCCCGACAGGGTCGTGAGGCCGTCGGCCCGGACGCGCGGCTTTTCACGGCCCTCTACCTGCCGCACCTCACGCCGATGGAGCTCGAGGTCGCGATCGACGCGGCACGACACGGCGGAGCGTCGGGAGTGTCGCTGTTCGAATCGGACAGGCTGACCGACGACCACCTGTCCGTTCTCGCCGCTGCCGTCGCCGCTGAGCCCGCGGGCGTCGGATCCTGACGCACCGGCTGAAGACCCTTCCTACTGCGCCGTGTTCGGCAGCCCGAGAAAGCGGAATGTCGGCAGGGTCGCTTCCGGCACATGCTCCGCCGGAATCGCGGGTTCGACCGAATTTCGCAGCGCGGCGACGCTCGGGGTCATGATCTCCACTCCGGCCTCGTTGAACCGGTCAATCACGTTCTGGCGCAGGGCGGATCGCGTCCGGACCATGCCTTTCGGCTGATCCGTGAACGCCACGAGGATGTACTCGACCGCGAAGTCGTTGAGGCTGTTTTGCAGCACGTACGGCTCTGGTTCCTTCAGGATGTCTTCGGTCTCGGCGGCCGCTCCCTTCATCAACTCGTGCACCTGCCGCCAGTCCACGTCGTAGCCGATCCCGGCCTTCACCTGGAGGCCGAGTCCCTCCCTGGTCACCGCGGCGGAGGAGTAATTCACGACCCGACCTCCCAGGGCGACCTGGTTGGGGATCGTGACCTCTTCGTTGAAGATTGTTCGCAGTCGGGTCACGAACAGGCCCCTGGCGATCACGTCACCAGTCGTCTCTCCGATTCGGACCCGGTCCCCGAGGCTGAACGACCGGGTGTATGTGAGGATCACACCCGAGATCACGTTGCTGACGGAGGAGCTGGCGCCGAAGGTCAACAGAGCGCCGACAAACAACGAGAAGCCCTTGAACAGCTCGCTGCCGGCGCCCGGCAGGAACGGATAGATGAGCATGAGTGTGCCGAGGATGACGACGATGCGCAGCAGTCGCAGTGTCTGGTCCGCCCACTCGGGATCGAAGCCCGGGATCGTGATCTCCCCCTTGCCCACCTCTTCCATGCCGAATTTGAGCATCCGCAGGAAGTACCGGACGCCGAGGAG
Source organism: uncultured bacterium (assembly GCA_965370685.1). GTDB lineage: Bacteria > Gemmatimonadota > Gemmatimonadetes > Palauibacterales > Palauibacteraceae > Carthagonibacter. The sequence goes on along the minus strand of CBDUVN010000135.1, from coordinate 3,276 downwards.
GATCAGGATGAGCGAGAAGAACCTGGGCAGATAGCCGACGAACGACCTCGCGATGTCCTGGACCGGACCGAGCACCAACGGCATCACCCGGTCGGCCAGGGCCTGGGTCGCCGGGATGAAGCTGAGGACAAGCGGGATGTAGATGTACAGTAACGCGGCTACCAGCACGAAACGCACGATGCGCAGACCGAAAATGAGGAGCCGACGCACCCTCGCCGGCGTGATCAGCACGGTCTGCTGGACCTTGATCCCGCCCTTCTTCTGACCCAACGAAGCGAGCCACTGGACGACGGACTTGAGCCCTCCGTTGATCGCCTTGATCAGCAGGACCAGGGTGATCGTCGCGAGCACGGCCAGGGCGATTCCTCTGCCCCAGTCCAGTAGCACCATCTGCTCTTCGGGCGAGGAGCTGGCGCGGTGCGCATAATCCTCGAACCGGAAATGCCACACCGTTGCCACGCCGACCAGGCTCAATACCGGCGCCAGCACCTTCAGAGTCTGGCGCCACAGGTCCGGTCCGATCTGGTCCTCGTCCGGTACAGGCGCGAATCTCAGCAGAATCGCCTTCAGGCCGTACACCACGGCCACCATGAGCAACGGAAGCACCACGAGGTCCAGAATCCAGCGGATCGGACCGGGCTCGTTGATCCAGCTCATCAGTGTGTCCATTGGGCTTCCTTTTCAATCGGTCCGCGGAGAATCGGGAGTTTCGAATCGCTCCAATGTCGGGAGAGCGCCTGGGAATCGACAACCCCATGAGGGTGGAATGCCGGACCGAAACGCAAGGAAGAACGCGGGGTGGAATGAGACTTCGTTGATCGGTCGAGCAAGTGTCTGCCATGGACGGGACGAGCAGAGACCACCACACGCATTGACTATGGTCACTGACCATGGTTAGTTTTCTTCACATGGAAGAGATCGCAATCTCCAGGTTCAAGGCCACCTGTCTTGCTGTCATGGAGCAGGTCCGGCGTACGCGGCAACCCGTGCTCGTGACCAGATTCGGCGAGCCCGTTGCCGAGATCGTTCCGCCGTCGCCACCCCCGCGGCCGGAGGGCTGGCTCGGGTGCATGGCGGACACGGCCGAGATCACCGGAGACATCGTCATTCCCGCAGGCGACGCCGAAGACTGGGAAGCGATCCGCTCGTGAGACTGCTGCTCGACACCCACATCTGGCTGTGGAGCCTTCTAGAACCGTCACGGCTGACGAAGCGGGTGGTGCGGGAGCTCGAGCGCGAGGATGCGGAGCTATGGCTGTCGCCGATCAGCGTGTGGGAACTCCTGAACCTGGTGGACAGAGGGCGGATCCGGCTGGCGTCATCGCCGGACGAATGGGCAGAGGAAGCCCTGCGGCGGGTTCCGCTCCACGAAGCTCCCGTGACGAACGAGGTAGCGCTGGAGACGCAGAATGTACGGTTGTCTCACCGGGACCCGGCGGACCGGTTCCTCGTAGCGACGACCCGGGTATTCGATCTCAGGCTCGTCACGGCGGACGAGCGCCTGATCGATCTGAAGGACGTTCCGACGCTCGCGAATCGTTGAGGCGAAGCCCTCAGTCCGCCTCGGCCGCCCGCTCCTGCAGCCGCCGCTCCAGCCGGTCGATCCTCTCCAGCAGATCCAGCACCAGTTCCATCGCCGGGTAGCCCACTTCCAGCTCGACCTCGATCCGCCGTATTTTTCGGACGCGCTCGACCGCCTCCACCGAAAGGCGGATCTCGGGTACGGACTGTACCGGTGCGAGAAGGTCGTGCTCCATCAGCTCTCGGATAACGGTGCGTGACGTTCCCGAGCAGTAGGCCAGCTCGGTGAGAGTCACGGTCCGCTCCACGGTCATGCCTGTGTCGTTCATTAGCTGCCTCCCCTCTACGCCGCGCGTGGGTTGAAATCGGACTCTTCGGCCAGCTGCTCGAGCAGCTCCCGTTCGCGCTCCGACAGCTCACCTGGCACGACGATGCGGAGCTCGGCGAACAGATCCCCGGCCTTCTTCTTTCCCCTGGCCGGCATTCCCCGGCCCTTCAGCTTCATCCTCGAGCCGCTGCGGGCGCCGGGCTTGATGTTGAGCGAAGCGGTCTTTCCGTCCATCAGTTTCAGCGGGACTTTCGCCCCGAGGGCCGCCTCCCAGGGCGCGATATCCAGGTAGGTCTTCAGGTTGCGCCCCTCGAGATCGAATCGTGGATCCGGCTGCACTCTGACTCGCAGAAACAGGTCCCCGTTCGGCGCTCCGTCCGTTCCGGCTCCTCCCTGACCCTTCAGCCGGATCCGGGTGCCGTCCACAGAACCCGCCGGCACGGACACGTCGAGCGTTTTCTTGTGACGCTCGACCCTTCCGTCCGGGGTGACTTCGGCCGCCTCCAGCCCGATGCGTCTCTTCACGCCGTGATATGCGTCGTGGAGCGACACGTCGATCTCGGCCTCGTGGTCGGCGCCCCGCATCGGCGGTCGGCGATATTCGGTGCGATACGAAGGCCCGCTGCGGCCGCCGAACATCTGTTCGAAGAAGTCGCTGAAATCGCCGGCCGTACGGTAATCGTAGCCGGTGCCGGCTCCCGACTCCCAGCCCGGAGGAGGTCTGAACTCCTGTCCCTGCGAGTATCCCTGGCCCACGGAATCGTACTGCTCCCGTTTTTCCTCGTCGCCCAGAACTTCGTACGCCTCCGCGACCTCCTTGAACCGGTCCTCGGCGTCGTCCTCCTTGCTGACGTCGGGATGATACTTCCGGGCCAGCTTACGGTAGGCCTTCTTGATCGCCTTCTGGTCGGCCGACTTATCGACACCGAGGGCTTCGTAGTAGTCTTTGTACGCAGTGGACACGGCAGGCCCTTCCTGATAATGAGATGTCGTCAGTCGAGATCTCGCACGAACTGGTCAAGCGCGGTCGTTACGCATGTTTCTCGCAGCGAACGGCCTCCGGGAGCAACTCCAGCCGCTCGGGCTCGATCGGGTTCCCGCAGATTGCGCACACACCGAAGTTACCCTCGTCCAGGCGGACCAGGGCTGCTTCGGTCTGCCGCAATTCGTCCAGGGCCTCTCTGATCTGTCCCTCCCGGATCTCGGCATTCTCCCACTCGTGAGCGTTGTCGGTCTCGCCAGCAACGTTCCCGCTGGCGGCCGTCTCATGGTGCTCAGTGGCCTGGAGTCTGTCTACGCGCTGGGCCAGCTCATCGCGTTGCTTCTCCAGCCGTGCTCTTGCTGCTGACTCATCGGACGGCATTCTTGCCTCCTGTTTCTGGTGGGTATCAGTCCGCCTCGACCTGCGACTGCGACGGCACCGACCA
>CBDUVN010000134.1:0-4908 GCA_965370685.1 uncultured bacterium | reverse complement strand
TCGGACGTCCTCGGGCGATAGATGTGGGTGGCGAGGCGAACCCCATCCCGCATCGGCATCATTACCAGTTCTTCGACGATCGCGATCTCGTTGAGCTCGGCCCACAGGTCCTGTTCCGGGGCATCTCCCGCCGCCTGAGCCTGGCCGGCGGCAGGCGTTTCGTCGGTCGAGTCCGGGGAGCAGGCGGCGATGAGAGTGCAGAAGATCACGGCGGGAGCAAGCAGCAAACGGTATGAGATACTCATGACAGGGCCTCGCTGAGGTGTGATGACAGCGTAGGATAGGCGCGCGGGGCGTCGGTGTCGACAACGCGTTGCGACCGGTTCCCCTTCTCCCGGGCCGCTTTCGTGGCTACGGTGGCTGCGTTGGGCGGCGCCAGCCACAAGCGTCAGCCGGAACACGGTGTCCCGTCGGAGGACTCGGGCGACCGGAGGGAACAGACATGAGCGGGAACTCACTCGACATTCGCGCCTTCGAGGATCGTGACGAGGAGGAAGTCTGCCGGCTCTGGCTGCAGGCCTTCCCCGACGATCCTCCGCGCAACGAGCCAGCATCGGTGATCCGTCGGAAGCTGGAGTGCCAGCGGGAGCTGTTCCTGGTCGGCGAAGCCGATGGCATCATCCTGGCGACACTTCTCGCGGGCTATGACGGATTCCGCTGCTGGGTCTACCACCTCGCCGTCGATCGGGGCCAGCGGCGGAAGGGATACGGTCGGCAGATGATGCGGGAGGCTGAGCGGATGCTCGGGCGTACGGGCTGCCCGAAACTCAACATCCAGGTTCGCGCTCACAATCAGGAAGTCGTCGAGTTCTACGAGCGATTGGGCTACAGGATTGACGACCACATCAGCATGGGGAAGCTGCTGTCGTCGGAGCACGGGGCCGGTCCGGCCTCGAACAACGAAAGGTGATCGGATGAGAGTGCTGATTGCAGGAGCCTCGGGAACGATCGGCCGGGCGGTGAAGGAGGAGCTGGAGCAACGTCACGAGGTGATCACCGCGGGCAGAACCTCTGGTGATGTGCGGCTGGACATCACCGACAGTGCGTCCATCCGTGCAGCGTTCGCTGAAGTGGGCTCGGTGGACGCCGTCGTATCGACGACCGGTACCGTCAAATTCGCCCCGTTCAACGAGATGGAAGCCGCCGACTATGAAATCGGGCTGCGGGACAAGCTCATGGGCCAGGTCAACCTGGTGCTGATCGGGCGCGACTCGATATCGGATGGCGGCTCGTTCACGCTCACGACCGGTGCGCTGGATCGGGACCCCATTGTTGGGGGCTCGTCGGCGTCCATGGTGAACGGCGCAGTCAACGCGTTCGTCATGGCCGCGGCGATCGAGATGCCGAGGGGCCAACGGATCAACGCCGTAAGCCCCGGGGTCATCAAGGAAGCGATGGAGGTCTACGCGCCTTACTTTCGCGGTTTCGAACCCGTTCCCGCGGCGCGGGCCGCGCTGGCATATTCGAAGAGCGTCGAAGGTGCCCGCACGGGCGTCGTGTTTCGGGTAGAGTGAGAATCCAGTGTGCATGGAGCGTGTTCGATGAAGCCGCGAACAGTGACGTTATTCCTCGCCCTCACAGTCGGCTGTTCGGCGTCTGATGACGTGGCCCCGGAGCAACGGGCGGAGATCGCTGTGCGTGGAGATACGACGTTCGTCACGATTCCAGCCGACTGGTCTCCGCGTCCGGCCAGTGCGACAGTCGAGGTCGTACTCCAGGGTGATCTGCTCGGGCGCCCGACAGGGATCGTCCGCGCCGGCGATCGTGTCGTCGTCGCTGATCAGATTCAACTCCACGTGCTCGAAAATGACGGGAGCCACGTTGCCACGACCGGGGGGGGAGGGGATGCCCCCGGCGAGTTCGGCACGATCATGGCGGTCGGCTCCCTGGGTGACACGACAATGGTCCTCGATTATCGGCTTCGGCGATTGTCGTTTCACGACTCGAATGGCGACCATCTGGGTTCGGCTCGAGTCATGCCGGTCGCGTCGTTCATGATTCCCCGTCACGACGATTGGCGTCTGAGACCGTACGACGGAGGAATTCTGTACCAGTCCGTCGAGTATCGGCGAATCAACCGTCCGACAAAGGTCGCGATCGTCTGGGCCGACTTCGCGGGTGACAGCATGGAAGCGGTACGCGCCTGGGACCATATCGACTGGAAACAGGCCAACGGAAGGATCATGCCGAAGCAGCTGTTCGGCCCCCGGGCTCACGTGGCGCTCGGTTCCGACGGTCTCTATGCGTTCGGCAACGGAGTCGAGTACTGTTTCACCCTCGAGAGGATCGGTGATTCAGCGATTCGGCATATTTGTCGGGAGTGGGTACGGGCCGCCGTGACGCCGGACGTCCGAGATCCGAGCCCTTCCACGCTCGAACGTCTCGACGAAAGGTCTCGGCGAGACTTCACGAACGAGTTGGAGCAGATGGAAATCGGCGCGCAGTGGGCAGCCTACGATCAACTCATGCTGGACGAGCTGGACCGGACGTGGGTCCGTCGAATCGGGCCCGAGCAGGCGGTCTCGCACCCTCGCCTGTGGGAGCTGGTGCCCGACCTGCGACCGGAATCATTCGCCTGGGATGCGTTCAGTATGGATGGCGAGCTCCTTAGCACGGTCGAGTTCCCGAGCGGCTTCGAGCCGCAGCTCATCGAGGAAGGTCAGGCGTTTGGATTGTGGAGACTGCCTGGCGGCGAGATCACTGTGGGCAAGGCGACCTGGTAGGGAATACGGTCCACAGGAGTACTGCGAGAGGAGGCGGCCTCTGTTCTCGAACGGATAGAGAGGTGTTTCGTGTTCAAGCTCGCGCTGTTTCTCCACCTGCTCGGGGCGACCGTGTGGACGGGCGGTCACCTCGTGCTGTCGCTTACGGTGTTGCCGCGCGCCCTGCGCTGGCGTGATCCCGACATCGTTCGAGGGTTCGAAGACGGGTATGAGAAGATCGGGATTCCTGCTCTCGTGATACAGGTATTGACCGGCCTGTGGCTGGCGCACCGTCTCGTGCCGGATGTGTCCAGCTGGTTCTCGTTCGAGTCGGGCATCCACACCCTGGTGGGGCTGAAGCTGATCCTTCTTCTGCTGACTGTCGTTCTCGCCCTGCACGCGCGGTTCCGCATCATTCCGAACCTGTCGCAGCGTACGCTTCCGACCCTGGCGTGGCACGTGGCGGCTGTCACGATCGTGTCTGTTCTGTTCGTGTTCGTGGGCGTTGGTTTCCGTACGGGCGGTCTGCTGTGATGAAGCCGGTCCCGGGCCGGATGGGGCATCGCGCGAGCACGAATTCCTGGCTGGGAGGTCATATGTCTGGAGTACCGAGGGCAATGGCATTGGGAGCGCTGGCTCTGCTCCTCAGCCCGCCGGCTGTGGTGTCTCAGGAACGATCCCTGCCCGGAGTCGATCTCGCAGACCTGACCTGGATCGAGGCCGAGCCGCTCCTGACTCCCGATGCAGTCGTGGTCATCCCGCTGGGGGCGGCGTCCAAGGAGCACGGACCACACCTGCGGCTCGACAACGATTTCGTCATGGCGGAATACCTCAAGCAAAGAGTGATGGAAGCGTCGAATGTCGTGATCGCGCCAACGGTTGCGTATCACTTCTATCCCGCATTTCTCGAGTATCCGGGCTCGACGCACCTGAGCTTCGATACATCCCGGGACCTGGTCGTGGAGATCGTCAGGAGCCTCGCCGGATACGGTCCGAGGAAGTTCTATGTGTTGAATACCGGGGTCTCGACGCTGAGACCGCTCTCAGCCTCGGCCGAGGTGCTGGCGGAAGAGGGGATCGTGCTTCAATACACGAACATCCTCGACGTGGCAGCCGCTGAGGAGGACCAGGTTCGCGAGCAGGAGCGGGGCACACACGCGGACGAGATCGAGACGTCGATGATGCTGTACATCGCTCCGGATCGGGTGGAGATGAGCAAGGCCGTGCGCGAGGACAATCCTCGCGCCAGTGGTGGTCTTACCCGGGTTGAGGGAGGGGAGGGAATCTACTCCGAGTCCGGCGTGTGGGGGGACGCGACCCTGGCCACGGTGGAGAAGGGGAGGATCATCGTCGAGGCCACGGTGCGAGGGGTGCTCGAAGACATCGAGGCGCTTCGGGCGATGGACGTCGTCGGTTCGATCGGAGTGCGTGACGCCGCTCATCCCACCACGGATCGGACCGCCGCCCCCTACGTAGTCGTGTTGGGGATCGCGCAGGACGGAGGTGTCCCGCAGGCCGGTTCGAAGGAGCATCCCGCATGGAAAAACCCCCATCTTCGGCGGCTCGCGGCCAGTCTGGGCCTCGTGGCCCCGGCCCGTGGCAGGCGCTGGCTGTTCGAGGCGACGCCTGACTTCCGCGAGCAGCTGCACCGGCTGGACGAGATCGCACCCGTCGATGACGCGCCCGGCCTGGATGGGATCTTTCTCACCCATGCCCACATCGGGCACTACACGGGCCTGATGTTCCTCGGACACGAATCGCTGGGCGCGCAGGGCGTACCGGTCTATGCGATGCCGCGCATGGCCGACTTCCTTGCTGCAAACGGTCCGTGGAGCCAGTTGGTGCGGTACGAGAATATTCTGCTGAATCGGCTCGAGGACGGGGTCCCGGTGCCACTCGGGAACGGACTCACGGTCACTCCGTTTCTCGTCCCGCATAGACAGGAATACGCCGAAGTCGTCGGATTCCGGATCGAGGGCCCGAACCGCTCGGTGCTGTTCATCCCCGACATCGACAGCTGGGAGGAGTGGGACGAGTCCGGCACGCGGATCGAGGCCGCGATCGCCTCGGTGGACGTGGCCTACGTGGACGGAACGTTCTTCGCGAACGGCGAGATCCCGGGTCGAGACATGACGGGGTTTCCGCACCCGTTCATTACGCACAGCATTCAGCGGTTCGCGGAGCTTCCGCCTGCCGAGAAGGCGAA
>CBDUVN010000133.1:0-4979 GCA_965370685.1 uncultured bacterium | reverse complement strand
AAGGCGGCCGCGTTCACCTGTTCGGAATGCACGATACCGTCGTCGTGCAGGTAGGTGGTGATACACTAGTAATGTCGAAAGATAATGCCGCTGACTTGAAGCGTTTTCTCACATCCATCGAGCAAGAGTGAGGATCGATTCCGTGAATCTCTACGTGTTTGATGATCGGACAGCCGACGGGTGGGAACCATTCGCATTGACCCGGCCCTGTGGGGATCTCAGGTTCGGCGACCGTCTCCTCAGGCAGCGCCTTGAACGATTCGCGGGCCGGTCCTCCACTGCAGTGCTGTCGCGGAGCTGGCTGGATCAGTTTCACGAGCCCGGTTCTGTGCCCGTTCTCGATCGAAACGCTGCGCCCGCAGAGGGTGATCGCCTGTTCTTGTGCTCGCGCTTCGTTCCTGCCGACGGTGTTCGCTGGAAGGCGCCCGCGACGCCGGGGCCCGCACTGCTGCTCGTTGCTGGCCAGGTGGCCGGAGCGTGGCTCCCTGCCGGCGCCGAAGCCCCGGACGAGTCGTGGTTCTCCGATCCTTCTGGTCTCCAGGGATTCAACGAGCAGCCGCTCGACGGAACCCTGCTCCGGAATGTCTGGGACCTCGTCAGCGACAACCCAGAGCGTCTGGCCCGCGATGTAGCGGCGCACGAGCCATCCTCACTCCCCGACGGAGTGCATCTTCTCGGTCCGGGCCCGGTGAGTCTCGGAGTGGAGGTCAACCTCGAACCCGGGGTGCTGTTCGATACCCGGCACGGCGGGATTCGCCTGGACGACGGAGTCGAAGTGCGCGCCGGCGCGAGGCTCGCGGGACCGATTCACGCAGGATCCGGTTCCCGCCTGCTCGGTGGATCGTTCGACGCCGTGTCCGCAGGCCCCCGGTGCTACCTGAGGGGCGAGATCGAGGAGACCGTGGTACTGGGCTACGCGAACAAGGCGCATGATGGATTCCTTGGGCACGCCTACGTGGGAAGTTGGGTGAACCTGGGTGCCATGACCACGAACAGCGACCTCAAGAACAACTACGGCCCGGTCAGGCTCGGGGACCGCGACGGTGAGATCGAGACTGGATTGATCAAGCTCGGATGCCTCGTCGGGGATCACGTGAAGACGGCGATCGGCACAATGCTCAACACGGGTACGGTCGTGGAAGCGGGCGCGAACCTGTTCGGCGATTCCCGTCCGCCGAAGTGGGTTCGACCATTTTCCTGGGGGCATTTTCCCGGCGCTCCGATCTATGACCGCAGCGCCTTTGTCGACACGGCCCTCATGGTGATGAAACGAAGACGGATCGAGCCGGACGACCGGACCCGCGCCTGGCTGGCGGCCTGTTGGGACGAGTCGCAGCAGCGAGGCCCGGCTTGAGGATCGCCAGTCTCGGCAGCGGCAGCCGTGGCAATGCCGTGCTCATCGAATCCGATTCCACCCGGATCCTCGTCGACGCCGGGTTCAGCGGCTCCGAGATCGCCCGCAGACTCGAGTCACTCGACCGGGATCCATCCGGGGTGGACGCGGTCATCGTCACCCACGAGCATCGGGACCATACGGCAGGGATCGGAATCGCCGCCCGGCGCTGGGGCTGGCCGCTGTTCATGACCTCCGGCACCGCCAGAGCCTGCAGCGACCTGCTGCGCGGAAGCGAGGAGATGAAGATCTTCTCGCCGGAGTCCAGCTTCCGGATCGGCGATCTCGAAATTCATGCCGTTCCCACCTGTCACGATGCGGCGGATCCGGTCGCGGTCACGGTCACGGAGACCGGCAGCGCTCTGAAGGCGGGCGTGGCGACGGATCTCGGGCGCGCGACTGCCCCGGTGCGTGCGGCGCTGGCCGGCTGCCACTACCTGATCCTGGAGGCGAATCACGACGAAGTCCGGCTGCGCGAGGCTCCCTACCCCTGGTCCCTGAAGCAGCGGATCGGAGGAAGCCGCGGTCACCTGTCGAACCACCTGGCCGGAGAGCTGGCACGTGAGATCATGCACTCCGAACTCGGGGGGGTGCTCCTCGCACACTTGAGCCAGGAATGCAACGAGCCACGACTCGCGCTGGCCGCCGTCAGTGCAGCGATCCGGCCGGCCGGGTTTCGGGGAGTCGTGGAGGTCGCGGTCCAGGACGAAGCCGGATCGCTGACAGACATTGCCGCTCTCGTAGAACGGGTCACCCGCAGCGGGGCCCAGCTGTCGCTGTTCGCGGCGCACCGAAATCGCGGCCGATCAGGCCCCGACCAGCCGCATGATGTCGTTGGCGAACGCCCATACCATCAGGCCGAGCACCAGCAGCATTCCGATCTGCGAAAAACGGAGCCTCTGCTCGACGCTCACGGGCTTCCCGCCGCGCAGTCCTTCGATCGCCAGGAACAGCAGGTGCCCACCGTCGAGCACCGGTATCGGCAGGAGGTTCAGCACGGCGAGGTTGACGCTGATGATCGCCATGAAATCTAGCAGAGGCCAGAACCCGGCCCGCGCGAACTGACCGGACAGCTGGCCGATGACGATCGGCCCCCCGAGCTCTTTCGGGGACTGTCGACCGGTAACCAGCCGTGCGAAGAAAACGCCGACATCGGTGATCCACGAGCCTGTCTCCCTCGCGCCTGCCACGATCGACTCGCCGACGCCGAGGGACTGGTAGTTTTCATCGGAACCGGAAAACGTCACGCCGATCCTTCCGAGATCGACAGTGTCTCGCGCGATCTCGTCATACCTCCGTTCCGCGGCGGGCACGATGTCGACCTCGAATGTCCGGCCATCCCGTTCCACCGTCAGCCGGATCTGCTCGCCGGCACGCTGGATAATGGCCCGCGAGACATCGGTCGCATCATCGGTCCTGCGACCGTTCACCGCGCGGATCGCATCCCCGACCTGGATTCCGGCCGCCGCCGCCGGATAGTCCTCGGACACCGAGCTGACGATCGGCTCGTAAACACCTCGGGAATGAGCGACAAAACTGAATGCCACGAACGCGAACACGAGGTTCATCGCGACGCCGGCCGAAATCACGAAGAAGCGCGCCCACAGCGGCTTCGCGTCGAAATCCCGATCAGAAGGCTGCCGATGCTCGTTCGGCGAATCGCCCTCCAGGGTCGAAGTCACTTCCTCGTCGATCATGCCTTCCATCTTGACGTAGCCGCCGAGTGGAAGAGCCGAGATCACGTACTCCGTCTCGCCCGGCTTGAACCCGATGATCTTCGGACCGAAACCGATCGAGAACCTGGACACCTCGATATCCACCAGCTTGGCCGCCCAGAAGTGCCCGAGCTCGTGCACCAGGATCAGGACGCCCAGTACGATGGCCGTGGCGAGGATTGTGATCAGCATGCGCGCATTCCGTCTTCAACTTTCAGATGTCGGACCTGTTCGGGCGTACCGGAGGCAGCCGGACACCCACGCTCAGCGGAGATTCCACCCCTGACGTATCGGTGTGTTCCGATCACGACACGGTCCGCGCGGCCTCCCGAGCCCGCGATCGGGCCTCGAGATCGGCCGCCTCCACATCCTCGAGCGAGCAGACCGGACGGGGCTCCATGTGCGTCAGCACCATCTCCACCACCGCCGCGATGCCGGGAAACGACAGCTCGTGGTCGAGAAAAGCCCGCACAGCGACTTCGTTGGCGGCGTTGTATGCCGCCGGCTGCGTTCCGCCTGCTCGTCCGGCCGCCACTCCAAGTCCGAACATCGGGAACTCCGCTTCCCGCACCGGCTCGAACTCCAGGGGACCGTCAGCGATCGGGTCGAACGGGCGGAACTCGTTCGGCAGCCGCTCGGGCGCCGACAGGGCATACAGAATCGGAATCTCCATCGAAGGGTGGCCCATCTGCGCGATCGTGGATCCGTCGCGAAACTCCACGAACGAATGCACGATCGACGGCGGATGGACGACGACGTCGATGCGGTCGTAGGGCACTCCGAACAGCAGGTGCGCTTCGATAACCTCGAGCGCCTTGTTGGCCAGCGTGGCGGAATCGACTGTGATCTTGTCGCCCATGCTCCACGTCGGGTGCGCGAGCGCGTCTTCGGGCTTGATCGACGCGAACCGATCGGCGGGAAATGAACGGAACGGACCGCCCGATGCCGTGAGGATCAGTCTGGAGACCTCTTCAGGCGGCCGGCCGACGAGACACTGATGGATGGCGCTGTGCTCGCTGTCCACCGGAACGAGATCACCACCACCCGTCCTCCAGGCCTCCAGCACCAGCTCACCGCCGGCCACGAGAGATTCCTTGTTGGCCAGCGCCAGGCGCCGTCCTGCGCCCAACGCAGCGAGAGTCGACTCGAGGCCTGCGTACCCTACCAGGGCGTTGACCACGATCCCGGCCTCGACGCCGGTGGCGGCAGCGGCAAGCTGTTCGGGCCCGTATCTCCAATCCCCCGTCCACCGTGGCTCGAACCCGGCCGAAGGCCCATGTGCCAGGACGACGAAATCCGGGTCCACATCGCGTGCGAGTTCATCCAGCCGTTCCGACCGGCGAGCCCCGGTCAGGGCAACGATCCGGTATCGGTCCGAGTGTCGGGCGACAACGCGGAGCGTCGACCGGCCGATCGAGCCGGTAGCTCCGAGCAGCGTTATGCCGGTTCGACGGTCGGTCACGCAATCGCCGCAAAGAAGAAGTACGCGACGGGTATCGTCCACAGGAGCGAGTCCATCCTGTCCAGCAGCCCTCCGTGTCCCGGCAGGAGCGCGGAGGAATCCTTCACCTGGCACTCACGCTTGAGCGATGATTCGGCCAGGTCGCCCATGATCGCAGCCGCGGCGAGCACGATCCCCAGCACCAGGAGTAGCCCCAGGCCCAGGTCTGCCGCGATGTCCGGCAGGGCGATCCAGGTGTAGATGACGGCCGCGACGGGTCCGGCCAGCAGCCCTGACAGTCCACCCTCGACGGTCTTGTTCGGGCTGATCGCGGGCGCGAGCTTCCGGCGCCCCATCGCCCTGCCACCGGTGTACGCCGCCGTGTCCACGACCCACGTCACCACGACCGGCAGGAAAAACAGCAGCGTAC
>CBDUVN010000132.1:0-5110 GCA_965370685.1 uncultured bacterium | reverse complement strand
GCGGCCCACACCTTCATCCTCTACGATCCGCGCGGATCCAGTGAAGGAAACATGTTGGGAACCGGAGTGCCCCCCATGGAGGTGCTGGAACCGGGGCTCGTCGCCGAGCACCAGACGCTCACGGTCCTGAGGGAATGGCCCGAGGAGTCCTACTGGGATGCCACCGCGCTCGACCTGCTCGTGGTGCGTGAGACGTACGCCTGGAGTGGCGACGACTACATCATCTTCAAGTACACCGTGTTCAATCCCGGGGCGGAGTCCGTGGAAGGGATCACCGCCGGCCTGGTCCTGGATCAGGATCTGATCGCCTATACGCAAGACCATGTGTGGCACAACTACGTCGAGTACGATCGCGACAGCAGAGTCGTGGTGGTCAACGAGCCGTGGTACGAAGTGTGGGCAGGGCACGCCATGCTCGGTCCGACGAGCGGCTACAGGAGCTGGTCCAACCCGACGAATGCGCCGGCGGGAGCGCCGATCGACCCGGTGGACCTCTCTACCTGGAACGATTATCTGACGGGTGGAATCGTCGCCCCCGGCGTATTCGGGCCGGCGGACGTCAGACATCTGCTCAGCATCGGTCCGGGGACCCTGGCGCCGGGATCATCCGGGGCGTTTGCCACCGTACTGGTGGGTGGCCGGGACCGGGATGATGTGCTCGACAACGTGGTCTCGGCCCGTAGCAGGTACGATGCGGCGCCCGAGGCGGCGACGGCTCCATACCCGGTGCTCCACGTTGGAGTCGAGGCCAGCAAGGTCAAGCCGGGAAAGGACCATTTCGATGCAACGTTCACGTTCCCCCATCCCTCGACGGCACAGCTGTTCGACGCGAGCTCGACCTACTGCTCCGGCGCCCGGGCGACGAGCTCGAAGAGGATGGGAAGCAAGGTTACTGCGCAGTTTCCGAAGGGTTGGCTCGACTCGTGGGTCGATGATGGCGATCAGATCGTCTGCGTCGGGAGACTCGCCGACGGCGCTCTGTTCGGCGGAGCGGATGTCGCTCGAATCGAGTGAGGCGATCAAGCCCCGGTCCACGGACCGGGGCTTTTTCACGTCCGTTTGGGGCGTGAGGTGCTGGCCTCTCCTTTCCTCCATTCCACTGATCCGCGATCTTGCCTCGCATGACAGACAACCAGGGTTACCAGCGGTTCTTCGCCGAACTGAAGCGCCGCCGTGTGTTCCGCGTGATGGCCGTATACGGCATCGTCGGGTTCGTTCTCCTGCAGATTGTTGACCTCGCCGTCCCCGCGCTGCTGCTGCCCGAGTGGACCTACCGGTTCGTGGCGTTGCTTCTCCTGCTCGGCTTTCCCGTGGCGATCGTGCTCGCGTGGGCGCTGGAGATGACGCCGGAAGGCGTGCGTCGGACGGCCGATGCCGCGCCCGGCGAGCTGACCGAGATCATCTCGGCCCCCGCCTCCAGGCGTTGGCCTGCGGGCGTGGCGGCGCTCGTCGGGATGACCGCGCTGCTCGCATTCGCGGTCGTACGGTCCGGAGTTGTCCAATTTCCTTCGTCCGCCTCCGCAGATGCGGACACACCGGCCGTCATCCGGTCGATCGCCGTGCTTCCGCTCGACAACTACTCGGGGGATCCGGCGCAGGACTACTTTGCCGAAGGGATGACCGATGAACTGACGGCCGCGCTCGCGACGATCAGCGATCTCCGGGTCACGTCGCGCGGCTCGGCGATGCAGTTCCAGGGCAAGAACCGTCCATCGACGCCGGAGATCGCCAGGACGCTCGACGTGGATGCGGTCGTGGAGGGCTCGGTGGCCCGATTCGGCGACAGGGTCCGGATCACCGCCCAGCTGATCGATGCGCGGGCAGACACGCACCTGTGGGCAAACAGCTTCGAGCGCAACTCGAGCGACGTGCTGGCGCTCCAGGCCGAGCTCGCGTCAGCCATCGCCCGCGAGATCAACGTCCGCCTGACGCCGAGCGAGCAGTCACGCCTCGCCACGGCGCCGAGTGTGAATCCCGAGGGCCACGACGCCTATCTCAAGGGCCGGTATTTCTTCAACAGGCCGAGCGACGAGAACCTGCAGAAGGCGATCGCCCAGTTCGAGGAGGCCGTGCGGCTGAGTCCGACCTTCGCCCCGGCGTACTCGGGGCTGTCCGACGCCTACCTCTGGGCCGGCTATAACGAGGGGTTCATCACCGCCTCTGAGGCGAAGCCGAAGGCCAGGGCGGCCGCCGAGCAGGCGGTGGAGCTGGACAGCAACTCGGCTGAAGCCCATACGTCGCTCGCCGTGTTCAAGCTGTTCTATGAATATGACTGGGCCGGTTCCGAGCGCGATTTCCGGCGGGCGTTCGAGCTCAACCCGAACTACGCCTTCGCGCACGATCAATTCGCCCTGGCGCTGGCGTTCACCGGACGGCTCGACGAGTCCATCGCAGAGAGCAGGCTCGCGGCGGAGCTGGACCCGCTGTCCCCACAGGTGCTGGTCGATGCCGTCATGGCGCCGATGTTCCGGAAGGATTTCGCCGCGGCCAACGAACTGGCGAGACAGGCGGGCGAGCTCGATCCCGCATACTTCTTTCCCGTCATGATTGAGGGCTGGATCGACCTCGAAGCGCGGAAGTTCGAGGAGGCCATCCCGCATCTCGAGAGGGCGAAAACGATGGACGCGCCGCCGTTCGTGAACGCATATCTCGCTTACGCCTACGGTGCTGCAGGTGACCGGGACCGAGCGATGGCGGAGCTCGACGAGCTCGAGAAGATCTCGCCGGACGGCCAGGTGCTGCCGTTCAACCTGGCGCTCGTGTATCTGGGCCTCGGAGACCACGAGAGAGCGCTCGACAACCTCGAGCGGGCGCTCGATGCGGATTCCCAGATGCTGGGGTGGCTCGGACTGGACGCCATATTCGATCCCCTCCGCTCGGAGCCGCGGTTCGAGGCGCTGCTAAGGGAGTTGAATTTCATCGAGTGAACCACTCCGGGGATTGCCGGAGCGCGTACCTGTTGAAGGTGCAGGAGACGAACTCTCTGGCATCACCTGCCGGCACTGAGCACTGGCGTTGCTGGCAATCCAGCTGGGCATTGCTCGGCCCGTTTCAAAGTTGACAGGAACATGAACAAATCATAATAGTAGGAAATCCGAGGACCGTGTCGTACCCATAAAACACAACATCTCGAGTGTGCATCCAGGCGTCGCAGACGTCACAGCCGTTTTGCATCGTTCCATGTCCCGTTCCATCCACAGGGAGAATTCCATGTACCGCATCAACCTCTTCCTCGCAGGGCTCATGCTCTTCGTCGCGCTACCGGCAAACCTGAACGCGCAGGACGCGTCGCCGGAGGCCATGATCAAGGATGCGCTGAGCGCGACGACCGCCGAGATGGCAGCAGGTGCAACCGTGGTCGACTGGGAGGGCAACATCCTGAAAGAGGGTGGCAACGGCTGGACCTGCTTTCCGAAGCCCCCCGGTGCCAAGAACGGGCCCATGTGTCTCGACGGGCCGTGGCTCGCGTGGGCCGACGGCTGGATGAACAAATCGGACTTCGAGATCGACCGGGTCGGAATATCGTACATGCTCGCGGGCGATTCCGGTGCCAGCAACTCCGATCCCTTCGCCACCGAGGAGACCGACGACTGGGTCGTGTCCGGACCGCACCTCATGATCATCGTGCCGGACCCGGCAACGCTGGAGGGGATTTCGACAGACCCCTTCAACGGTGGCCCGTACGTGATGTGGAAGGGCACGCCGTACGCGCACATCATGGTGCCGGTGAATTAAGCCTGAAGAGCAGCGCCCGGTTCTGTCGCCAGGGAGGCGGTAGGCCGGGCGCTTCGCTTGCCCGCAGAGAGAAGAAGATGGTCAACGGCGGCTTGCCCAGGCATCCGCGCGCGCGGTCCACGCCCAGGCACTAGATTCACTGCACCCCCCATTACTCCTTCGCGGAGTAGCCACATGTTGGACCTGCTCGAATGCCCGCGGGTGCCAGTCCGCGCGGAAGGAATGCCAGCGAGATGAACCATACCGATCCCTCACGACGCGATTTCGTGAAGACGGGCATGGGCGCCGCCCTGGGTGCCGCAGTCGTGCCGATGCACATCGGTCCGACCTGGTGGCCGGGCCCGAGCCCGGTCGTCAGCATTGCCAGGGTCAGGAACGGCAAGGTGGACTATGCCGTCGAGGAGGCGATCGACCTGCTTGGCGGGATCGACATGGCGACCAAGGGCAAAGAGCGGATCATGCTCAAGCCCAACCTCGTGGCCGAGGGCCGGGACTTCACGACCAAGCCCGAAGTCATCGAGGCGCTTGCCCGGCTGATGAAAGGGGCGGGGAAGGACGTTCTGATCGGCGAGGGCTCGGCGTCGGCCGACGGGTTCAACGTCCTGAACGGCGAGGCGTACCGGACCACGAACTGCGAGATTCTCGACGGAATGCAGCAGCACGTGTTCGACCGGCTGGGCTACAGCGAGCTGGCGAAGTCGCTGCGTGTCCCGCTCGTGAACCTCCATACGGGTGAGATGGCCGAGGTCCCGCTCCCGAACGGCCTCGCGTACGACAGCATCCAGCTCCACCATTCGCTCACTGAGATCGACCTGCTGTGCTCGGTGCCGATGATGAAGACCCATGTCCTGGCCACGGTGACGCTGGGTATGAAGAACCTGATCGGTCTGTACCCGGGCGCCGCCTACTGTTCGGTCCGGGCCTGCGTGCACGATCACGCGTCCGCGGCCGGATCCCCGGGCGTCGCGTTTGAGACGCTCGACATGGTGCGGGCGAACCGGATGGGGCTGTGCGTCGTGGACGCCACGACCGCGATGCAGGGCGACGGCCCGACTGAGGGAGATCTGGTGGACATGGGCCTGATCATCGCCGGCACAGATCCTCTGGCGACGGACATGGTCGCCACCCACCTGATGGGGATCGAGACGGCCGAGGTTCCCACGCTTTCCTGGGCTCACAAATCCGGGATGACACCCACGAGCCTGGACGAGATCGAAATCCGCGGCGAGGCGCTGGCCGACGTCAGGCGCCCGTTCAGGAAGCCGAACGTCATCCCGTGGACCAGCATCAACGAGGTCTGGGGTGTAAAGGAGATGGGTTGAAAACGGTTCCGCGGAACCGTCTCACGCCGCGTGTTCACGACTCGGATTCGCGC
>CBDUVN010000131.1:0-5131 GCA_965370685.1 uncultured bacterium | reverse complement strand
GGCGGCTTCGCGCGCCGTGGCCGCCGACTCGCCTCAGGATCCCGTGACCGTCACCGTCGATTTCTCACAGGATCTGGGACTGTTCCGCAACATCGCTGCCGGATTCCAGGGCCATATCGATTCAGAGCCGTTCCGACCCTCCGCTACACATCTCGAGTACAACCTACGACCCTACATGTGGAGAAGCGACAATTTCTGCAACACCCAGCGTTGTGAGAACAACACCATCCAGGATCGCGCCTATCAAGCCGTGACGAACAACGGCGGTCTGTTCCAGAAGGTTGCCTGCAAGCAATTCACGCAGCGATACGGCGCGGATTGCCAGAGTATCGAAAATGCGCGCCCGTGGGACGAGAGTGGAGACGGGGCGACCTGGTTTCAGGATTGCTATGACAACGCGGTGGAAGTCCTGTCTCACGACAGGAACCCGCAGTGGGACGTGTGGAACGAACCCAATGGCGCGGCGATCTTCAGGGACGTGCACGGCCACTTGCGCGGCTGGGAGCTGGCCGAGACCTACAGGATCTGCCACGAGGGGTTGGCGGCCGCGTACGGATCCCACTCTCCGTCCTCCGAACTCACCGTCGGTGGACCGAGCATGTCCGGGGATATTTGGGCTCTGGCCGGCTTTCTGTTCAAGAACGGCTCTCCCGGACAGGCCTACGTCGCGGGAAGCTCGTTGCCCGAGGCGCAGACGATCCACTACGGCAACTTCGGCTTCCTCGAGTACCTGAACCAGCGTCCGGGAATCGGACTCGATTTTCTCAGCCTGCATCTGTTCACGGACGAGTGGGGCCTGGACTGGGGCCACTGGATCAACATCCTGCGTGAAGCGATCCGAGAGGAGCTACGCGGCTCGGACCTGGCCCAACTGAAAGCACGCTGGGGCGAGGATCTCTCCGGCCTGCCGATCTACGTCAACGAGATGATGGGCGGTCCGATCGATGGGCAGTACAGCCTGGACACGGGCCATACCGTCGTGGTTTTCGGGCAGCTTCACCTGGCGAACGTCGATGGCGCGGCCAAGGGCTGCTGGTCGGATCCGGCCGACGGCTCGTCCGGCTGTGCCAACAAGACGCTCAATGGGCTTCTCATTCCGGACGGTGGCTACAACCCGTACCAGCGTCGTCCCATCTGGTGGGCCTACAAGTACTACGCGGAGCTTTCCGGACGGGAAACGGCGGTGCTGACCGAGTATCCTCGTGTCTACGGCGTGGCCGCGGCGGACGACCTCGCGCAGCGTTATCGCGTCCTGCTGGGCTTCACCGGCGCTTCGCGAAACGGAGATCCGGCTCTCGAACAGGATCAGATCGATCGAACGAACGTGGTTCTGACCGGCCTTCCCGCGGGCTGCGTCGAAGCAACCGTGACGACCAAACTCCTCGCGCCCTCCGATCACACGCAGGCGTTCACGGAAAACGATCTGGCGCAGCATCAGTCGTCCACGGAGAGCTTCGTCGACGGGAGCCTGGTCGTGGCGGTGGACGACCTCGCCGCCGGCAACGTTCTGTACATCACCCTGAGCGCGTTCGGTTGCGACTCGACCCCGGGTGCCCCGGCGGCGCCCACCAATCTCCATCGCGCCGAAAATGATAGCGGAGCGCCCTAGGTTCCTAGCGGTAGCGGCGCGGAAGGGCGAGCAGGATACCCTTGCGGATCAGCTCTTCCAGAGCGGGATGTTGCTCGGCCGGAAGCGCGCTGAGCGGACCATCGGCTTGCGCGGAAACCTCGTCCCACAGTTTGCCGGGAAGCTCATAGGTTCGCGGAAGCGTCGCCTGCGCGACCGGGTACTCGCGTTTGTTGTATTCCGACGTCGCCTGGCGAGTCAGCCGGATCAGACCGTCGCTTCGCTCGACCGAGTAGACCGGGTTCAGACTCCAGTGCCCATCCATATCGAGGATCGACCAATCGGCGAGCCGGATCTGCTCGAGCCGCGCCTGGCTCTTCGCCGCGACGAGAGCGACTGCATTGGCCTGGCTACATTGCGTGGGATCGTAGGTGCGGTCGAGTTGGACCTTGCGCGCTCCGAGGAAGTCCTCGATCAGGCTCGGCTCGGGGATCAGCTTCGAGTAGAACCCGGGAAAGATCCCGGGCCAGATATTCCACGGGAGCGGCTTCCCCTCTCCCGGATTCGACCCCAGCGCATTGTGCATGTGCAGCCCCAGGAACAGGCCCGAATCCTCGAGGACGCGATTGAACTCGGAAGCGGCGACGCGAACTCCCTGCACGTAGTGCAGCGTATCCATGGAGAAGAGGGCATCGACGCTGCCGTCGGGAAAGGGTAGCGTGCCACCCAGATCCAGCGCGATCATCTGCGCCTGCGGGGCAAAGATGTTGCGGGCGAGAATCAAGCTCGCCAGGTTACGGTCCAGACAGAAGTGGATCCGGGGCTGTAGCAGCTTGGAGATGAGGAACGACACGTGCCCGTGGCCGCAACCGGCGTCGATGAGGCACCGGGGACCCGGCTCGAAGACGGGAAGGCTCGGCCAGGCCGTCCTCAGGCTGTCGGAGCTGAAGCGGAAGCGATAGTACGGTTCATCCACCACCTCCCAGTACCGCGCGCCGTCGATGGACCGGATGGCACGACGTTAGGTCTCGGAAAGGCCGGCGACGCGGCAGACCTGGTGCGCGTAGCGCCTCCCGACGGCCGTGCTCCAGCGCAGGAGCCGCCCACCGTTCTGGATGCAGGCCAGCCCCACGGCACGGCGTACACGATCCTCGCTTCCGCTGCCCAGCTCGCGTATCAGGTGGTCTGTGAGAGCCTCGTAGGGTCCCGAGCGGTTCAGGACGAGGATGCCCTCGACGATCGGGTAGCGAGTGCAGGCACATGCCGTGATGGCGTGGACGAGATCATCTTCGTCCTGCCGGAGAACGCTCTCCGTTCGCAGTGGCTCCGCGCAGCGGGGGCAGCGAAGCAGTTCCAGCGTTTCAACATGCATGGTCTGTCATCCGTCTGCTCGGGTCAGCCGCCGAGCCCCACTGTCGATCCATCCAGGTTCCGACTTCCCTCAACAGGTCATGCTGATTGCCCAGCAAGGTCATCGTGTGGTCACAGCGCTCGAGCGTGACGTGGTGGAAACAGCCGGTGGCCTCCAGGGAAGCGATCTTGCCGTCCATGAGCACGTCGAAAAAGTCGCTGGCATGGCCGCCCTCGGCGAGGACGAACATCACCTGTACGCCGCGCTCCAGAATCTCCTGGAGCTGGGCCCACACCGAGTGCGTCAACGAGGTCGCGTCGTCCGGAGGGGCCACGCGATCCCGGATCTGACGCCCGAGTACGGTCAACAAGCGCCGGTACTGGACCTGTCCCGCGAACGCCCGGCGCCAGGAATCGGCGTTGAACAGGGAACGAGTCCAGTACTGTCGGGCCCATTCGCGGTTCCTGACGAAGCGCTGCCACTCGGCGCTGGCTTCGGTGCCCTGACTGTTCATGAGCACCGCGCCGACGACCCGCGGATCCTCACGGGCCACGTGGAAGGAAGTGAGCGCCCCCGAGCAGATGCCCATCAGGATGAAACTTCGGGAGCCGTAGCGCCGAGAGAGATCGTCCATGACCTCCCGCGCCTCCACGATCGTGTTCCGAGGCCAGGGAGTGTGATCCTGGCGGCTCGGGCTGTCGCCGATTCCGCTATGGTCGAATCGTACGACCACGGACCCTCTCCCGGCGAGGTCTCGAGCCAGCCGCACCATCCCTCGGCCAGGCCCCACCCGGTGGACGATGCCGGAGTTCATGATCACGACCGCCGGTCGGTCCGCGGCGGCCGCGAGATTCGCCGGCTCGGTGATGATGCCGATCAGTGGCGAGCTCTTGCCCAGGACTGCCGCCTGTTCGTTCATTCCGGGACTCCGGAGATCCAGTCCACGACCAGCTTGATGCTCTGCTGCGGCACCACCATCTCGTACGGTTCGGCCATCCACAATCTTCTTTCCTCGACGACCCTGCGATCGAGCTGAGCCGCCCCCGGTTCCAGACGGGCCGCCAGCCGATCGAGGTCCGCGCCCTCCGAATTGGCCAGGAGCAGCACCCGCTCGACGACCGGGACGGAGTGCTCACAGAGATCGAGACTCTCCAGTCCCTGGATCAGCGCCGACGAGTAGGGGAATCCCAGAACCTCGCGAGTCGTCCCCGGTTTCCGCGCGCGCTGCGCCGACTCGCCCTGCGCCCAGCGGAACTTGGCTTCGTGATCCTCCTGCTGAACCAGGGCCTCGCGCCAGAATTCACGCCCCTCGACCACCGGCTGCCACAGCACCAGCACGTCCACGTCCTGTTGCCCGGCGAGCAGGTAACCCAGACTCCCCCCGACCCGCAGTCCGACCAGGCAGATGCGACGGCAGCGCTGACGCACGAGATCGATCGCGGCCGAGACGTCGGCGACCCAATCCTCGAGTCGCACCTCGTCGCTGTCTCCGGCCGAATCGCCGCAGCCGAGATAGTCGAAGCGCAGCACGGGGAATCCGGCCCGGGCCAGCCGTAATGCGAGTTGCCGGCAGACCCGGTGACAGCGTATGTACTCGTGCCCCACGGGTGAGCACAGCACGACGCCCAGGTCGGTCGCATTCTCGGTCGGCGCCTCGTACAGGCCGAACAGCCGCTGCGCCGGTCCGAAGTGGAGCGGTCGCGCTTCGACTCCTGAGGTGATTGCGCTGGTCATGACTGCCGTCTCTCGTCCCATAGGCTGTGCCGCTCGGATCAGACGGGGGACCGGCCGCGTCCGGAGATCAAACCCCGGAGCCGGGCCCATAGCCCCCTGGGCCTGGCCTTTTCTTCCGCAATCCGCTCTTCACACAGCACCGCGAGCTGTCCGAGCGTCTGGTGCGAAAGGGCCGTGAGATTGACCTTCACGCCCGTCCGTTGCTCCAGGAGGCTCATGACCTGGACCATCGTGATCGAGGAGCCACCCAGCTCGAGGAAGCTGTCGTGGACACCGACTTGCTCGACACCCAGCACCTCGAGCCAGATCTCGGCGAGCATCTGCTCCATGACCGTCTGCGCCACCGGGTCGGTCGAGAGATTCGATCGCGAGGGCATACTGCAAAAACTCCTGCACGGCGATGATCGCGTCCTGGCGACGTGACCCGGGGGCTCACCCCGGACCGACCTCGCCGCCGCGATCTCGAATGAACAGACTAG
>CBDUVN010000130.1:0-5162 GCA_965370685.1 uncultured bacterium | reverse complement strand
CGTACGATCGGATCTACTCGGTCGTAGCCCGCATTCCGCGTGGGCGCGTAGCGACGTACGGCCAGGTCGCGAAGCTCGCCGAAGTGCCGAAAGGGGCACGCCAGGTCGGATATGCCCTCGCTGCGTTGCGATCGGGCCACCGGTTGCCCTGGCACCGGGTGGTCAATGCCGGCGGCGCGGTCAGCCTGCGCGACCCTGGCGGCGCAGAGGAGCAGCGGTTCCGGCTCGAGAAGGAGGGAGTCCGGTTCGGTGTTGCCGGCAGAGTCGATCTCCGGGTGGACCGGTGGGACGGAATGGATGCGGAATGAAGGTGCACGTAACAGAGCTCACCGGTTGGTTCCGGCGTGCGCTCGCCTGCAGACAAACTTTACAACACACGAACCATCCTGCGCGACCAGCACGCCGAGGACGAGCACGTGTCGGACCGGTTCACGGCACCGTCCGAGGACGTGATCCGGCATATTCGGCGGATCGCGTCAGGATCGGCTGTTTGCCCCAAGTCCGGCAATTCCACGAAACGTTCCTGGTGCCTGAATCCAAGCTTCAACCGCAACTGACTCAACGTCTTATTGCGTCACGGATATCTGCGGCACGGGAATGGCACCTGCGACTCCATGGCAGGGTAAAGCTGACCCGGACGAGGTGCTGACATGGCGCTAGTCGCTGGTGATCCGAGACTGGGCGTATCCGAACCGGTAGTGACTGCCGGGCGGAATGGAGCGATCTGTCGCTGCGGCGGTACGGTTCTTTCGTCTCAGTGCGACAGGAATGCGCACGCAATGTTGGCGAGTCGAGGAACAAACACTAGCTTCCGGTCTATCGTGCGGCCTCGAACGTTTAAATCTGAGGAAGGAACGGTGTTGTCGTGAAGCGATTTCGATTCGGGAGATGCGGTGCGCGACGGGGTCGCGACTTCGTGCGCCGGGACTCCGGTCAGGCGCTCGTGGAGCTTGCGTTGGCCCTGCCGCTGCTGCTCCTCATCCTCGTGGGAATCTTCGAGTTCGCGCGAGCATACAGCATCAAGCAGAGCCTGGTGAACGCGGCCCGGGAGGGTGCACGGACCGCCGTTCTCCCCAACATTTCGACAGAGGACACGGTCAAGACCGTGGTCAACGTCTATCTGTCCGCGAACAACATTTCTCCGGATACAATCATAATCAGAGGCGCTGCCGACACGAAGGATATCGGTGCAATCGTTACCGGTGAGGACGTTACGGTCACGGTAATCGACCGTTACGACTTCATTCTGCTCGGACCGGTGATCAGCCTGTTCGGTGGGACGTTCAGGGACGGTGTGAACCTCGGGTCGCGCGCGACGATGCGGAAAGAGTAAGCGGCTTCCGCACGGAACCGGACGCCGAACGACGACTCGAGGTCCGACCAGACAAACGGCCCGACCCCCTCACCAGGGGTCGGGCCGTTTTCGTTTCCATTTCCAGGCCGGATCCCCGGGAATGGGATCTGGTGGAATTCGGAACTCAGATCAGCGACGCCAGGAGCGCTTCTCCTCTTCACCGACGGGCTCGTGGAGCGTGCTGATGAAGCTCTCGCCAGGCGCGTCTGTATCGATGTTGCCATAGATCGGCTTCTCGTTACGGAGCACATCCACGAACGGGGCCATGTCCGAGATCGGAAGGAACGTGATAGCGACTCTCGCATCCTCATTCCACATCGGATCGGGAATCGTGGCGCCAGCGGGCAGGAAATAGAACAGCAGCCGCAGGTGCTCACCGAAACACGCGACGATCCCGCGAGCGGTGACGGTCACACCGCCCCAGGTGGAGGAATGATCGCCGAGAGTGATCTGGTACTTCTCGACAAGGAAATTGTGCTTCGCCATATCCTGACTCCTCGGAAAGATGGGCGCTCCGGACAATCGGGAAACTATACGCAGGCTCGTCGAATCGCGAAACTCCTCTGATCTGGCTCAGGAGACCGACAGCTTCTCCTTCAGGCCTTCGGGCACCTTGATCACGTGCATGTCCTGCTGCGGGAACGGAATGGAGCAGCCCGCGTCCTCCAGGGCCTCCTTGATCTTCCGTGTGAGGTCGAATCGCAGCTCCCAATAGTCTTCGGCCCGGCACCACGGCCGGACGACGAATTTCACGGACGAGTCACCGAGCTCGCTCACGGCTACCGTCGGCGGGGGATCATCCAGCACTCTGTCGTCCGCCTCCAGGATTCCCATCAGCGTGTCCTTTGCGACCTGCAGGTCGTCGCCGTAGGCCACGCCGGCAACGAGGTCTATCCTCCGCGTCTCGTTGGCGGAGTAGTTCTTGATCGATTCTCCATACACCTTGCCGTTTGGAATCGTGATCTGGACGTTATCGACCGTGTTGAGCGTCGTCGCGAACACTCCGATTGTCTCCACCGTCCCGGTCTGGCCGGCGACCTCGATGAAGTCGTCTACCTGGAACGGGCGGAACAGGAGCAGCATCACACCCGAGGCGAAGTTTGCCAGCGTTCCCTGCATCGCGAGGCCGACGGCCAGCGAAGCGGCACCGAGCACGGCGATGATCGAGGTGGTGGGAATGCCGAACAGGCCGAGCACGGCCAGCAGAACGAACACGAGCACCAGCGCGTAAACGAGCCCGGAGAGGAACGGTTGGATGGTCTCGTCCAAGCCTGCCCGCTCGAGGAACCGGCGGGTGAACTTCCGTGCCCAGCCCGCGACCATGCGTCCGATCAGGAGGACCGCGAGCGCGCCGAGCACCTTCAGACCCCAGGTCGCGAGTACGTCTACCGACTGATCAACGACGGCTCCGACGTCGAATTCTTGCATTTCTGTTTGACTCCAATGACGGCGCCCCGGACGGCCCTCGGCAGGGTGCGCCGCTCACCCCCCGACCGTAGATTTCATAGTCTACCGTACGTGCACGGAACGCTCGTATCAAGTAGGAGTATCGCCGCTCCCTTCCGGCGGTTCCCGCTCCAGCGGAGGAATCATGACAGACGGCTCCGCAACGATGTCCCCGACCCTGAAGCTGTGCGACGACGACGTGACAGTGCTCGTCGAGGTGCTGGCTGGCGACGAAGGTCTGGCCCGTAAGCAGGCCCGCCGCTGCCTGGTGCGCCAGGGCGATCGTGCTGTCCCGCTGCTGCTGGAGGCGCTGGCAGACGAGCGTCCGGTGCTGCGCACCGAAGCGGCGGAGGCGCTGCTGTATATCGCCAGCCCGCTCGCGGCACGCGCCCTGGTCGAGGCCCTCGACGATAAGGAGTTCGGCGTACGGTGGCTCGCCGCCGAGGCGCTGATCGCGCTCAAGTGCGATGGTCTCGCTCCGCTGCTCGAGGGAATTACCCGGCACTCGGACTCGATGTGGTTCCGGCAGGCGGCGCACCATGTGCTGCACGATCACTACTGCGAGCGGCTGCGGGAGGAATTGGGGCCTGTCCTGGCGGCGCTCGGGGAACGGGTAGCGGAGCACACGGCGCCGGTGGCGGCGGGAGAGGCGCTCAAGAGAATCGCGTCACGCGCGGCCTCGCTCCACGCGGGTCGCGAATAGACAGGCAGCCGAAGGAGGCAGGATATGACGATCGCGGCGAGGATCGAACAATACCTCGAGGAGCAGGGGGTCGAGTACGAGATCATCGATCACCCGATCGCGTTCACGGCGCAGGAGGAGGCCGCGGCCAGCCATATTCCGGGTCGGCAGTGGGCAAAGACCGTGGAGGTGCTGCTCGACGGGCGACCGGCGATCTGCGCGATTCCCGCGACTCGCCGACTGGATCTAGACAAGCTCCGGGCGATGACGGGAGCGGAGAAGGTGCAGCTGGCGACAGAGAGCGAGATGATCAAGTTGTTTCCGGATTGCGACATGGGCGCGATGCCCCCGTTCGGTAAGCTGTATGGTCAGCTCACGTTCGTGGACGAGGAACTCAGAGAGTCCGAGCGAATCGCATTTCACGCAGGCGACCACCGATCGGCCATCGAGGTCGCCTATCCGACGTTCGAGCGACTGGCCGAGGCGATCCCGGGCAATATCTCGGCGCCATTGCGCGAGACTTCCTGAGTCGTCCGGTTGCGTGACACGGAGTTCCAGAATCGGACACGTCCGCCGGACAGCTCCGAACGTCTGAATTGACGCAACGTCTTCGATTGGTGAGAGTTCCGCGTGCGCGCCAGCGTGGCACGACCCGTGCCCTTCAAACCCGCGTGCGGATCCGTGAAAGAGATCGCGGATCCAGGAACGGCGAGCGGGGGCGGGAATGACACGACTGGTCCAGGATGTCCGATTCGGGATGCGGTTTCTTCTCAAGCACCCCGGCTTCTTTGCCGTAGCAGTCCTCACGCTCGCGATCGGCATCGGCGCGAACACGGCCGTGTTCAGCGTCATAAACTCGGTTCTGGTACGGCCGCTGCCGTACGCCGAGCCCGACCGGCTGGTCCTGCTGCGGCACCACATTGGAAGCCTGAACTGGCTGGACGCCCCGCTTCCGCCCGCCGACGTGATCGACTTCCGAGAGCGGATGCCGGCCCTGTCCGAAGTCGCTGCAACAGACAGGACATTCGAGTTCAATCTCACCGGCGGTGGACCGCCGGAGGTCGTCCGGGTAGCCACGGTGTCGTCGAATTTCTTCGATCTTCTCGGAGTGCAGGCCGAGCTGGGACGTACATTCCTTCCGTCAGATGGGTTCGAGGGCCGGAGCCGGAAGTACGGTACCAGGGAACAGATGCTCCCGAAGGGGAAGAAGAATGAGGAGCCCTCGGAAAATCACGTCGCGCCTGATGGCGCGATCACGGATGACGGGAGGATGCCCTCCGTCGTTCTCAGCCACGGCCTGTGGAAGCGCAGGTTCGGATCGGACGCGGGTGTCATCGGACAGACGGTCGTCCTGAACGGGGCTCCCAGCCGTGTGATCGGGGTTATGCCCGAGGAGTTCCGTCTGCTGATGCCGGCGAACGCGGGAATCCCGACGGCGATCGACATGTGGACCGCCGACCTGATCCCGTATTCGATAATCCCGAGGAGCAGCCCCAACGCGAATCGTCGGGTCCTGGCACGACTGGCTCCGGGAGCGACGCTGGCCGAGGCCCGGGAGCAGGCGGCGGCCGTCAGCCAGTGGCAACGGGAGAACTTCGAATATTACCAGGTCGGCGACATCTCGGTGGACGTGAAGCCGATGCACGCTGACATCGTGGCCCATGTCCGGCCCGTTCTCCT
>CBDUVN010000129.1:0-5197 GCA_965370685.1 uncultured bacterium | reverse complement strand
GGCGTAGCGGCGCTCGCCCTGTTGGTGCTTCTCAAGCCAAGTCCCCAGGCGGAAGAGCCGCCGCGCATGGTGCCGCTCGTCATCACGACACCGGCGGATCTGCGCTCGGGGCATCTGACGGTTGAGGGCAACGGCACGGTCCGCCCGAAGAGCCAGATCACCCTGTCGTCCCAGGTGGCGGGTCGGGTGTCGTGGGTGTCCCCTTCGTACGCTTCCGGTGGCCGGTTCGCCAAAGGGGACGTGCTGCTGCGAATCGAGTCCGCCGACTACGAGAACGCGGTGAAGGCGGCTGAGGCAGAGGTTGCTCAGCGCGAAGTCGAAATGCTCACGTGGGAGGAACAGCGGGACCTGGCGATCGAGGAGTACGAGCGGTTCCGGGCACGTGAAGGGATCACGGCTCCGGCGGACTCCAGCGAGATCGGAGGCCTGGTGTTCAGGGAGCCGCAGCTGCGCGCCGCGGAAGCGCAGCTGCGACGCGCCGAGGCGAGACTCGGGGACGCGCGTCTCGCCCTGGCCCGCACGCGCATCACGGCTCCGTTCGATGGCGTCGTTCGCACCAAGACCGCCGATATCGGGCAGTACGTCGCGCCCGGACAGTCCCTCGGCACGCTGTACGGCACCGACGAAGTGGAGATCGTCGTTGCGCTCACCGACGCGGAGGCGGTGCTCGTCGAGGGGCTGTGGTCGGCGAATGCCGGGGGCAAAGAACACCGGATTCCAGCGGAGGTCCGGGCAACGTTCGGAGGCGTGGAGAACAGCTGGTCCGGTTACGTGGACCGCGCCGAGGCGGCGCTGAACGAGACGACGCGAACCGTGGACGTGGTCGTCCGCGTCCAGGACCCATTCCTCGATGATGGGTCCGGTCGGCCGCCGCTGCTGATCGGGACGTACGCGACCGTGGACATCCGGGGCAGGCGGGTCGAGGACTATGCCGTCCTTCCCAGGACCGCCCTGCGCGACGGAGATCTGATCTTCGTAGTGGAGCGGGACACGCTGCTGTCGATCCGCCCCGTGCGGCTGCTGCAGGAGCGAGGCGGCGATGTGTTCGTCACCGGTGAGTTGAGGTCCGGCGAGCCCGTCGTCGTCGGTCCGATGGAGATCGTGACCGACGGAATGACCGTCCGCCAGGCGGAAGGGAGCACGATGTGAATCGAGCCATCGCCTGGATGGCCGGCCACCCGGTCGCCGCCAACCTCCTGCTGGTCTTCATCCTCGCCGCCGGCGTGCTCAGCATGACCACCGTCGTGGTCGAGGTGTTTCCGGACTTCGATCTCGACGCCGTGCAGGTCCGCGTGGAGTACCGCGGGGCCTCCCCGGAGGAGGTCGACGAGGGGATCATCCAGAAGATCGAAGAGCGGGTCGAGTCGGTGGAGGGGATCAGCCGGATCAACTCGACTGCCTCGGAGGGTGTCGGGGTCGTGTTCATCGAGCTGAATCTCGGCGAGGATGTCCCGAGCAGGCTGGACGAGATCAAGTCGGAGGTGGACCGGATCACCAGCTTTCCGGCGAGTGCCGAGAAACCCGAGGTGACGGAGGTCACGAGCCGTAGCCGGGTGATCGAGATCGCGGTTCACGGAGACGTTCCGGAGCGTACGCTCAAGGAGCTGGCGAACCGGATCAAGGACGATCTCTCCACCATGCCGGAGATCTCCTACGTGCAGACGAGCGGCGTGCGCGATTACGAGATCTCGATCGAGGTGTCGAACGACGTGCTGCGCTCGTACGGCATCAGCCTCGACGACGTAGCGACCGCGATCCGGCGGGCCAGCCTCGACCTCCCGGGCGGGCGGGTGGACACCGAGGACGAGGAGATCCTGGTCCGGGTGAAGGGCCGGAACTATGACCGCGCCGACTTCGCGGGGATCATCGTGCGTGGGGAGCGGGATGGCTCCACGCTGCGGCTGGACCAGATCGCGACGATCCGCGACGGATTCCAGGACGCGGACCTGGTCACCCTGTACAACGACGAGCCGGCCGCCTTCGTGCGCGTGTTCCGGACCTCAGACGAGCAGGTGCTCGAGATCGTCGATGTGGTCGAGACCTACCTCGCGGAGGTAGCCATCCCCTCGATGCCGAAAGGCGTCGAGGTGTCGATCTGGGAGAACGACGCGGAGCTGCTGCAGAGCCGGATCAACCTGCTGCGCAAGAACGGGATCATCGGGCTCGTACTCGTGCTCATCGCGCTCACCCTGTTTCTCGACCTGCGGCTGGCCTGGTGGGTCGCCGTAGGGATCGCGCTGTCGTTCATCGGCACCTTCGCCGTGATGCCGTTCTTCGATATCTCGATCAACATGATGTCGCTGTTCGGCTTCATCCTCGCGATCGGGATCGTGGTGGACGATGCGATCGTGGTCGGGGAGAACATCTACAGTGAGCGGGAAAAGGGCCGGGGGCCGCTGGAGGCGGCGGTGAAGGGAACGCAGCGCGTCTCCGTACCGGTCGTGTTCGCCGTCCTCACGACGATCGTGGCGTTCACGCCACTGCTGTTCGTGCCCGGGATGATCGGGAAGTTCCTCAAGTTCATCCCGATGATCGTCATCGTGGTGCTCGTGTTCTCGCTGATCGAGTCCCTGTTCATCCTGCCGCGCCACCTGTCCCACCTGCCCGAACACGCCCACATGCAGCTGCCCGGATGGCTGCGGTGGGTGGAACGGATCCAGGGGGCCGTGCAATCGGCGCTGAGCCGGTTCATCGACGGACCGCTGGACCGAACGGTGCGTTACGTCACGTCGAACTATGGTGTGGTGATCGCCACCGCCTTCGCCCTCATCCTCGTGACGATCGGAATCGTCGCCGGGCGGCACGTCAGCTTCAGCTTTCTGCCGCGGATCGAGGGAGACAACGTGGTCGCGCACCTGGAGATGCCGCAGGGAACCCCCTCATCGCGGACGCGGGCCGTCGCGGCACACCTGGAGGCCGTCGGTCGGCGAGTGGCGGACAGCCTGGCTGCCGAGGCGGGCCCTGACCATCCGCCGCTGGTCGAGGCCGTATCCGTGAGCGTCGGGCGATACCCGTCCGCCGATGCCGGACCCGGCGCGGGAGCGCTTCCCACCTTCGTGGAGTCGAACAAGGCCGAGATCAACTTCCGACTGCTGGATGCGGAGCAGCGCGACGACATCCTGTCGAGTGACTTCGAGAAGGCCTGGCGGGCCGCGGTCGGAGATCTTCCCGGCCCCCGCAGCCTGACCTTCTCCTCTCAGGTGATGAACCTGGGCGCTGCCGTGCAGCTGGAGGTGTCGCATCCGGACACGGTCGTGCTTTCACTGGCCGCGGCGGAGATCCAGCAGCAGCTCAGCCAGTACGCCGGGGTGTTCGACGTGCGGAACGACAAGGACGTCGGCAAGCGGGAGGTGGAGCTGACGCTCAAGCCGCAGGCCCGGACGCTCGGGATTACCGTGGACGACCTCGCGCGGCAGGTGCGGGCGGCGTTCTTCGGTTCAGAGGCCGTGCGCGTACAGCGGGGACGCGAGGAAATCCGCGTCTACGTGCGACTGCCGAAGGACGAGAGGAGCAGCCTCGCCGATATCAAGCAGTACCGGATCGTGACCCCCGCGGGCGCGGCGATCCCGCTGCAGGAGCTGGCGGAGGTGTCGTTCGGTACGGCCCCGTCCACGATCAGGCGGGTGGACGGCCGACGAGTCGTGACGATCACGGCCGAAGTCGATCGCTCTGTGATCACGGGGTCGGAAGTCAACGCGGAACTCACCGGCAGCATCCTCCCGCGGGCACAGGAGCGCTATCCGGCGCTGCGGTACGGATTCGGTGGAGAGCAGCGGGAACAGAGCCGGGCGCTGGGCGGGATGATCAAGGGGTTCCTGCTCGCCCTGTTCGTGATGTACGCGCTGCTTGCGATTCCGTTCGGCTCCTACATCGAGCCGCTGATCATCATGGCCGCCGTGCCGTTCGGGTTCATCGGAGCGATCTTCGCGCACATGGTGATGGGGATCGATTTCGGGATGTTGAGCATGTTCGGGCTCGTGGGGCTGAGCGGTGTGGTGGTGAACGACTCGCTGGTGCTGCTCGACTTCGTGAACGCCGAGCACCGGGGCGGCAAGCCGATGGCCGAGGCGATCGTCGCGGCGGCGCGAGTTCGCTTCCGACCGATCCTGCTCACGACCCTGACCACGTTTCTCGGCGTGTTCCCGCTGATCATCGAACGGAGCGTGCAGGCTCAATTCCTCGTGCCGATGGCGGTAAGCCTCGGGATCGGAGTCCTGTTCGCGACCTTCGTGATCATGTTGCTCGTCCCGGCCCTGACGATGTGGCAGCACGATGTCGGGGAGCGGATGAAGGCCCGGCGGGAGCGCCGGGCCGGTCGGACTGCCCAGCCCGGGGTGGCCTGACAGCTCTACGGCAGCTCCTCGCCCGGATAGATCTTCGCCCACTCGTCCTTCATCGACACGACGGTCCAGCCGCGCTCGGCTGCCTCGTCGAGACCCTTGTCCAGCCCGCCGATGTGTGAGCCGCGGTCGTACGCCCATTCGCGATCCGCGTCGTCGTGGTGCACATATCCCATGAAGCGTGCGCCATCACCTCCCGCCGTGTACTGAAGCATCTGCAGGTCGCCGTCGGAGTTGCCGAACGCGAGTATGGGTCGGCGGCCGATGAACCGGGCGATCCCGACGGGCTTGCCCTCCTTGTCATCCACGAAGTTGATCCCGGGCTGCTTGACCAGTACGGGGACGCCGTCGCGGATCTCGAACTCGGTGTCTCCCATCGAACCGATGATCTGCTCCGGCGGAATTCCGTACACGTCCTCGGTGAACACGCGCATGAAGTCGACGCCTCCGCCGGAAACGATGAACGTCTTGAACCCGTTCGCCCTCAGGTGGTCGAGCAGTTCGATCATCGGCTGATATACGAGATCGCTGTAAGGCACCTCGAATCGCGGATGTCGGGCCACCGCCAGCCAATTGCCGACCACGTCCTGGAACTCCTCCAGCGTCATACCGGAGTGCGTCCGAGCCACGAGGTCCACCAGGTCGTGCTCGCTGACCTCCGCCAGGGCCGCCTTGTCACCGGAGGCCAGTGCCGCGAGCAGCGGGTTCTTTGCCAACTCCGGATCGTGCGCGGCCAGCATCTTCGATCGGTCGATCGCGAACGCGAGCTGGAAATAGGCCGGCTGCTCCGACCACAGGCACCCGTCGTTGTCGAATGTGGCGATCCGCTCGGGAACCGGGACGAAATCGGGGCTCCC
>CBDUVN010000128.1:0-5245 GCA_965370685.1 uncultured bacterium | reverse complement strand
AGCGTCGGTGACGCCGCCTCCGCGGTGTACGCATTCTGCCGTGTCGCGGACAACGCGGTCGACCTTCCGACCGGCCCGGGGCCGGTGGTTTCGGGGCTCGAGGCCAGGCTCGGGTCGATCTATGGGGACGAGAATCTCGATGGCTCCGTGGATCGGGCATTTCGGGACGTCGTGAGGAGACACGGGATTCCTCGCGCCGTGCCGGAAGCGCTCCTCGAGGGTCTCCGCTGGGACGAGGAGGGCCGTACGTACGCCGACCTCTCCGCTCTGTACGGCTACGGTGTCCGTGTCGGCTCCACCGTGGGGGCGATGATGACGCTCGTGATGGGACGACGGGACGCGGAGACACTGGCCGCCGCGTCGGAGCTCGGGCTGGCGATGCAGCTCACGAACATCGCTCGCGACGTGGGTGAGGATTCCCGTCGAGGCCGGATCTACCTTCCCCTCGATCGACTGAGGAGTGCCGGCATCGATCCCGACGCCTGGCTGGGGGCGCCGCGGTTCGAGCCGGGCATTGCAGATACAGTGGCCTGGTTGCTCGACGACGCTGACCGTCTGTACGCACGGTCCTGGGTGGGGATCTCACGGCTTCCGGCCACGAGCCGTCCCGCGATCCGGGCGGCCGCGCTGCTGTATTCCGAGATCGGAAACGAGATCCGGCGCGCCGGTTGTGATTCTGTCAGTCTCAGGGCGTGGACGACGCGGATGACAAAGCTGCGGGTCCTGGCGCGCGCAGCGTTCCGGAGGAGCCCTCCCCCCGCTGCGTTTCCCGGCGCGGCGCGGGCAGTTCGCGTACGGGAGGTCGATTCGGAAGTCGATTCGGAGTTCGATCCCGCACGGGAAGCGGTGGCATTCCTGGTTGCCGCCGTGGCAGGAAGTGGCACCACGGATACGGTCGCGGGTTGAACTTCCGCCTGAACTCGGGTTACGAATGGCGACCATGAACGAGAACGACAACTACTACCGACGCGGGCTCGGCCTCAAGGCAGAGGTGAAGCCGCTGCTCCAGGCCGAGTACGGGAGCGCGCTGGTGGAGGCGATGAAGGCCTCGGACCATCAGCTGAAGGTCGGCCGGCTCACCTTCCGGATGGCGAAGAGCCTCGGGTTCTGCTACGGCGTGGATCGCGCCGTGGAATACGCCTACGAGGCCTGCGAAAAATTCCCCGATCGGAGGATCTACCTCGTCGGTGAGATCATCCACAATCCTCTGGTGAACCGCCGGCTGGAATCGATGGGCGTGACGTTCCTGTATCCCGACGCGGAGGGAAATTTCGATTTTACCCGGATAGAGCCGTCGGATGTGGTGATCCTCCCCGCATTCGGTGTGGCGATCGAAGCATTCGAGCGATTGCGCGAGATTGACTGCGTCCTCGTTGATACGACGTGCGGCTCCGTGCTGCACGTGTGGAAGCGGGTCGAGCAATATTCCCGGGACGGCTTCACGGCCCTGATTCACGGCAAGTACCGTCACGAGGAGACGAGAGCCACGAGCTCACAGGTCCTCAAGCACGATGGAGGGAGCTTCCTGGTCGTCCGGAACATGGACGAGGTGAAGCTGGTGTGCGATTTCATTCGCGGAACCGTGGGTGCCGACACCATCCGCACTGCTTTCGCCGGGAAGACGTCCGAGGGGTTCGATCCGGAGTTCCACCTCGACCGGATCGGCATCGCGAACCAGACGACGATGTTGGCGACGGAGTCGCTTGAAGTTGCCCGAGTAGTGGGTGAGGCGATCCGCGACCGGTGGGGAGATGCGGAGTTCGAACAGCGGTTCCGCAGTTTCGACACGATCTGCTCGGCGACCCAGGACCGGCAGGACGCGGTGCTGGAGCTGATACGGCACAAGCCGGACCTGATGCTCGTCCTCGGTGGGTACAATTCCTCCAACACGACCAACCTCGCCAATATCTGCACCGACCACGTCCGCACCTATCACATCGAGACCGACCGCAGCATCGATCCGGAGCGGGGGACGATCTCTCACAAGCAGGTGGCGACCGGTGCAGTGGTGGAGGAATCGGACTGGTTGCCGGCGGTGGGGGAGCTGGAGATCGGTCTCACGGCGGGCGCATCCACCCCGGACAGCCTGATCGGTCGGACGGTGGAGCGAATCCTGGCGAGCGTGGGCGAGAATCCGGAGCAGGTTCTGTCGCGAGCGGTTCCGTTAACTGTCGACCGAGCTTGATCCCGGCGTTTCTGCCTTAGCCTTCGACCTCATAGCCGGCTCCAGACGCGGCGGCGACAGACAGCGGGAGCTGCCGGCGCTCGACGTGCGGACGCCCGGGTTCGTGCCAGTGCGCTACTCGTTCGTCTCCAATCTTCCAGCACAGCGCGACAGCGCGACCGTCGAGTATTGTTCGGAAGTCGATGACACCCGTCGGCTCGTGCAGCATGCAGCCGATTTCAAACAGCTCATCGAGATATGCCTCGAGCCGGGCGGACGAGCGCGCGACAGCCTCGCGGATGCGCTCGAGATCGCCGGGAGTGCCGGCATTCCGTGCCCGGACCCGTGCCGTTCGGAGTTCGGGCAGAAGCGCCTGGAGCCGGTCGTTTTCGAGCGCGATGTCGGTCGCGATGCGGCTCACCAGCGGCAGGGTGCGCGTTGCTTCTTCGGCCGTGAACAGTCGGAGCCCTTCGCCGTCGGTCATTCCTCGTCCCCCATGTCTTCACGTTCCGGAGACCACCTGGGCTGGAGATCAGGAATCTCGACCCGAATCCCGCCGACGAGCGACGCGACGGAGTTGTACAGGGCGGCGGCGATCGCGGCCAGCAGTCCCGCACCGATTCCGTACAACACCGGAAACACCACTACGGACCAGACGCCGAGTCGGTTGAGAATGTTGGGCTCGGTGCCGGCCGGGACCTCGATCGTGGCGACGACCGCGAGGATGAGGCCGACCAGGAACCCGACGATTCCATACAGCGCCATCGTCACGAGAAAGACCGAGCGCAGACTGATTCGACGAACCTGGACTTGCATGGAGGAGAGAATAGCACCGGTCGTCGGCCGATGCACCTCGCGTCGGACCCCGGTGAAGACGTATCCTGTCGGCCATGAACGAGAACGGAACGGAACCCGAATCCGAGCTCAAGGGGCCGCTGTTCGACCCCGAGATCAGCGAACGTCTCGAAGCCGACGACCGAAAGCGCCCGATTCCCGGTGGAGAGCCCGAGTGTCCGCTCTGCGGCACGAGCCTCGTGCGCCACGTCGAGAAGCACCCCGCGCCGCGCGGTGGCGCCTCGCCGTTCCGGGTGCGACTCGTGTGCCCGGCCGAGGAGTGTCGGGCCTGGACGGTCTACGACTGGTAGATGCCCTCCCGGTCGAACTCCTTCGCCCGGAACCGTTGGCCGGTGACGTCCGCAGACCGGTCCGAAGCGAGCCACACGAACACATCGGCCACCTCGGCCGGGGTCGGGACGTTGTCGGGGTCCTCAGCCGGATAGGCCTCCGCCCGCATTTCCGTCCGCATCGCTCCGGGATCGACCGCATTCGACCTGATGCCATCTCCCTCGAGCTCGCCCGCGAGCATCTCGGACAGTGCCTCGAGCCCGTTCTTCGACGCACAGTAGGCGCCCCACAGGGGCCGGCCGTGATCGCCCACGCCGGATGAGACGTGGATCATCGAGCCGCCCGCCTCGCGGAGCGCCGGAATTGCGGCCTTCGCGAACAGGAAGGCCCCGGTGAGATTGACGTCCACGACCTGGCGCCAGACATCGGGGGAATACTCCTCGATCGGTACCCGCTGACCCAGCAACGACGCGTTATTCACCAGGATGTTCACCGGCCCCAATTTGGCCCGGGTCTCCGCGACCCAGGAGGCCATCTCCTCTTCGGAGGTCACATCGGCGACCACTCCCAGCGCGCGACCGCCGCTCGCCTCGATCTCTCGGACCACCGCTTGCAGTTCTTCCGCATTGCGAGCGCACAGCGATACCGCTGCCCCCTCCGCCGCGAACCGCCTCGCCAGGGCGTCTCCTAGTCCCTTCGAGCCGCCCGAGATCATCGCGACTTTGCCAGACAATTCCATCGAGGCCTCTCTATGTTTGTACGTTCGGTTTGTACGTTTGTGTTACCGAGTCTCGTTGACTCCCCTGAACCGCTGGTGCAGCTTTCAACAACCATGAGCACAGCCGAAACGAATCTACCCCCGAGAATCCGGGTGATCCCACCGGGGCCCCGCTCGCTCGCTCTCGCGCGTCGTCTGCGCGCGGTCGAGTCGAGGAACGTGACGTTTCTGTCCAACGAGTTCCCCATCTTCTGGAGGAAGGCGCGTGGCAGCAATGTCTGGGATACGGATGGCAACCGCTACGTAGACCTGACGGCCGGCTTCGCGGTCGCCGGTGCGGGGCATCGGAATCCACGCGTGGTAACCGCGCTCAGACACCAGCTCGCGCGTCTGCTGCACGGCATGGGCGATGTGCATCCGCCCGAGGTGAAGGTCCGGCTGCTGGAACGGCTGGCGGCGATTTCCCCCTTCGCCGACACGCGGACGATTCTCGCAAACACCGGTGCCGAGGCGATCGAGGCGGCCCTCAAGACGGCACGGCTGCGTACCGGCAAGCCGGGTGTAATCGCCTTCACAGGTGCGTATCACGGGCTCACGTACGGAGCCCTGGCTACCACCGACCGGGATCTGTTCCGGGTCCCGTTCGAGGACCAGTTGAATCCGCACGTGGTACGGGCTCCATATCCCAACCCGTTCCGGCCCCCTCCCGGGCTTGAAGGAACCGATGACATCGGCGTCGCTGCCCTGGCGGCGGTCCAGCGACTCCTCGACGGACCCGGGGGCGACAATATCGGCTGCGTGATCATCGAGCCTGTGCAGGGACGGGGCGGCGATGTCGTACCTCCGAGTGGGTTCCTCCCGGGACTGGCCGACCTCTGCCGGGCTCGCGACGTGGTGCTCGTTTTCGACGAAATCTACTGCGGGCTGGGACGCACCGGGTACATGTTTGCCTTTGCAAACGAAGGGGTAGTGCCGGATCTCCTGTGCATCGGCAAGGCGCTATCCGGAGCGCTTCCGATCGCCGCCTGCCTCGGACCGGCAGATATCCTGGACTCGTGGCCCGAATCCACGGGTGAGGCAAAACACACGTCGACGTTCCTCGGGAACCCGCTCGCGTGCGCCGCGGCCATCGCGGCGCTGGATGAGATCGAGCGGCTCGCCCTCCCGGCGAGAGCGAGAGAAGAGGGCGCGAGGTTCATGGGCCGACTGCAGGCGCTGGCCGATCACCACGCGTGCAT
>CBDUVN010000127.1:0-5269 GCA_965370685.1 uncultured bacterium | reverse complement strand
CAACCAGATCGTGTCGATGACGGTCCCCGAGCTCGAGCTCCAGTTCAACGTGGCCGCGTGGCCGTCCAACGGCGGACTCGCCAGCGCACGGGTGTATGATACCGACACGATGTCTCCCCCCGGGGATGCGTTCCTGGCGTGGGCCGGTGCCGGCTCTACCTGCCCCGAGTGCCTGGGCGCCGGCAACGTTCTCGTGATTGAAGACGGCGCCGGATTCGACGCCGGCGGAGCAAGCGACTTCGGCGGGACGTTCTTCCTCGACGGCTTCTCACAGCCGGATGTGAGGATCCGCGCGCTGACGGCCGTCGGCGCCGGGAGTTTCGACGGCTCGCACGGCTTGTTCATCGATGCCGAGCCGCTCGCTTCGTCGGTCGCCGGCGCGGGAGATGTGCAGCCACTCACCCCGTCATCCGAGCCCGTCATCCAGAACTTCGTCGAGCTCGTGGTGCTGTCGTCCGCCCAAGGCGGGTTCGACGACCTCATGCTGTGCCGGATGATGGAGGTGGCCGAGGAGCCCGGCGGATCCGACATCGGCGGCGAGGGGTGTGGCTTCGGCTACTGGAAGAACCCGAAGCACGGTGACGCGTGGATCGCTGCCGGACTGTCACCCGAGTCCAACGTCGTCGACGTACTCGGGGGCGTTCCCGCGACGCTGGCGAAGCCGGAACACAACCTGTCACCACAGGAGCTGACACTGGTGCAGTCGCTCCGCCTCCGGGGATCGGGTGTGAACAAGCTGCTGCGCGAGACCACTGCGGCGATGCTCAACGCCGAGGCGAGCGGTGTCCACTACGACCTGTCGCCCGTCCAGGTGGCAGAGCAGTACATGACGGCGATCGGCGGCGGTGATATCAAGGGGACGACGAGCACGTTCGCGCAGTACAACAGCCAGAGCTGTCCGCTCGACTGAGCGCGCCCGGGAGTGGGCCGTGAGCGGCGACGACCGTGGCACGGATCCACCAGCTGCCCCCGGGTGCCGGGACCGCCGGCGCCCGGGGAATCATCAGAAACGATCAGTCGTCGGCATCTCACGTATATTATCGTCCATCCCGTCGAACAGCAGGCCACACCCGCTACAGTTAGTGTGTAGTTACCTGTATTGCTTGACGTTCGCATGAGACTTGCGTACCGTCTGCCACGTTCGTTGGAGTGGGAGCCCGGTAACCGAACAGGCGTTCGGCCGGCTGCCGGAAACAATCAGAAATTACCGGAGGATCCACCTGATGTCGCCCGATTCGCTACTTGGCGCACCACTGGAGCATGACGAGGCCGCCCGATTCGCTCATTACGGAAAAGTCCTGGGTGATTCCCCGGATTCCAGCACCGTTCTGGAGCTGTGTGATACTCTGAACGTGCGCTTCATGCGCCTGACGTTCACCGACATCGCGGGCCATATCAAGAACGTCGAGATCCCGGCGAGCCAGTTCCCGAAAGCCCTGGACGGCGAGATCATGTTCGACGGTTCGTCGATCAAGGGATTCGTCCGCATCGAGGAGAGCGACATGCTCCTCAAGCCGGACCTCAAGACCTTCCGGGTCTTCCCGTGGGGGAACCCGGACGCCCGGGTCGCCAGGCTGATCTGCGACGTCCACAACTCCGACGAGACTCCGTTTTCCGGCGATCCCCGGCGCGTGCTCAAGCGGGTGGCCGAGAAGGCCGCGGCGATGGGATATATGGTCAATGCCGGAGTCGAGGCCGAGTTCTTCCTGTTCCAGAAGGACGAAGAAGGCGGCGCCACGACGATTACGCATGACCGGGGTGGATACTTCGACCTGACTCCCGTCGACCTCGGCGAGAAGGCCCGCCGGATGATCGTGAACGACCTCGAGGCGATGGGATTCGAGGTCGAGGCCGCGCACCACGAGGTGGCTCCGGGACAGCATGAGATCGACTTCAAGTACGCAGACCTGATGATCACGGCCGACAATCTTGCCACGTTCAAGTTCGTCGTCCGGAATGCGGCCCTGGCGCACGACCTGCACGCGACCTTCATGCCCAAGCCGATCTTCGGGATGAACGGGTCGGGGATGCATACACACCAGTCGCTGTTCGACGCGAGCGGTAATAACGTGTTCTTCGATCCGGACGGCGAGTACCAGATGTCGAAGCTGATGCGCCATTACATCGGCGGGCTCAAGACCCACGCGACAGCCCTGGCGGCCGTGACTAACCCGCTCGTGAACAGCTACAAGCGGCTCGTTCCGGGCTACGAGGCGCCGGTGGACATCGCCTGGTCGCAGTCCAACCGCTCTCCGATGATCCGCGTTCCGGACCGCAGGGGTGAGGGCACTCGGGTCGAATTCCGCATGCCGGATCCAGCCTGCAATCCATACCTGGCCCTGGCTGTGCAGATCGCCGCCGGGCTGGACGGAATCGAGAACGAGATCGATTCGGGACCGCCGTTGGACGTGAACGTGTGGGAGCTGTCTGACGAGGATCGGAAGAAGTACTCGATCTCCAGCCTTCCGGCGAATCTCGGTGAGGCGATCGGAGAGCTCGAGAAGAGCGAAAAGATGCGGGAAGTGCTCGGCGAGCACCTGTTCAGGAACTTCGTCGAGTCGAAGAAGAAGGAGTGGTCGGAGTACATCTCCCAGGTCTCGGGCTGGGAACTGGACCGCTACCTGACGTCGTATTGAGCCGGTGGGGACCGGCCGGTCGATTCCGGTCGGTCCCCGGTCGGTCCGCTAACCCCGGCCCCCTATCCCCGGCCCACGCTCCACGCATCACACTGCTGCTGGATCGCGTTTACCGCGACCATCAGGCCCGGCAGACCCGGACTTCCTTCCTCTTCCCTGAGATCCTCGAGGATTCGTTCGACCCTGCTGAGCCCCCCGACGCACGATTCGCGGAAGTCGACGAGAGCCATCACCGGATCTCCATCCGCCCCGACACCTTCCAGAAGTCGCCGCACGATCCGGCCTCGAGCCGCCTCCAGCTCGAGAGCGAGCTCCCTGGCCGCGCGAAGCTGCCAGCGATCGGCTCCCGGCAGGTTTGCAAGCCGATCCTGAAGCCACGGAAAGTCCACTTCGCCCGCCAGCCCGAAGTAAATCCGCCCGACGAGTGAAGCTTCCAGCTCCGCTTCGCGGGCGAGTTGTGCTACGGGAAGCAGTCCGTCGAGATACTCGAGGGCCACGAATCGCTCGGCGAGATCATCCGTCATCCCGTCGGTCGTGAACACGGCGATCCGGGTCTCCAGTTCGGCGCGCTTTCCGTCGGACAGCAGATCGATCAGCGAACCCGCGAGCACGGAGACGGGCTCTCCGAACCACTCGACGAGCTCATCGAGGCTCATCCGAAGATCCGCATTGGCCAGCAGCCACCGGGTGGCCATGTCGATCGCCGTTGAGGCGCGCAGCAGCCAGCTGGACTGGACCCCGGCCGGGACCGAGGAATCGGGCGCGAGAATCTCACCGAGGATCTCGCCGGCACCGCTGACCTGCCACGCGACGTACCAGGCCTTCGCGACTTCGGCCGGATCGCGCTGGGTGTCGCGCAGCAGCTGCAGCATTCCGGTGCCACCGTGAAGATCGACGATCAGGTTGGTCAGAACCGTCACCGCTATGTGCCTGGCCAATCGATGCTCGGCCAGGAGCTCTTCCCCGGTCGCGTCGCGGATACCTGCCGGAAAGTACTGTTTCAGAAGCGGGAGGAGTCCCTGGCCCGCGCTCACGTCCGAGGCCAGCAGCGCGTCCTTCAGATGAAGCTTGGCGTAGGCCAGCAGCACGGCGAGCTCCGGCCGAACGAGGGCTGGAAGCCCCTTCTCCTCTCTATCGATCATCTCTTCCGTTCCGGGCAGGAATTCCAGCCCACGGTCGAGGAATCCCGATCGCTCGAGCGCGGCGAGCGAGTCGCGGAACATCTGGGGGCGATTCCGGACGCGGTGTTCATCCAGGCTCACGGCGAGGCTCTGCCAATAGCTGTTCCGCAGAACTCGGGAAGCCACATCGTCGGTCGACTCCTGCAGCAGCCTGTCCCGATCCGAGTGGTCGATCACGGAGGACTCGATAGCCGCGGCCAGGAGGATCTTGCAATTCACCTCGTGGTCCGATGTATCGACACCGGCGGAGTTGTCCAGCGCATCGGTGTTGCACCGTCCACCGCCCAGGGCGAATTCGACGCGACCAGGCTGCGTCAGGCCGAGATTACCGCCCTCTCCGAGCACCCGTGCACGCAGTTCCGTCGCGTCGATGCGCACGGAGTCGTTGCCGGGATCGCCGACATCGGCATCGGTCTCCGAGGAGGCCTTCACATACGTGCCGATGCCGCCGTTCCACAGGAGGTCCACCGGGGCGCGCAGGATTGCGCGAATCAGTGTTTCTCCGTTCATCGATTCGTCTTCGACTCCGAGCAGAGCGCGAACTTCCTCTGACAGACGGATGTTCTTGTTCCCTCGCTCCCAGATCCCGCCGCCGGCGCTGATCAGCGAACGGTCATAGTCGTCCCAGCTCGATCGGGGAAGCTCGAACAGCCGCCGACGCTCCTCCCAACTCGCTGCCGCATCCGGGTCGGGATCGAGGAAGATGTGGCGGTGATCGAAAGCCGCTACCAGCCGGATCGTGCGGCTCAGCAGCATTCCGTTGCCGAATACGTCACCGCTCATGTCGCCGATCCCCGCGACCGTGAATTCATCCGTCTGGGTGTCCGTGCCCATCTCCCGGAAGTGTCTCTTCACGCACTCCCAGGCGCCACGGGCCGTGATCCCCATCGCCTTGTGGTCGTACCCCTTCGAGCCACCCGATGCGAAGGCGTCGCCGAGCCAGAAGCCATGCTCCTCCGCGAGCCCGTTCGCCGTGTCCGACAACGTGGCGGTGCCCTTGTCCGCGGCCACGACCAGGTACGGATCGTCACCATCCCGGATCACCGTGTCCGGCGGGTGCACGATCTCGCCCTCGACGACATTGTCGGTCACCGAGAGGAGGGCT
This sequence comes from uncultured bacterium, assembly GCA_965370685.1. GTDB lineage: Bacteria > Gemmatimonadota > Gemmatimonadetes > Palauibacterales > Palauibacteraceae > Carthagonibacter. The sequence goes on along the minus strand of CBDUVN010000127.1, from coordinate 347 downwards.
CCCACGAAGTCCCGGTAACTGCGGACACCGGCCTCCCTCCTGGATTCAGGATCGGCAGGCGGCCGGGAAACCACGAAGGCACCCTTCGACCCGGCGGGCACGATGACGGCGTTCTTGACCTGCTGCGTCTTCACGAGTCCGAGAACTTCCAGTCGGAAGTCCTCCTGCCGGTCGCTCCACCGCAGACCCCCACGCGCCACGTCACCCATCCGCAGGTGCGCTCCCTCTGTGCGCGCGCTACTCACCCACACTTCGTGCTTCGGCCTCGGTTTCGGCATGAACTCGATGCGGGAGCAATCGAATTTCAGGGCGATCGCCGTCTCGGGACTCCGGTTGAATTCGGCCTG
>CBDUVN010000126.1:0-5279 GCA_965370685.1 uncultured bacterium | reverse complement strand
TCGACCCCCGGGGAGAACCCCCGGGGGTCGGAATCCTCAGGCAGCTACGCTATCTCGGCTGCCCCTCCGACAGCTCCTCCAGCACCCTGTCAAGCGAGAAGCTCCCCGGCTTCTGCCTGGGCGGGAACTCCTGGAACGTCGCGAGGAAATTCCCGACGTAGGCCTGGGCCGGTACCAGTATGAACAGGTGGTCAAACATCCACTTGCCGTAAAGCATGCTCTCGTGCTGAGCCCGCTCGAACGGATCCATGCGCAGGTTCACTACTACGGGCATGCGCTCCGTGACGAATGGCTCGCTCCATACATCCATCCCATGCGCCCGCTGGGTCGTGAAGTTCAGCTTCCAGTCGTTAAACCGGAGCGCTGAGATCGAACCGTCGTCCGTGAAGTAGAACATCTCCTCGCGCGGACCCTCCTCGGTCTGCCCCAGGAAGTACGGAAGGAAGTTGTAGCCGTCGAGGTGGACCTTGTAGCTCCTGCCGTCGATGGTCGATCCACTCAGGAGTGTCGCCTTCACGTCCGGCTCTCCGGCTGCTGCCAGCAGGGTCGGCAACCAGTCCATCAGCGAGATGATCTCGTTCGATACCTGCCCCGGTGCGATCTGGCCCGGCCACCGGACCATCATCGGCACCCGGAAGCCCCCTTCCCATGTCGTATTCTTCTCGCCCCGGAATACGGTCGTACCGCCGTCAGGCCATGTCATCACTTCGGCCCCATTATCGGTCGAGTACTGGACGATCGTGTTGTCGGCGATCCCGAGCTCGTCGATCAGGTCCAGCAGCTCCCCGACGTGGCCGTCGTGCTCCACCATGCCATCGGCAAAGATCCCCTGGCCCGTCACGCCGACGGATTCCTCCTTCAGGTGCGTCCAGACATGCATCCGGGTCGAGTTGAACCACACGAAGAACGGCTCACCGCGGCTGTTGGCATCGCGAATGAACCGCTTCGCCGCCTCGAGGAACTCGCCGTCCACTGTTTCCATGCGCTTCCGGGTCAGCGGACCCGTATCCTCGATCGAGCCCCCGGCATACGAGTGGATTACGCCGCGCGGACCGAATTTCTCCTTGAACTCCGGGTCCTTCGGATAGTCCGGGTGCTCCGGCTCTTCCTCGGCGTTCAGGTGGTACAGGTTGCCGAAGAACTCGTCGAAACCGTGGTTGGTCGGCAGGTGCTCGTCGAGGTCGCCGAGGTGGTTCTTCCCGAATTGGCCGGTCGCGTATCCCCTGTTCTTCAAGAGCACCGCGATGGTCGGATCCTCGACCATCAGGCCTTCCTTGGCGCCCGGCAATCCGACTTTCAACAACCCCGTGCGGAACGGGCTCTGGCCGGTAATGAAGGCTGAACGTCCAGCCGTGCAGCTGTTCTCGCCGTACGCATCGGTGAACCGCATGCCTTCGTCGGCGATCCGGTCGATGTTCGGGGTCTCGTACCCCATCATTCCGTCGTTGTAGGCGCTGACGTTGAACCAGCCGATGTCATCTCCCCAGATGATCAGGATGTTGGGCCGGTCCTGGGCGGACAGCGGCGCCGCGAACAGCACGGTCGCCACCAGTCCGAGGATCCAGCGGACAGGTCTGCTCTTCATTGTTTCCTCCTGTGGATGAATGGAACGGGTTTAGAATACCAGCTCCACCAGGAACCGCAGGTCCCACACGGTGCCTTTCGTTGGTCGGACGACGTTGTTGAACAGCTGCGCGCCAAGATTCAGGCCCAGCGAGCCCAGGCGCGTCTTGTACTGGGTTCCTCCACCGATCGGCAGGTACATTTTCTCGCCGGATGGCTTGTTCCAGTACACCTGGATTCCGTACGGCACGTACATCAGGTCCCAACTGTCCGACAGCGCGTAGTACACGAACGGCTTGATCATCAACATGCTGACGCTCTTGCGGTCCGAGTCGCCGGCGAACGACCAGAGCTGCAGGACGATCGCACCGGCGAACAGGTCGCCGCTTTCGTACTCGTAGTCGAAGCTGGGACCGATCGACCACTTGCCGCTACCCAGGGTCTCGGAAGACGCCGTCGGGAACTGCATCGCGAAGCCGGGCGCGAAGTGGTGCTTGCCGTGATGCTCGCCCTGCTTCGAGACCCAGAAGCCCGTGAGCAGATCCGTGACCCCCGTCACAGCCTCGTTTCCGGGCGACGGATTGCCAGGTGGCTGGCCGGGAATCGCTCGCGGAAAATCTGCCAGTTCGATGTAGGCGATGTTCTTGACTTCGTAACCGCCGAGACCGAGGTAGCTCTCGAGCTCGAGGCCGAGTGTGGTGGCGTCGTCTCCTTCATCAACCATGAAGCTCCGGAAGATCCAGCTTCGGAAGGAGCCGACGCGAAAGCCTGACGAAGAGACCGACTCGTTTCCTTCGATACGAGCTTTCTCATCTTCGTCATCGACTTCCTGTGCCGAGGCTCCGACCACCGTGCCCGACAGCGCCAGGGAGACCAGCGTTACCGCCAATGCTCGTTTCCACATGCGTATCATGCTTTCCCCGAGGCAATCCGACTCGCGGCGCGGCGGAAGAACCGCCGAACGACCGGGTAGGTAAACCACGCCAGCTCCCAGAAGATAGGCGTGAACACGAACGGCATGGTGAACAGGGCCGTGGCGGGCTCCGCCTTGATCCTCCGGCTGACGGCCCTGGCTTCGTCGTCGGTCACATCTGAGTGCAGCAGCCGGCGGTGCCGCGACGCATACGTCCACATCCAGCTGGATGAGAGCCCGAGCAGCAGGGCCGCGAGGCTCTCGAATCCTCGGGTCCAGGCAGACGACGGGAGTTCGGTTCCCACCCGGATCGAGAACAGGAACAGCAGCACGAAGAACAGCTGCATGATCGCACGCGTGGCGAACTTCCCGTCGGCCCGTTCGACGAGACTGAACAGGGAGTTGCTCTGCAGCCAGTAGATGATCAGGACCGCGACCCCGATCGCGATCAACACCACCGTCATTCCCTCAGCTGCCAGGAACTCGCGCCACGAGTGCCAGCTCCAGGCCGGCTGGTCGGGCCGCGGGAACAGCATGAACACGCGCCAGATGGCGATACCGTACACGACGTCGGTCAATGTCTCCAGCCGCCGGAGCTGACTCCTCTCGCGGCGCAGGGCCGCCGGGGACCCGATCTCGACTGTCTGGAGCAGGGATGGGTCGGATTTGTGCATGTCTTCCACCGCCGTCTAGCCGCCGACCGGCATGCTGTAGGCGACGTTCACCCTGAATTTGCTCTTCGCCGCGGCGCCGGGCCAATCATCCGTCGCAAGGTCCGTCGCGTATTCGACGTAGAGGTTCCAGGAATTGCTCGGATTGACGATTACGTAGCCCAGCCGGGCGCCGACCGGGAGCTTCCAGCCACCGAATTCCCAGCTGTACTGGGCCACCAGGTCATTCGTGCCGATATACCACCCCTTGCCGAGCTGGTAGTTCATGAACGGGTTAATGATCAGCGGGTTCGCCCCCTGCTCGACCTCGTCCGTCGGAACCCCCTGACTCAGGTCGTAGACATCCCGCTGACCCCACGTCTGCTGGACCAGCAGGCCGACCATCATCCTGTCATTGAACAGGCGCTGGATGACCGCGCCCGCCAGGCCGTAGGACCACTCGCTGCTCCCGACCTTCGAGCTGCCGGGAATCACGATGTCCGGCCCCAGGCCCGCCCGACCCGTGCCCCAGTCGAACGGCAGGATCAGCGCGAACACGTCCGTCGGGCTGATGCCCCATTCGCCGTCCTTGTTCTCGCTGACCCGGGCCGTGAGGCGAGGAAGAACGCTCACGCCGGCAACCTTGATCGGAGCGACCATCCGGAACTGCACCCACCCCTTGTTGCCCTCGGGCCGAGTGTCACCGTTCGACAGGATGTCATCCCGATACTCCGGCATCGCCTGGTACGCCAGCTGGAAGGACCACGCCGCGGCCGTGTTGTCGAGGGCCGCGGACTCGCGCGACTGTCCTGCCCATAGATGACGCGCTGACCCGCCAGCATCAGTGTCAACAGCCCCATCAGCACTCTCGCCACAGACACTCTACTCATTGCACTTCCTCACTCCGAGATAGCCTCACTCCGCCCACCGTTTGTCTTCCGTGAACAGCGTGTCGACGACCGGTGTAGGCTCGACGCCTTCCAGGGCCGTCGCGATCCGCGCCCGTACGCGGTCCAGCTCATCCAGGCGACCGGGCCTGAACTCCGGACTCACGACGATCTGGTTCAGCACGTACAGGAAGCGACCGATCTTCATCATCCGCACCTGCGTCACCGTCGTGGGAACGTCCTCCAGAGCACCCTCGACTCGCCGCCGGACGTCGTCCTGGAAGGCTGCCTCCGGCGCGAATGCCAGGATCTCGCGCATGCTGTCCCGCACGATCTTGAACGGGACGAAAACGATCCCCAGCACGAGCAGAATCACCAGCGCCGGGTCGATGTACGGAACGACCGCTGCCCAGCGCGTGCGGCCCAGGAACAGCGCCGCGACAAACACCAGGGCGACGACACCGCTGAGCAGCCCGTCGATCAGCCAGTTCTTCGAATCCACCTGCAGGAGGGGAGATCCCGTCTTCGCGGCGGCCTTCCGTTGCGCCGCGCCCACGGCCAGGCAGCCCGCCAGCGCCACGACGGCGTACAGCGTGGCGAGACCCGGCTTCAGATTCCGCCCACCGTGCAGGATGGCATCGACCGCCGCGGCGAGGGCGAACCCGGACACGCCCAGCATCAACAGACCCTTCACTGCATTGAGAAACGGCTCGAACTGGGCGTAGCCGAAATGGAAGTGCTCGTCGGCCGGCTGCAGCACGAGCCGGGCCACCCGGATCGTGACGAGAGCCATCACGAACCCGATGAGCGAGAAGAACCCGTCCAGCATGATGGCGGTGGACTCCGTGAGCAGACCGAAGCCGATGCCCAGCGCGGCCATGATCATGCTCATCCAGGCGGAGAGTCGCAGGGCACGGGTTTCCTGTTCCAGGTAAGATCGCTCCTTCTACAGACTAAGGATAAGGGGGCGGCCATCAGCCGGTGGCCGCCCCCCGGTACGGACCGAGCGTTCAGTCGTGGCTACGGCGTATACCAGATCGGCGAAGTGTACGCGCGCTCCTGCGTGATCATCGGAACCTCGTCCGGCATGGTGATCCCGTAGCGGACCTCTTCGTACGCCGTCCAGCGCGGCGTCGGGATCTCGAGCACTCGCGCATAGTACACGGCACTCTCCGAGGCGTCGAAGTCCGGATCTTCCCATACGCCGATCAATTCGGGGGCGCCGATGGTGTTCGTCCACGTGGCGTCGGCCAGATCCACCGTGTT
>CBDUVN010000125.1:0-5316 GCA_965370685.1 uncultured bacterium | reverse complement strand
CTGGCGAAGGGGATCCGGGCAGCAACCGGCGCGGAGCTGTTCGCCTACTCGAGCCTCGCGGCGATCGCGGTCGGGTCAGGGGCGACAGGCCGTGTGTGCGCAGCGATCGACGCGCGTCGGGGACAGGTGTACGCCGCCGGTTACGTGCTCGATTCCGGTTTCGCACAGGAGTTCGAACCCGTGGCTGAGCCATTCGAAGCGGTCCTTTCACGGCTGAATCCCCCGGCCGAGTGGACTCTGGCCGCGGCAGTTCCGGAGCCGCTGTTACGGCAGGCGAGACTCGCGGGAATGAACGTGCTCCCACCGACCGCGGGCGAGCCCCGTGCGGCGAGTCTGCTCGAGCTGGTCGCTCTCGTTCCGGAGCTCGGAGATGTCGCATGCCCCGAGAGCTGGGAGCCCGCATACGTTCGAGCGTCTTCGGCCGAGCGCGAGCTGGCAGGATGATGCCCGAGCAACGTTCCCGGGCTCCGGTCACCGTCCGGGCCATGTGGCCGGCCGACATTCCGGACGTGATGCGGATCGAGCGACAGTCGTTCGGCATGCCGTGGCAGGAAAGCACGTTTCGCGCTCTGATGAGACGCCCCAGCGCGTCTCTCCTCACGGCGGAGGCGGACGGGGCGGTCGTCGGATTCGCGGTGCTGTGGTTCACTGAGGACGAGGGAGAACTTGGCGATCTCGCCGTCGATCCGGGACATCGGGGTCATGGGATCGGCCGTACGCTGCTCGACCGCTCGATCGAGGAAGCCAGGCTGCGTGGTGCACGCACGCTGTATCTCGAAGTCCGGGAGAGCAACGACGCTGCCCGCGCGCTGTACGAGACGGCCGGGTTCGATCCCGTAGGACGGCGGACCGGCTACTATAGCGGACCGCTCGAAGATGCGTGCGTGATGATGCTCAATTTGCAGAATTCGGTACGTTGACACCGCTTCGGACCCGCGCCTAATATAAGGATTACGGTACGTTCCCTGACCGAAGGCACCCCGGGTGGTACCTTCATTGAAACTCTTTTACATCAACGAATTATGAGGCTGGCATGTCACGTTCCCTGAACCGCGTTCAGATCATCGGTAACCTCGGAGCGGATCCCGAGCTGCGGACAACCACGAACGGCGCGAGAGTTGCGAATCTGTCGGTGGCCACCAGTCGCCGCTGGAACGATCGGCAGGGCCAGCAGCAGGAGAAGACCGAGTGGCACAAGGTCATTTTCTGGGAGAAGCTCGCGGAGCTCTGCGAACGTTATCTCAAGCGCGGCGATCGGGTCTATGTGGAGGGATCGATTGAGTACCGACAGTACGAGGACAAGGATGGCCAGACGCGGTACATCACTGAGATCCGGGGTCGGGAGATCATCATGCTGGGCGGGCGGGGGGAGAACGCGCAGTATGATGCGCCCTCGCGTTCGCCAGGCCAATCCGGCGGCGGTCCGACGCCGGCGAAAGACTCGTTCGACGAGTTCTCGAGCGATTCGCTCACGCCGGAGGACGACCTGCCGTTCTGAGGAGTAGAGGATGAACACGAAGGCCCGTACGGCGATAGCGGCGGCAGGAGCGCTCGCGCTCTGGCTCGGTCCGGTCGAGGGGGTGTGGGCCCAGGAGACGCCCGAACGTGAGGCGCCGCGACACCAGGTGCGGCGCGGAGACACCCTGTGGGGTCTCGCGGGTCGTTACCTGGCGAGTCCGTTTCGCTGGCCGGAAATCTTCAAGCTGAATCCGGACGTCGTGCAGGATCCTCACTGGATCTATCCTGGAGAATATCTGCGGATTCCGGGGAGCGACCTCGTCCCGGTGTCGAACATTTCGTACGACCGGTCGAAGGCGACCGCCTATCGGACCGGTCGGGGTCGTCCCGCCGGCTCCGCCGACCTGTCGAATACGATATTTCTCACGCGCTCCCGTCAATTCCTGTCGGAATCGGGTCTGGAGGTCGATGCGTCGGCCCGGCTGAGTGTCGTGAGCTTGAGCGATTTCTTCCGGGCCGCTCAGTTGATGGATCTGTCGGAGCTCGGGCCGACGGGAACGACATTCAGGGTGATCGAGGAAAACCCATTGGGGCTCAACCATCCTCCATCGGTGAGATTGAATCAGGACGTGGTCGTCCACCTGGGCAATCTGTCCGTGTCGCCCGGCGACTTTCTGCAGTCCGTTCGCTGGGGACGAAAAATCGGGGCGCAAGGCACGGTGCTTCAGTCGATGGCGATTCTGGAGATCACGCGGACGGCGGGTGACAGTGCGCGCGCCCGGGTCGTGGAGATTTATGGCGATTACCAGGTCGGTGACCCGGTCGTACGGGCGGCGGACTTCTTCGTCGACCCGGAGTCCGTGGTCGACGAGACCGCGACCCGGCTGAACGGCACGATCATCGCCTTTGCGATCGAGAACCAGAATATTCTGAATCTGTACGACGAAGTATTCCTCGACGTCGGCAGGCAGGCTGGCGTGCGGGTGGGTGATGAGTTCCTGGCATTCTCCCCTCTCGGGGTTGTACCGGAGACGGCCGCGGCGACCGACGCTCTTTGCCGGCTGCGTGTAGTCCGGGTGACCGACGGCACATCGACGGCCGTCGTGTTCAAGATCCGGGACCCCGGTACTCGCCCGGGCAATCCCGTCAGACTCGCCGGGAGAATCTCCGGCTAGCTCCGCTCTCCGAGCCACGACGCGGCGGACACCCGGCCCGCCGCGCCTGGCCTGTCTTTCCCACCCCGACGGATCCCGGTAGCTTCGGGTCGAATTCCCCGGCGAATTCGCATGGCCGTGGCCTTAAGGCGTGGCGATCGCGAGTTGCCCGGGGCGGGTCTGATCAGCCAGAAACTGGAGAAGAGAGTGAGCGAATCTCGGCGGGTTCTCGTGACCGGCGGCGCAGGCTTCATCGGATCGCACGTATGCGAAGCGTATCGGGATGCGGGCTGGAACGTGACGGCGCTCGACGATCTGAGTTCGGGAAGGCGAGAAAACGTCCCCGAGGGCGTCGATCTCGTCGTCGAAGACATTCGGTCGGATGCGGCGGGAGACCTCGTCCGGAAAGGACGATTCGATCTTCTGAACCATCACGCGGCACAGATCGACGTGCGCGTGTCGGTTGCGCGGCCACGTCACGACGCCTCGATCAACATCGACGGCTTGCTGAACCTGCTCGAGGCATGTCGCGATGCCGAGGTGGCCCGGGTGCTGTTCGTCTCCTCCGGCGGTGTCGTTTACGGGGAGACTGACGATCTGCCAGTTGGAGAAACGGCGCCGAAGGCACCGGTCTCGGGGTACGGGGTGAGCAAGTTGACCGGTGAGAACTACCTGTTCGCGTTCCGCAAACTGTTCGGCATAGAAGGCGCGGCGCTCCGCTACTCGAATGTTTACGGGCCCCGGCAGGATCCGAACGGGGAGGCCGGTGTAGTCGCTGTCTTCTGCAGCAGGATTCTGGCAGGTGAGCCGTTGACCGTGTTCGGGGACGGTCTGCAGACCCGGGACTACGTGTACGCAGGGGACGTAGCACGCGCCAATCTGACTCTGACTGAGGCCAGGCTGCCCGAGCCGGAGTCGATAGACGATGTGGCGTTCAACGTCGCCACAGAACACGAAACCTCGGTGGTCGATCTCGGCCGGACTCTGATCTCTGCGGCCGGGACGGAAGTCGAGACGCGGCATGCACCCGCGCGGACTGGAGAACTGCTCCGCAGCTGTCTGCGCACGGAGAAACTGCGGGGGCTCGGGTGGGCTCCCGAGATTTCGCTCGAGCAGGGGCTGCGTCGCACGTACGAGCACATCGCGAAAGAGAGTTGAGGTTTCAGGACATGCCGTTTTTCGTACTGCCGTTAATGCTTCAGGCCGGTCAGCAGATGGCGTCGCGTCCGTGGGAGCTCGCTCTGGGCGCGACGCCGATGACGAAGATCATCCTGATCGTCCTCGCGGCGTTCTCGCTCCTGTCCTGGGTACTGATATTCTGGAAATGGTCGGAGTTCCGTCGGGTCCGCGCCAGCGGCGACGAGTTCGTCGCCGCGATGGATGATGCAGCGGGACTGCGGGACGTGTACCAGACCCTGACGCGTCTTTCAGAGTCTCCGTATACCCGTGTGTTTCGCCGAGGAGTGAATTTCTTCACGGAGTTGCGACCGACGGCCCTGCGGGACGAGGTGCATACCGGTCCGGGACTCACGCTGGCCCAGCTCGAGGCCCTCCGGCTCGTGCTCGAGAAGGAACTTGCAGAGGAACGCGATGACATGGCGCAGGGACTCACGTGGCTGGCGATTATCGGATCCGTCAGCCCCCTGATGGGTCTGCTGGGCACGGTTGTCGGGGTCATGAACTCTTTCATCGGAATCACCAGCCAGGGAAGCGCCAACATCGCGGCCGTAGCTCCGGGCATCGCGGAAGCCCTGATCACTACGGTCGCCGGGCTCGCCGTCGCGATCCCGGCCGTGATCGCTTACAACCACTTCGCTGGGAAGCTCGGCCTGTTCACCGGTGAGCTGGAAGGCTTTGCCGCCGAGTTCATTGGAACGCTGGCGACGGAAGGCCGGGTATGATCGGTCGGGCCTCGCGGAACGACAGCCACGGTGGACTCCCGGTCCGGGCCGAAATCAACGTAACGAGCCTGGTCGATGTCGCGTTCACGCTGCTCGTGATCTTCATGATCACGGCGCCGATCCTCCAGGGCGGTGTCGAGCTCACGATTCCGAAGGCGCCGGCGGCGCCGTTCCAGGTCAGCGAAGGACTCGTGATCTCGATCGACCGGGACGGTCGGATTTTCGTCGAGGACGACGAGGTCAATCGCGACGAGTTCGCTGCCACGATCGGGGCGCTGGTGGAGCGTCGGGGGGCTGAGACGGTATACGTGAAGGGAGATACGGACGTTGCCTACGGTTCCGTGCTATGGGTCATCGGGACGCTCAAGCATGCGGAAATCGAGGTGGTAAGCCTCGTGGCGGAGCCGGAACTGGATCGCTGAGCGGGGGTTCAGTCCGGATCGAAAACGTGAGGGCGGGGGAGCGGGTTGTCGAACGGTAGATTGCCGGAAAGCCGGGACGTATCGAATGAGGAGCGGACGAGGCGGACTGTGCGTCGCCCTCCGCCCGGGGCGCTTCTTGCCTCAACGATCCTGCACCTGGTGTTTGGAATTCTGCTGGTCATCGGCTCGGCGACGATGCGCCCACGCACTCTTCCTGCCCAGACCTACAGGGTCCGTCTGGTGGCAGCGTCCGATGAGTCGGCGCCGGAGCGGCTCAAGCCGCAGCCCGCGAAACCGGCGGAAGAGGAGAACCGTCCACCACCGCCCCAGCCGACGGAGCAGCCGATTCCGCAGACCGAGCTCCCGACCGTCGTGGAGGAA
>CBDUVN010000124.1:0-5327 GCA_965370685.1 uncultured bacterium | reverse complement strand
CCGAGAACCACTGGCTCGGCGAGGAAGCTCCAGCCGCCGTGCTCGACCGGCAGCGCGACCGACCGGACGTTGACCCGGCTCAGACCACGTCTCCGGTCCGCATCTCCTGTCCCTCGAGCCAGCCCATGCGTCCGAACCCGGCGATGTAGCGTGCCCGCTCGGTGCGCAGGCGGAAGAAGGCGAAATCGGCCATCTTCAAGTACATCCCGGCCTCCGGGTGAACTGCGAGATACGCCTCCTGGTACAGGGCCCGGTTCTCTTCGTGCACGAGGTGTCCGACCAGCGTCACACGGGGCCGCATCATCGCATCGTCATCCGCGAGGTAGGGCGCGATGAGGACCGACGCCCGGTCGTCGGCTTCGGCAAATTGCCGGTGCACCGCGAGCGCGCTCAGCAGGGTGATCACGTCACCCCCGTCCACGGCCGCGAGGTCGATGATCGAGGCGTGGGGATAGCCGCCATCGGGATTCAACGTGCTCAGCATGCCCCGGGTCGCGTTGCCGATGAGCTCCCGCGCTTCGGCGATCAGCGCCGTATGTCCGCCTTCTCCATGGCCATTCGTCTCACTCAACTCGCACCTCCGGTTTCATTTATCCACCGACCGCGGAACCACCCGTGTCGCCAGCCTGGAACGCGGGCCGATCGCGAAGTCCGGATAATGTGCTCGCTCGAGAGCCGCGTGGCGAGAGGACTTCTCGTTGGCGGAACGCGTCGCGAACGCGGGCGACGAAGCAGATCTGGAGTCCGGAACCCTCGACAGTCGGACAACCTGTCACATTGGGGTGGCCGCGTCGCCGACAGAATGGCGCCGCGGAGACCCCGTTGGTGTGGCGGTCCGGACTCGAAATCGTTTCTGCACTACCGGGTGACGTTTCGTAACAGTAAGCGGTACAATCACCTGTACGACCCGGAGTTTTCAGCCACTCTGCCCCGCGACGTCCGCCACGATCCTGCACGACTCTTGCGGCTAAACGAAGGGATGAAGTGCCTCACCGCTGGAGGCGTCAGACCCCACGAGTCGGAGCGAATCGATGCGCAGATCATTGCTGTTCCTCGCGGCCATCTCGGCCACCCTGGCCCTGCCCGCCGTGTCTGCCGCCCAGACGACGCAGGACATGGCCGAGCGGGAGGCCTTCTTCGACGACATCCAGGCGCCCAACTGGCTGGGCACCGACATCGTTCACACGTCGATCAAGCGTCAGAGCGGAGGCACGTGCTGGAGTTTTGCGACTGTCGCCATGCTCGAGTCCGAAGTGCTGCGGATGAACGAGCCTCTCAGCGAGGCCCTGCGGGAATCGAGGACAGAGCTGGACCTGTCCGAGTACTATCCGGTCTACTGGGCCTACGTCGAGAAGGCTCGCGAGTTCGCGCGTCGTGGCGGGGATGACGCCAGGTTCACGGACGGCGGGCTGAGCCATGACGTCACCTGGCTGGTCGAACGCTACGGGATCGTGCCCGAGTCGGACTTCGCCGTCGTCGAGGACTACGGCGCGATGCGCAAAGAACTCAACGCCGTTCTGAAGCAGCACGAAGAGAGTGGCGACTGGAACGAGGACGCCGTCGCCGCCGACATCCGAGTCGTCCTGGACAGACACCTGGCCCCACCGCCCGAAACGATCGTGGTGGACGGGCGCAGCATGACCCCGTTTGAATACACGACGGTCTATCTCGGGCTCGAACCGGCCGACTACTGGGAGATCACATCGTACACGGACATTCCGATGTACGGTCGAGGCGAGCTGGACGTGCCCGACAACTGGTGGGACTACGACGGATACTACAACGTTCCCCTCGACGAATTCCGGCGGATCACGAATGCCGCCCTCGATGCCGGGTACTCGGTCGTGTTCGACATGGACTGGGGTGATAAGGGCGCGAGCTGGAATGGCGCCGGACTGGCCGTGCTCGCGCCGGACGCAGCGCCGGGCGGACCGGACCAGGCCGTGCGTCAGACCGATCTCGAACAGGGCAGGACGACCGACGACCACCTCGTGCTGGCCGTAGACCACAGGGTGGTGGGCGGATACGACTGGTATCTGATCAAGAACTCGCACGGCACGGGCAGCGGGCGTCGCGGATACGTATGGGTAAGGGGCGACTACATGGCGCTGCGCGTGCTCGCCGTGATGGTGCACCGGGACGCGCTCGATCCTGAGCTGGCCGGGAAGTTCGAAGCGGCGGCAGGCGACAGGTGAGCAGGCATGGGCGGTTCCGTGCCGCCCCGGTCTTCGCCATCGCGGCGCTCCTGGTGGCCACGCTGGCCCCGCCGGTGTCCGCCCAGGATTCGGCGCCGGCACCGAATCCCCTCGACGGGCTCGCGGCGACGCCGCCGATGGGGTGGAACAGCTGGAACCGGTTCGCCTGCGATGTGAGCGAGACGCTGATCAGGGAGACGGCGGACGCGATGGTGTCGAGCGGGATGCGCGACGCCGGATACGAGTACGTGGTGATCGACGACTGCTGGCAGGTGGACCGGGACACAAACGGCGAGATCGTGGTCGATCCGGAGCGATTTCCGTCCGGAATGAAGGCGCTCGCCGACTACGTGCACTCGAAGGGGCTCAAGTTCGGGATCTACTCGGACGCGGGGACGGCCACCTGCCAGGGTCGGCCCGGGAGCCGCGGGCACGAGTACCAGGACGCCCGCACCTATGCCGCCTGGGGCGTGGATTACCTGAAGTACGACTGGTGCAACCACGGCACGCAGGATCCCGAGGCATCCTACCGGACGATGCGGCAGGCGCTGGAGGCGGCGGGTCGCCCGATCGTGTTCAGTATCTGCGAATGGGGCACGAACCGTCCCTGGTTGTGGGCCGGCGGGATCGGGCACCTGTGGCGCACCACCTCCGATATCCTGGATTGCTACGACTGCCGGGTCGACTGGGGCGGGATGGGGTTCATCCACATTCTCGACCTGCAGGACGGGCTGGAGAGCTATGCGGGGCCGGGAGGATGGAACGACCCCGACATGCTCGAGGTGGGGAACGAAGGCCTGTCGGACAGCGAGGCGAGGGCGCACTTCAGCCTGTGGGCGATCCTCGCATCCCCGTTGATGGCCGGGAACGATCTCCGGACCATGTCGTCGGCGACCCGGGAGATCCTCGCGAACCACGAGGTGATCGCGGTGAACCAGGACCCGTTGGGGCGGCAGGGGCGCCGCGTCACGAAGCGGGGCGACCTCGAAGTCTGGGCGCGTGAGCTTTTCGACGGCACGCGCGCGGTCGTGTTGTTCAACCGAGGCGACTCTGATGCGGACATCGGAGTCAACTGGCCTGAGATCGGCTACCCGGCTCAACTCGAAGCGTCGATCCGGGACTTGTGGCGCCACGAGGACCTTGGCCGATTCGCGAGCGGTTGGTCGGTGCGCGTGCCAGCGCACGGAGCCGTGATGATCCGGATCTCTCCCTGAGGGTTCCGCGCGGGCGGTCGGTGCATCAGAATGGAAGGGGGCCGGAGAGCGCTCGCCCGGTTTCCCTGTGCCGCAATGTCCGGTATTCCCGGTGACAAGAGGACATTCGATGACCAGAAGCTCCAGTCGGACAGCTCTCACGCTCGTTTCATTCTTCGTTGCCGGCACGCTGCTCGCCGGGTGCATGCCGTCCGACGGTGCCGACGGTCTCGAGGTGGCGGTCAGCGTACCGGTCGCGCACGACACGGCATACGATGGACGACTGATCCTGCTCATTTCGACGGATACCACGGATGCCTCCGAGCCTCGCTTCCAGCTGCGTTCGGAGCGGAACCGCAGCGCGCAGGCGTTCGGGATCGATGTCGAAGGCTGGCTGGCCGGCGAGTCGGAGGTGTTCGACGCGTCCGTGTTCGGATTTCCGCTCAACAACCTTGCCCTCGTTCCGGCCGGGACGTACCGGGTCCAGGCCGTGCTCAACCGGTACGAGACTTTCGAGCTGTCTACCGGACACACAGTGAAGCTGCCGCCCGACATGGGTGAGGGGCAGCAGTGGAATCGGAAGCCGGGGAACCTGTACTCCGAGCCGACCGTCGTGCAGATCGATCCGCGCGCGAAGCAGAGGATCGAGCTGGTGCTGGACCGGGAGATCCCGCCGATCGAGCCGCCCTCCGACTCGCGCTACATCCGTCACGTGCGGATGCGCAGCGATCTGCTGTCCGAGTTCTGGGGCCGGGAGATGTATCTCGGGGCGCACGTGCTCGTTCCCGAGGGGTTCGACGATCACCCGGAGGCGGAGTATCCGCTGATGGTGTTCCACGGCCATTTCCCGAGCGACTTCGGCGGGTTCCGGACCGATCCGCCCGATCCCGACATGGAGTGTGAGTACAGCGAGCGGTTCAGCCTCGACTGTTACAACCGGATCGTGCAGCAGGAGGCGTACGACCTGTATCGCTTGTGGACCTCCGACGATTTCCCGCGCTTCCTGGTAGTCGAGATCCAGCACCCGACGCCGTACTACGACGACTCCTATGCCGTCAACTCGGAGAGCCAGGGACCCTGGGGGGACGCGATCACCTACGAGCTGATTCCGCACCTCGAGCAGAAGTTCCGCGGGCTGGGCGAAGGATGGGCGCGGTTCCTGTACGGCGGCTCGACGGGCGGCTGGGAGGCCGCCGCGGTCCAGATCTTCTATCCGGACGAGTACAACGGAGCGTTCGCGGCCTGCCCGGACCCGATCGACTTCCGCTCCTACGAGCTGGTGAACATCTACGAGCATCCGAACGCCTACTACGACGAGGGCCCGTTCGGCCGGGTGATGCGGCCCGCACATCGCGACTGGCTGGGCCGGATCAGCTACACGGTCCAGGACGAGAATCACAAGGAGCTCGTGCTCGGGACCAGGAGCCGCTCGGGCGGGCAGTGGGACATCTGGGAAGCCACCTACTCTCCGCAGGGCAGGGACGGATATCCGAGGCGGATCTGGGACAAGCAGACGGGCCTGATCGACCCGGACGTGGCGCGATACTGGCGCGATAACTACGACCTGCGGCACATCCTGCAGCGGGATTGGGAAAGGCTCGGCCCGAAGCTCGTGGGCAAGCTGCATATCTTCGTCGGCGACATGGACAATTACTACCTGAACAACGCCGTATACCAGGCGGCCGAGTTCCTGGAGAACACCACGGATCCGTACTACGACGGCGTGATCGACTACGGGAACTACGCGGAGCATTGCTGGAACGGCGACCAGGATGAGCCGAACGCGATCTCGCGGCTGCGCTACAATACGATGTACCTGAACCGGATCCTCGAACGGATCCAGGAGTCCGCGCCCCCGGGGGCTGACCTGACGAGCTGGCGCTACTGAGTCTCCGATGATCGGACGCCGCGAGTTCGTACTGCGGACCGCGAGCGCGGC
>CBDUVN010000123.1:0-5454 GCA_965370685.1 uncultured bacterium | reverse complement strand
CGGTAGTAGTAGCTGGCGTTGAAGCTCTGCGTCCCGAAGGAGTATGCCGGAGTCCGGGAGAATTCGAACTCCTGGTCCAGGTATGTAGCACTCCAGCCCCGTCCGGTCCGATTCCGCGGCCCGGCGAGCAGAACGCCGGTGATTCGCAACTCATCGATTGACACAGAGTTGGAACCGCCGCTGAACTTGAAGTCGCGTTCGAACGCGTCAAAGAACGACGGCTTCCGGGAAGCGAAACGGTCACCGTACTCGATTTCGAGCCCGAAGATGCCGCGCGTTCCACCGATTGAGACCGGCTGACTCTCTGCATGCGTGACGGAGCTCGGACCGATCGACGCGCCGACAGACACGCGGGTCGCGATGTCCGGCCGCAAGAACTCGTAGGGGGTCGTGCCGCCGAGGAGTCTGCGATTCACGCTGCCGCCCGGGTCCAGGAAACCAGCGAGGATTCCCTGGCCGATCCCGACGAGTCCTCGACTCCTGCTCCCTCGAAGGCCCGCCGACAGCCTGCCCAAGCTCTCACCGAGCGTGATCCCGCCCAGCGTCGTCATGTAGAGGTCGTTTGCGGACGGAGTGACGGTCTCCCACATCCACTCCCACTGTGCGCTCCCGACCAGCGTGAACGCGGCGGAAGCGAGCGGGCTGAACCCCTCAGACCTTGCCACGCCATAGAACATTGCGCCGTTGTAGGGGTGCATCAGCTGGTTCGTCCCGAACGTGTTCGTGTCCCACTCCGGGACCCGCCCGAGGTTCGTGGCGAAGGTCTTCGGGCTGATCTCGAACACCGGCTTGCGCTGCACCAGATAGTCGAATCCCCACACGAGGCCGTTCATTGCGGTGATCTGGCCCAGGGCCATCCACACCGAGCGCCTGCCCTCGTAGTGAAATTCCAGGGTGTCGTCGGGCAGGGGCCGGACCTGGGCCGAAACTGAAGAGGCGACGCCGAAAAGCAGGGTCGCGCTGAGAAGTGCGGTGATCGTAGTCCGGGCTCGCATCGTTTCCTCCCTGGTTCCGTTCGGCGGTGCATCCGCCGTCTGGATCGAGAGTGATGCGGCCCGGTCAGGCCTGGATCAGTTGATTATTCAAGGAAATCAAGCGATGTCGAGGTATCGTCAAGAACTCTGTGAGACGCGTCAAGCGGGAGCTGTTGGAGAGTCAAGCGCGACTGTGCATCGCGCTCAGGGAGGAGACGCCTTGTAGGAGATCGCAGGCGCAGTTCGGCGCGGGAACACGAACCCGGAGCCGAAGCTCACGACGAACTCGCTCCCCTCGCCCAGGTCATTTCCGAATCGCCAGCCGAAGTCCAACCGGCCGGTCGTAGCAATCGTGGCGAGCGCGGACCCCGAGCGCAGGCCGAATCCGATGTTCCCGCCGAATCGCCGATCCTGGTCTTCGTACCAGGCACCCCCGTAGTCGGCGAACGCGGCCAACGCCACGTCAGCCAGGTTCAGCACGTTCTGGAACGCGAACCAGCGGTACTCGAACATGCTCCAGATGGTGCGCGTGCCGACGAAGGCGTGCGGCGCCCAGCTCCGGGGAGCGTTCTGGTAGCCGAGATCGAATTCCGATCCAGGGGGCGTGTTCTCGAGCAGACCCGCCTGGATCTGGCCCACGAGCGCGTGCTTGTCGTCGGGCTTGAAACCGGCTGACACGCTGAACAGCACACGTCCCGAATCGAGCCCGGCCGAATTCCACAAGGCGTTCGCATCCAGTGCCGCCCACACGAATCCGTTCGGCAGCAGAATCCCGCCCGCGGCCCGAATGGACGGGCCGACACCGTTTTTCTCGAACCCGAGCCCGGAGAGGGCTACATCGACTCCGAGACGCAAGCTCAGACTCAGGTCCACGTCCTCCGTCCCGAACCCGTTCAACCGGTTCACCTCCCAGAAATCGACGCGGTTCATCTCCACGAACCCGCCGAACACCCCGTAAAGCGAGTCCGGTATGGTGGGTATTCCGAGTCCCAGACTGTCGCTCCCGGAGTACCCCTCGTTGCGGAACTCTCCGTGAAGACCGGCCCGCAGGTAGCCTCGGCCACTGGTCCGAAGCGCCATGGTCGCATCGAGATCCAGGATCAGGGCCTCGCGCTGGAACACGGTCGAGTCCCTGCCTGCATCGTCGACGCGGTACTGAATGACGTTCTGGTTGGCTGCCAGGCCGTTGTGCTCCAGCCCGCTGCTGGACTGGACGGAGCGCAGGGGAAACCCGACATACCAGTTGCCGTTCTTTCCGTCGGAGAGGCCCGCGTAGTTGCCTCGAAGGTCCAGGTTTGTCGCGAAGACTCGGGAAAAATTGGCCGAAGCGTTGAGACCCTGCCGATCGACCTGTTTCTCGTACGCGACGTAGGCCTGGTTTCCCGTCCCGAACAGGTTGATCTCGTTGATTCCGATCTGCCCGGTGATAGTCCCGTCGCTCGCCGCACCGAGACTGAACTTGGGCTTGAGCGACCATCCGTCGTGAGTGTCGACCTCGACCGCCAGCCGGTCATCCACGCGGGTCGTGTCGAACGTCACTTCTCGGAAGATGTTCTTCTTGCGGAGGTTTCTCTCGGTCTCCGCTATGAGCGTGGAATCGAGCGGCTGGCCGGCCTCGAACAGCAGCTCGTTCCGAATCACCTGCTCTTTCGTCACCATGTGGATCGCGTTCATGATCCGGAAGATCGCGCTTCCCTCAGCGACGTCCGGTGGGAATACGTTGCTGCGATTCACGATGATCGTATCGACGACCGGCGGGGTCGCCTGCTGTGAGATGCTGTCCTGCTGCGGGATTAGAATGATTCGAATACTGTCAGCCAGAGGAATGCTGTCCTGCTGAGGAATGCTGTCGGCCTGCGCGAATCCCGTCGCCGGCAGGAGAAGCCCAGCGATCATCGTCGCGAGTCCAAGCACACGTTTCGAGGCGAGCGGTGCCTGTAAACCTGGCATTCAGGATCCAGAGCGAGGGGCTGGGTGAATCGGCCACCGGCAGGCTGCAATCGACTCGCCCGGGGGGTCGGCGTCAACGGAGAGGAGTACGGCGTCAACGGAGAGGAGCTCGCCGCCGGTTCCCGAATCCTCGGCATCCCGGTAGACTGTGGCGCATGTCTACTCCAGCCGGGCCGACCGGCGCCGTCCGGATCGAGCTGCTTCCTGAGCACCCGATGTTCGGCCGGGCATCCTCAGCGGCCGATGCGGGCCTGGATCCGGCACGGGCCGGAGACGCCGGGATCGACCTCATCGCGTGCGAGGACGTCGATCTGCCGCCCGGTGGCAGGGTCGCCGTGCCGGCAGGCATCAGGATCGCCCTTGCGGAAGGCGTGGAAGGACAGGTTCGCCCCCGCTCAGGGCAGGCGCTTCGAAAGGGACTCGGCTGCCTGAACTCTCCTGGAACGATCGATCCGGGCTATCGGGGTCCGGTGAAAGTGATCCTGTACAACGCCGAGCCCGCGGTAACGAGCGAGGAGCTGGACGGCCCGCCCGGAGAGTTGATCGAGCGCCTGGCCCGTGGCATCGAGCAGCGCACGATCCATGTCCGGCGCGGAGAGCGGATCGCGCAGTTGGTGTTCGCGAAATTCGAGCGACCGGTAATCGAGCTCGTCGATCATCTGCCCGAGGACACCGAGCGCGGCGCGGGGGGCTTCGGCTCGACCGGCGTCGCCCGCGAAAGGTAACGGATGGAATCCCAGCCTCTGTTCAACGACCTGTTCGGCGTGATGGCCGTGATCTGCATGGTCCCGGTGTTCTTCCTGTGGCTCGAACGGAAGACGCAGTGGAAGATCTTCGACTTCCTGCCGGCCATCATCTGGATCTTCCTCACGCCGATCTTCCTGTCGAACCTGAACATCATCCCGCGCGAGAGCGCGATCTACGAAACCTTCCGCTCGTTCGCGGTACCGCTGTTCATCGTGCTGATGCTGCTCGACATCAACATCCTCCAGTCGATGAAAGTCGCCTGGCGGGGCGCGATCGTGCTGACGATCGGCGCCGTAGGAATCGTGGTCGGCTGCGTGGCGGCGTTCTTCGCGTTCCAGACCGGGCTGCCTGAGAACGCGTGGTCGGGGTTTGGAGCCCTCGCAGGCAGCTGGATCGGCGGTACGGGAAACCTGGCCGCGGTGGCGGAGAGCCTCAATACGCCGAGCGAACTGGTGGGCATCGTCGTGATCGTCGACAACCTCGTTTACCTGATCTATTTCCCGCTCATCCTTACCTGCAAGCGGTGGGCGAAGCCGTTCAACAAGTTCACGGGCGTGTCGGACGAGCAGATCGCTGAATTCTTCGAGGCGACGGCCGAGATCGAGAAGAAGACGCACGAGGTACACTACCGCGACGTGCTCACTCTCATCGGTTGGGGCTTCGTGACGATCGTCGCCGCGCGCTGGGTCGCGGGAATGGTTCCGGAATTTCCACCTGTCCTGACCGTGAGCACGTGGACGATCCTGCTCGTGACGACGTTCGGCGTGCTGCTGTCGGCGACCCCGCTGAAGGACGTTCCCGGCACAGAGCCGCTGTCGATGAGCTTCGTCTACCTGTACATGACGATGATCGGGGCATCCGCCGACCTGCGGCAGCTGGCGGACGCGCGCTGGTTCCTCGTGGCCGGGTTCGTGGCGATCGCCGTCCACCTCGTGTTCGTGATAATCGGGGCGAAGCTGCTACGGCTGGACGTGAGCATGGCCGCGGTCTCGAGTGTCGCGTGCGTAGGAGGGGCGGCGTCCGCGCCGGTGGCGGCCGGCTATCACCGGGAGGAGCTAGTTCCCGTGTCGATCATGCTCGCGCTCATCGGCTACGCGCTGGGCAATTACCTGGGAGTGGCCACGGCCTACCTGTGTAACCTGATTACCTGATCCTCCGCCGGGCAGCCGGCCGACGTCAGGCGCGTTCGAGCACCGCTCGAAGACTGCGGGCGTGCACGCCGGGTATTTCGTGGCGCACCCGCCCGGATCGAACGAAGCCGCGGCCGACAGTGAGACCAGACAGTCGAAGGGCCACGTAGCCGTCCGATATCCCTTCGACCTGGACCGGCTCCCGTCGAAGAAGGCCCAGCCACTTCAGGGATGAAAGGTCCACGCCGCGGCCCGCGAGCGATCCACCGAGCCAGCGGAGCAGGTCGTTGGTCGGGCGCGGCAGGTCCCCGGTATCAAATCCGAACCCGCGCAGCCCGACCGACACGGACTTCCAGCCGCGGTGTCCGGCCCAGGCCTCGAACGGCCATTCCCCGCAGCCGTGCACCCGGGCGTGATCGCCCTTCAGCATCCAGCCGACCCCGTCCAACGCCCGCGAGTCGGCCTGCCACACATCGCTGAGAGCCGCACGCACGCCATCGATTCGCCGCAGGTCCCGCCTCATGTCCCGCCTCATGTCCCGATCGGGGTCGTGTCCGTCGGGAACATCGCCCGCGAACGTCGGGGGAATCGGGGACCAGCCAGCGTCGGGGTCCAGCACCGACCCTCCTTCCTCAGACTCAGTCCTTCGCAGC